>DATDIE010000025.1:0-2334 GCA_036521235.1 Acidimicrobiales bacterium | reverse complement strand
GATGTGATCGCGCTCAACGACCCGTACATGTGCGAGGGCGCGATCTCGCACTGCCCGGACTTTCTCATCCTGCGCCCGATCTTCTATGACGACGATCTGGTCGGCTACGCCTCGCAGTGGGGCAACCTGATGGACGTCGGCGGCACGGCGCCGGGGTCGATGCCGATCAGCGCGCGCAGCATCTACTACGAGGGCATCCGCATGCCCCCGATCAAGCTCTATGACCAGGGCAAGCTCAACGAGGAGGCGCTCCGGCTCTTCTGCCACAACACGCGCACGCCCAAGATGGTGGAGGCCGATATCAAAGCCATCGCCGCCGGCACCGCCGCGGGCGCGGCGCGGGTGCGCGAACTGTGTGCACGCTTTGGCAAGGACACCTACCTGGAGGCGTGCGACGCGATGCTCGACCGCACGCGCTCGGGCCTGATCGAGCTCATCCGCACCCACCTGCCCGACGGGGAGCGCTTCGAGTTCACCGACTACGCCGATGACGACGGGCTGGGCAACGGCCCGATCAAGCTCCAGATGGCGCTATGGCGTGACGGGGACACGATGAACGTCGACTGGACGGGGTCAAGCCCCGAGGTCCCGGGATCGGTGAACTTCTATCTGAACCCCGAGATGTTCAAGATGTTCATGGGCGTCTTCCTGATCATGGCCTTCTCGCCGGATCTGGTCTTCAACGACGGCTACTACGACCTCATCAACGTCACCCTGCCCGAGGGCTCGATCCTGCGCCCGACCTTCCCCGCCCCGGTCGGCAACCGGCTCAGCCTCATGGCCCGCCAGTTCGACGTCGTCGGGGCGGTGTTCTCCAAGGCCCTGGCCCAGTTCGCCGTCTCCGGCGGCTACGGGACCAGCCCGAACTTCGTCTTCGCCGGGACCGACGAGAACGGCGAGGACTTCCAGGTCCTGGAGATCCTCTACGGCGGGATCCCGGCCCGCCCCGTCGGCGACGGTCTGGACGGTCACTCGTGGTGGCCGATGTTCAAGGCCGTGCCCACCGAGTACCTCGAGAAGTACTACCCGATCGAGATCGAGTCCTGCAGGGCGAGGATTGACTCCGGCGGCGCCGGCTATCACCGTGGCGGCCACGGGGTTGCCAAGACCTACCGGTTCCTGTCTGACGGGACGATCTCCTTCCAGGACGACCGCGCCGTCACCTTCCCGTGGGGCTACAACGGCGGCCAACACGGGATGAGCTCGGAGAAGCTGATCATCCACGCCGACGGGTCCGAGGAGCGGCTGCCGTCCAAGGTCGAGACGTTCCCGATCACGAAGGGCGATCGGCTCGTCTTCTCCACCGCCGGCGCGGGCGGCCTCGGCGATCCTCTCGATCGTGAACCCGACCGGACCGCGGCCGACGTCCACGCCGGCCTGGTCTCCGTGCAGGCCGCGGCCGCGGAGTACGGCGTGATCGTCTCCGCCGACGGCGAGATCGACACCGCGGCGACCGAGCGCGAACGCGAGCGGATGCGCAGCGAGCGCGACGATCCGCCCGAGTTTGACTTCGGGCCGGTGCCGTCGATGGAGCAACTCGGCGAGCAGATCGCCGACGAGCGCCGCAGCTTCGATGCCCGGCTCGCGGGACGGTCCGCGGGCGCCTAGAAGACGCGCGGGCGAAACATGGCCCACACGCTGGCCGAGAAGATCCTCCTGGCTCACGCCGAGGTGGATGACCTGTCGCCGGGCGACATCGTCATGGTGCGCGTCGACACGGTGATGGCCAACGACGTCTCCGGCCCGGTCGCCTTCCGCCAGATGGAGAAGATCGGGGCAGGTCGGGTGTTCGATCCAGCGCGGGTGGTGATGGTGGCCGACCACTTCGTCCCGGCCAAGGACGCCCGCTCGGCGGCGCTGCAGAAGCGCCTCAAGGACTGGGCACTGGATCAGGGCGTCACCTTCTATGACCAGGGACGCGGCGGGATCGAGCACATGCTCCTGGCCGAGGAGGGCTGGATCGTTCCCGGCGAGGTGATCGTCGGCGGGGATTCGCACACGTGCACCTACGGGGCGCTCGGCGCGTTTGGGAGCGGCCTGGGCTCCACGGACATCGCCGCCGCCCTGGCCAACGGCGAGTTCTGGCAGCCGGTGCCGGCGACGATCCGCGTGCGCTTTGACGGCGTCCGCCGCGGTTTCGTCTCGGGCAAGGACCTGATCCTGGCGGTCATCGCAGAGATCGGGGTGGCCGGCGCGACCAACGCCGTGCTCGAGTTCGTCGGCGAGGGCGCGCGGGCACTGTCGATCGACGAGCGGATGGCGGTGGCCAACATGGCAGTCGAGGCGGGAGCGGAGACGGGGCTGTTCGCGGCCGACGACGTCACGCGCGCGTAT
>DATDIE010000024.1:0-2983 GCA_036521235.1 Acidimicrobiales bacterium | reverse complement strand
CGAGGTCGACGACGACGGCGTCGTCGGGCAGGCCGAGCGGGCACGGCACGGCGGCGTCGACCATGGCCCGGGCCAGACCCGTGACCTCCTCGGCCGTCTCGCCCTTGGCGTGCAGCAGTGTGAGGAAGGCGCCGATCTGGGCGGGCGTGGCCTCGCCGTTGAAGATCACGCGCATCGTGGCTTCGGCCTGGCCCCCGCTCAAAGCCTCACGGGCCGACAAAGTGGCCAGCACGGTCGGCCAGCCGGCGAACTCCTCTAGTCCCACCACAGGTCCCGGTCCAGGACCCCCCGCGCGATCAGCCCGAGCTGCACCTGGGAGGTCCCCTCCACGATCGTCAGCTGCTTGGCGTCGCGGTACCACTGCTCGGTCGGGTGGTCCTCCATGTACCCCGCCGCGCCCAGCAGCTGGACGGCCAGGGAAGAGGCCCGCACGGCGAGCTCGGTGGCGTGGTACTTGGCCATGGACAGGTACGGCACCCACTCCTTGGTGTACTTGCCCTCGTCGGCCAGCACGGCGGCCCGGTACGTGAGCAAACGGGCCGCCTCTATGTCGACCGCACACTTGGCGATCTCCCACTGGATCCCCTGGAAGTCCGCGATCGTCTTGCCGAAGGCGGCGCGCTGCTGCACGTACTCGGTGGCGTACATGAGCGCGCCCTCGGCCAGGCCGATGCCCCGCGCCGCGACGATGGGGCGCATCGCGTTCAGCCCGAGCATGGCGAGGCGGAAGCCGCCGACCTCGCCGATCACGTTCTCGGCGGGGACGTGGACGTCGGTCAACAACAGTTCGCCGGTGTCGACGCCGCGCACGCCCATCTTGTGGTCGGTGCGACCGACGTCGACGCCGTCCCAGGAGCGCTCGACGATGAACGCCGTCACGGAGTCGTGCGCCCGGCTGGTCGGCTCGGAGGTCTTGGCGAAGACCGTGTACCAGTCCGCCTCGCGCACGCCCGACATCCAGCACTTGGTGCCGTTGAGGACCCAGCCGCCGTCCGAGCCCGTGTCGGGCACCGCCCGTGTCCGCATCCCCATCACATCGCTGCCGGCCTGGGGCTCGGACAGCCCGAAGGCCGCCCGGAGCGTCCCGTCGCAGATGCCGGGCAGGTACCGCTTGCGCTGTTCCTCGGTGCCGGCGATCATCACCGGCCCCGTCGGAAGCCGGGTCAGCAGGAGCATCAGGGCGGCGGTGTTGGAGTACTTCGCCACCTCCTCGATGGCGAGCGCCAGGCCCAAGATGCCCGCACCCGAGCCGCCGTATTCGGGCGGGATACACAGCCCGAGCAGCCCGGCGTCACGGAACGCCTCGAAGATGTCGGTCGGGTAGGCGCTCTCCTTGTCGATCGCCCGGGCCCGGGGCTTCACCTTGTCCTGGGCCAGCCGGCGCACCGTCGCCTGCAACTCGGCCAGTTCGTCGGGAAGGTCAAAATGCACCGGCGCAGGCTATCTGACCCCCCGGGCAGGTATTTTCTGGATCTTGGCGCCTGACGACCCCGATCCCCCCGAGACTCCGGAGCCCCCGGAGATCTCACCGGACTTCTCGGACAGGACGCCGCACCCGGTTCCGGACGCCGCGCCGACGCCGCCCGCCGACGAGGAGGCCGCCGCCCTCGAACCGCCGCCTGCCTTCCCGGCGGACCCCGACGTTCCGCCCGACGCGGCCGACGCGGCCGACGCGGCCGACGCGCCGCTCGACGCGGCCGACGCGCCGCTCGACGCGGGCGAGATCTTGGAGGGGACGGCGCGTTCGCGCGCGGACCTCCAGACCGAGCTGCGCAAGTCGCGCAAGAAGGCGCTCAAGCGGCAGCACCGTTGGCGCCGTCGCGTCATCTACGCGCTGTCCGCCCTCGTGCTGCTCGGGGCGCTCGGCGCAGGCGGCGTCTACTTCTACGCCAAGTACCGCTACGACGAGATCAAGAAGGTCCACGCCAAGCACCTCGTCGCCCAGTCGGCCGACCCGATGCAGCCGTTCAACATCCTCGTCGTCGGCTCCGACTCGCGGGCCTTCGTCGGGGACAACCAGACGCTGTCCAGCGAGGTCGGGAACGAAGGCAACGCCGGCGGCCAGCGCAGCGACGTCACGATGGTGGCCCGCTTCGACCCGGCCAACAAGACGGTGACGATCCTGTCCATCCCACGCGACCTATGGGTGAACATCCCGGGCAACGACAGCGGCATCTCGGGGATGAACCGCATCAATGCGGCGTACGACTCCGGGCCCGACCTGTTGATCCAGACGATCGAGAAGGACCTCGGGATCCAGATCAACCACTACGTCAACGTCGACTTCCCCGGCTTCACGGACATGGTGAACGCCCTGGGCGGCATCACGCTGGACTTCCCCACCGCGGTGAAGGACGCCTACACCGGCCTCGCCGTGACGCAGACGGGCTGCCAGGTCGTCAACGGCGTGACCGCACTGCAGCTCGTGCGCGCCCGGCACCTCTACTACATCAACCCCAAGGGCGAGTGGGAGTACGACGGCCTGTCGGACTTCAGCCGCATCCAGCGCCAGGACGCCTTCTTCCGCGCCGTGCTCCAGAAGGCCAACTCGTCGATCACCAACCCGCTGGCGATCAACTCGTTCATCGGGGCGTCGGTGGGCAACGTGACGATCGACGACAGCCTGACCGAGGCCGACCTCTACAACATCGCCACGACGTTCCGCGGGCTGTCGGGCACCAACCTCGTGACAGAGACGCTGCCGACGACCGCGCTCGTCACCGACGGCGGCGCCGACGTGCTGCAGGAGGCGCAGCCGTACGCGCAGAACATGATCGCCGCCTTCAACGCCATCGGGGTCAGCCCGACCGCCACGCCGGTCGCCGCCACGAACGGCAAGGGCGCGGCCCCCACGACGACGACCACGACGATCCCGCACAGCCAGGTGCACATCGACGTGCTGAACGCGTCGACCGCCAACGGCGTGGCGCACCTGGTCGCCGGCGCGCTGGCCACGGACGGCTTCACGATCAACGAGGTCGGC
>DATDIE010000023.1:0-14272 GCA_036521235.1 Acidimicrobiales bacterium | reverse complement strand
GGGCAGCATCACGTTGAACAAGCCCATCGTGGGCATGGAGGCCGCGCCCAACGGGCGGGGCTACCGCTTCGTGGCCTCCGACGGAGGGATCTTCACCTACGGCGACGCCCCCTTCGACGGCTCGACCGGCGGCACCCCGCTCGTCGCCCCCGTCGTGGGCATGGCGGCCGACAACGTGACCAACGGGTACTGGCTGGCCGCCGCCGACGGCGGGATCTTCACCTTCGGTGGGGCCTCGTTCCTCGGGCGGCTGATCGCACTCCTCTAGCCGCCGCGCCGCGGCGGATGCTCAGAGGACCCCGCGGGCGGTGAGGTCGTCGAGCTCCGCCTCGCTCACGCCGACCAGGTCGCACCAGACCTCTTTGTTGTGCTCGCCCAGGCGGGGTGCGCCGACGGGCTTCGGGCCCGGGTTCTTCGTGAGCCGCGGGAACGGGGCCTGCTGGCGGATGGCGCCGACGACCGGGTCGTCCACGGGCACGAGGTCGCCCCGTTCGGCCATGTGGGGGTCGGCGAAGATGTCGGCCGCGCTGTAGGCGGTCCCGACCGGCACGTCGTGCTCCACGCAGCGCGTGGTGACCTCGTCGGCCGTGAGGCTGGACACCCACGCCGCCACGATCCCGTTGATCTCGTTGCCGTTGGCGGCGCGGTGCGCCAGCGTGTCGAAGCGCGGGTCCTGCGTGAGCTCGGGTCGGCCCATGGCGGAGCAGATGCGGGCGAAGTTCGCATCGGACGCGGCGACGATGCACACGAACGTCCCGTCGGCGGTGGGGTAGTTGTCGAGGGGCGCCGACTGGCCGACGCGGTTGCCCTCGCGCTCGCGGACGATGCCCAACCGGTCGTAGCCGGCGAGCGTCCATTCCAGGATGCGCAGGATCGACCCGTAGAGCGGCGCGTCGATGACCTCCCCCGATCCGCTCGGCCCCGTCGCACCGGCGCGGCCACCCGAGGCGTCGCGGCCGTAGAGGGCGGCCACGGCGGCCACGGCGGCGAACGTCCCGGTCAGGTAGTCCGAGATCGTGACGCCGGGGCGCACGGGCGGTCGGTCTGGGTCGCCCGTGATGTGCAGCAGGCCGCCGAACGCGATGCCCAACCGGTCGAGGCCGGGGCGCGGCGCGTAGGGCCCGCTCTGCCCGAAGACGCTGACGCGCACGTACACGAGATCCTCGGGGAGGTCGTCGGGGCCGAGGCCCCATCGTTCCATCGTGCCGGGGCGGAAGTTCTCGCACAGGACGTCGGCCTTGGCCACGAGCCGCGTGAACAGTTCCTTGCCCTCCGGTTGGCGCAGGTCGCAGGTCACGCCCCGGCGCCCGCGCCCTTCGACCGCCCACGACAGCGAGTAGTCCGGACCGTCCTCGACCGGGACGAAGGGTCCCATCGTGCGCATGAAGTCACCCCCGCCGGGCAGCTCGACCTTGATCACGTCCGCCCCGAGCTCGCCCAGCAGCCCGGCGCAGAACGGGGCCGAGATCCGGGTGCCCACGTCGATGACCCGGATGCCGCGCAGCGGGCCTCCCGTCGCGTCGGTCACGACTGCGGTTGGCCCTGGTCCCGCTCCGCGATGACCTCCTTCATGGAGCCCTTGGCCTTGCGGGCGGCGAGCGCGTTGAGGGCGGTGGCCGAGTTGTGCACCCAGTGGTGGGCCATGAAGTGGTACTTCAGCGCGTCGCGCTTCCCCATGAGGTTGGCGGTCTCGTTGATGGTCTCCTTGACCGTCTGGGCCGTGACGGGCGGGACGAGGGCGACCCGCTCGGCCAGCTCGCGCGTCCTGTCCTCGAGCTCGGCCCGAGGGACGACGCGGTTCACCAGCCCGAGGCGCCACGCCTCCTGCGCGTCGATCGTGTCGCCGGTGAAGAGGAACTCCTTCGCCTTGCGGATCCCGAGCTCCCACGGCTCGACGAGCAGCTCCACGCCGGCACCGGTGAGGCGCAGGACCGGGTTCGAGAACACCGCGTCGTCGGCCGCCACGATGAGGTCGCACATGGCCGCCAGCATCAACCCCGCGGCGACGCAGCTCCCTTGGACGGCGGCGATCGTCGGCTTGCGGAAGTCGTGGATGCGCAGGCAGCGGTCGAAGTACATCGTCTTCTCGTGGTGGAACTTCCCCTCGGGCGTCTCGCGCATCGCCACCCACGGGTCCGAGCCGTCCCCGGCGACGAGCGCCTTGAGGTCGTGACCGGACGAGAAGTGCTTGCCCGCACCGGCCAGGATCACGACGCGCACGTCGTCGTCGGCGTCCGCCAGGTCGAAGGCAGCGTCGATCTCGTCGATCAGCGTGGAGTCCTGCGCGTTGGCCACGTCCGGCCGGTTCATGGTGATCGTGGCCACGGGCCCGTCCACCTGGTAGATGATCTCCTCGAACTGCGGTGCCTCGTCGGCCATGTCGGTCATCCTCCTGCCGCCATCCTGCCGCGGCGGGCCACGCATCCAGCCACTTGCTCAGCCCCGGGGGAGCCCGAGGACGCGCTCGCCCACGAGCGTCCGCTGGATCTCGTTCGTGCCGGCGAAGATCGAGGAGGCCTGGTAATAGAGCCACGAGCGCTGCCAGGCCCCGTCGGCCGGGTTCCCCGGCGCCCCTTCCCACAACGGCGCGGCCTCGCCCAGCACATCGAGGGCCGTGCGGTGGAGGCGCTTGGACATCTCGCTCCAGTACAGCTTCAGGGCACTGCCCTCGGGACCGGGCGCCTCGCCCTTGGACAGCCGGGTGAGCGACCGCCAGTTGTGCAGCTGGAACAGCCGGACCTCGGTGGCCGCCTGGGCCAGCTCCTGGCGCAGGCGCCAGTCGTCGAAGCTCCCGTTGTCCCGGGCCAGCCGCAGCAGCTCCTCGATGAGCTGGGTGTGGATGACCAGCTGGCGTGGGTTGATCCCCCGTTCGTGCGCCAACGTCGACCCGGCCACCGTCCAGCCCGCGCCCTCGTCGCCGACGCGGCACTCGTCGGGGACGAAGAGGTCGTCCAGCTCGACCTCGTTGAACTCGGCCTCGCCGGTCGACTGCACGAGCGGATGGACGCCCACACCATCGGCGCGCATGTCCACGATCAACGCGGTGATGCCCTGCTGGCGCTTCGGCGCGTCCGGGTCGCTCCGTGTGAGGCACAGGCCCCAGCGCGCGAACTGGGCATAGGAGGTCCAGACCTTGCGGCCGGTCACGCGGTACCCTCCGTCCACCGGCACCGCGCGGGTGGTCAGGGACGCGAGGTCGCTGCCCGCGTCGGGCTCGCTGAAGAGCTGGCACCACAGCTCCTCGGCCGAGAGGATCCGGGGCAAGAAGCGCGCCTTTTGGTCCTCTGTCCCGTGCGCCAGCAGGGTCGGGCCGACGAGGTTGATGCCGATGCGCCCGACCAGCTCCGGCGCCCGCGCCCGCGCCAGCTCCTCGATGACCACGTAGTTCTCCAACGCACCGAGGCCACGCCCGCCGTAGGCCTCCGGCCACGTGACGCCGACCCAACCCGCCGCGGCCAGGTCTCCCTGCCAGCGGCGCCCGAACGCCACCGTCTCGGCGAGGTCGTCGAAACGGGGGGGCAGTCCGACGCCGTACGGCCACGGCAGGTGCTCCTCGAGCCACCCCCGGAACGCGTCGCGCAGCTCCTCTTGCTGCGCCGTGGAGCGGAGATCCATCCGCCGCAGCATGGCACAGGCGACTTCCGAGGTGACACCCGTGTCAGCGGTGACCGTAGACTGCGCCGCCGTGGACTTCGACCTCTCGGCCGACCAACAGGCGCTGCGCGAAGCGGCGGCGACGCTGCTCGAGAGCAGGGCGGGGCACGAAGCCTTGCGGGCCCGGGTGGGCACGGGTGCCGTCGTCGGCACGCTGCCGGGCGCCGGCGACGCGTCGACCTCGGCCGGTGCGTCCGCGGCCGACGCGCCGCGCGGCTACGACGCGGTGGTGTGGGACGCCATGTCCGAGCAGGGTTGGCTCGCCCTCGAGTTGCCCGAGGACGAGGGCGGGCTCGGGCTCGGCCTCGTCGAGGTCGCCGTGCTCTGCGAGGAGGTGGGACGCCGGCTCGTGGCGGCCCCGTATCTCCCTTCGGTGGTGGCGCTGGGAGCGCTGAGCGAGCCGGAGGCGCGCGCCGACGCCGGGACCAAGGAGTGGCGCGAGGCGCTGAGCCAGGGCTCCGCGGTCGGGTGCGTGGTGTTCGCCCCCGACGGGCGCCTCGCGGTAACCCCCGCCGCGGCCGAAGGCGAGGTGCGCCTGGACGGTGCGATGCCGCCGGCGCTGTATGTGCCGTCCGCCGCCGTGGCCGTCGTTGTCACCGCCGACGCCGTCTACGCCGTCGATCTCGAGGCCGTCGGGCATCCCGAGCCCGTGGCCGCCATGGACCGGACGCGGGAGCTCGGGGTGCTGGCCCTCGACGCCACGCCGGCGCGGCGAATCGGCGGTGCCGACGCCGCCGCACGCACGCTCGACCGTGCGGCGACGCTGGTGTCGGCGGAGATGCTGGGCGCGGCGGACCACGTGCTGTCGATGTCCGTGGCGTACGCCAAGGACCGCGTCCAATTCGGCAAGCCGATCGGCTCGTTCCAGGCGGTCAAGCACATGCTGGCCGACGCGCTCGTCGACGTCGAGGGGATGCGCTCGACGGTGTACTACGCCGCCTGGTGTGCCGCCGCGGACGATCCCGACCATGCGCTCGCGGCGAGCATGGCCAAGGCGTGGTGCTCCGACGCGTCGCGTCGCGTCATGGGGACCGGGCTCCAGGTGCACGGGGGCATCGGCTTCACCTGGGAGCACGACATGCACCTCTACGTCAAGCGCGCCCAGCTGGACCAGGTCAGCTACGGCGACGCGTCGCGGCACCGTGACCGCATCGCGCACATCCTGCGCACCCGGTTGGAGTCCGGCTCCGCCCTGTCCTGATCGGCCACCGACGCCGCCGCGGACGCGGACGCCGGTGCGGGCTACGCCTTGAGCGTGCGGACGAGGACCCCGCCGATCTCGATGAAGACCATCGTCTGGGTCTCGACCCCGTGGGCCGCGGTCCGTCCGCTGCTCAGGGTCTGGGGCGGCACCACGATCCGAACCCGCGCCGCGACGAGATAGCCCGAATGGATGATCGCCGTCTCGTAGACCTGGCCGCTCGCGGTGACCGGCTGCGGCTCGCACGTGCTCCCGACCGCGCTGGGCACCCGGGCGGAGTAGGCCGCCACCGTCTCGGTCCTGGTGTACGTGTCGTTCTTCTGGGCCCAGGACGTCGAACCGGCCAGCATGGCGGCGTACGCGTGCAGGGCGCAGGAGACGGCCGGCTCGTGCAGGACGGTGACCGTCTTCGAACGCGTGCCCACCGGGGCCACCCTCATGAGGTCCGGCGCGATGAAGTCGACGAGGTGCTCCTGGGAGAGGGCGGCACTCTGGGGCCCGGAAGCGAGCGTGCTCACGAGGTCCATCAGGAACGACGTGGACCCCGTGGGCGAGCCGAACGTCGTCGCGGTCGCGTTCTGCACGGAGATCGTCGTCGCAGTCGGCGCTGCGGCGAAACCGATGACGGCGAAGACTGCCGTCCCGACGGCGAGCACGGCCAGGAGCGCGAGCGGGATCAGGTTGCGGCGAGGCATCTGGCCAACGCTAGTTCCGGCTCCTGCGTCCTCGGGGGTACCCGCGCGACGGCGGAGCGGGGTCACCCGGTCTCGGCGGCCCGGCGGCGCAACGCCGCCCGGTCGGCCTTGCCGGAGCCGAGGAGCGGACGGTGCTCCAGTTGCACGACTCTTTCCGGCGTCTTGAAGGTGGCGATGCCCCGGCTGGAGAACCAACGACGGCACTCCTCGAGGTCGAACGGCGCGGCGGACTCGACGAAGGCGGCCACGCGCTCACCCATCAAGGCGTCGGGGTACCCGACGGCCACGGCGTGGCGGACGTCGGGGTGCGCCTCGAGCGCGGCCTCCACCTCTGAGGCCGAGATGTTCTCGCCGCCACGGATGATCACGTCTTTCAACCGGCCGACGATGCGCAACCATCCCTCGCGGTCGACCGTCGCGAGGTCGCCCGTGCGGAACCATCCACCCCGCGCCACGACCGCCGCGGTCTGCGCGGGGTCGGCGTACCCGGCGAACATCTCGGGCCCGCGCACCCAGAGCTCTCCCGCCGTGCCGCGCCGCCGGAGGGCGCCGGTCTCGGGGTCGGCGACGCGGAGCTCCACGTGCCCGACGGCACGCCCGTCGGTGTCGCGGGCGATCTCGAAGGGGTCGTCGTTCGTGCTCGTCGTGACGGTGGGGGCCTCGGTGGAGCCGTAGGTGCGCTTGACGCGGCACCCGAAGGTGCGCGCCGTGTCCTCGATGAAGGCGGGGGTCACCGACGCCCCGCCGCTGGAGATGAGCCGCACCGAGGACACGTCGAACCCGGGGCCGGAAGCGCCACCGAGGGCCGTCTTCATCGCGATGAAGAACGTCGGGGGCCCGGCCATGAACGAGACGCGTTCGTCGCGAACGAGCCCGAGCGCCACTTCGGGGTCGAAGCGCCGCATCAGCACGGCGCGCATCCCGGCCGCGCCCGGGACGAGCACGCCGTTGAGCAGACCGGAGATGTGGGCCATGGGCGCGGGCATCAGCACGACGTCGTCGGGACCGAGGCCGTGGACGTCGGCCATCAACGAGGCCTTCCAGCTCAGGCCGCGGTGCGTGTGCAGCACCGCCTTCGGGATCCCGGTCGAGCCCGAGGTGAACAGGACCAGCGCCACATCGGACGGCTTGGCCGGCCCGCCGCCCGAAGGCACGGGCGTGCCGCCCAGCCCGTCGGTGAGCGCGACCGGGTCCGAGATCACGTCCGGACCGAGCTCGAGCACGAGCGCCGGGTCGATCTGGGCCAGCGCCCCCTCGACGTCGGCCGCGCCGAAGGAGTGGAGGACGGGGGCGGCCACGGCGCCGAGGCGCCAACACGCCCGCGTCAACACAGCCGCGGCGAGGCTGTTCGGGACCTGCCACGCCACCGCGGACCCCGGCCGCGCGCCACGGGCCCGGAGGCCGCCGGCGATCGTGGCGACGAGGGCGTCGGCCTCGGCGGCGGACAGGCGCGTCGCACCGTCGACGATCTCGCCGCCGTGCGCGGAGATGAGGTCGTCGAGCGTCGGCACGTCCCAGGGCCCGCCCGGGCGGCGGTAGGCGCGGGCCTGGCTCGGCACCCAGGTGGGTCGGAGGCGCGCCGTCACGGCAGGGGACGATACCCGGGCGCCACTAACGTGACGCCGATGTCAGGCCGGCCGGCGGAAGTCGCATGGATCTCGCGCTGAAGAAGGAGGACGAGGAGTTCGCCTCGTCCTTCCGCGCCTGGCTCGACGACCACGGGCGGCAGCCGCCGGCCTTCGTCGACCTGGCCGACGAGGTGGCGTGGGGACGGGAGTGGCAGGCGACGCTCGCCGCCGATCGCTGGGTCGGCGTCCACTGGCCCGAGGCCTACGGCGGGCGCAGCGCGACCCCCGTCCAGGTCGCCCTCTACCAGAGCGAGTACGCACGCTCCCAGGCGCCGCAGCCGGTCAACCGGGTAGGCATCAACCTGGTCGGGCCGACCCTCCTCGCGCACGGCTCCGAGGAGCAGCGCCTGCGCCATCTGCCCGCGATCCTCTCGGCGGAAGAGATCTGGTGCCAGCTCTTCAGCGAGCCCGATGCCGGCAGTGACCTGGCCTCACTGTCGACGCGCGCCACGCCGGTCGAGGGCGGGTACCTGGTCACCGGCCGCAAGGTCTGGACCTCCTACGCCCAGTTCGCCACCTGGGGGTTGTGCCTGGCGCGGACCGAGCCCGACGCGGCGCGCCCGCAGCAGGGCATCAGCGCGTTGATCGTGGACATGTCCGACCCCGGCGTGGACGTTCGTCCGCTCGTGCAGATGACGGGCGACGCCGAGTTCAACGAGGTGTTCCTGACAGACGTCTTCGTGTCGTCGGAGCACCTGATCGGCTCCGAGGGCCACGGGTGGACGGTGGCAGGGTCGACGTTGGCGCACGAACGGGGGACGAACTTCCCGTTCAAGGAGCAGGTCGTGCACGAGACCTATCTGGCGCGCCTCTACGACGAGGCCCGCCGCAACGGCTCGCTCGACGACCCCATGGTGGCGGACGCGCTCGCCGGCGCGTATGTGGAGCTCGGTGTGCTCCGCCTGCACAACCTCCGCACGCTGACGCGGCTGGGGCGGGGGGAGGAGCCCGGCCCGGAGTCGAGCTGGATCAAGCTCACGTGGACGTCCATGACGCAGGGGATGGCCGAGGCCGCGCTGCTCGTGACCGGTCGTGACCCGACGTCGGCGGAGTCGGGGCCGTGGGCCCGTCAGTGGCTCTGGAGCAAGGCCGCCGGGATCGCCGGCGGCACGTCACAGGTGCAGCGGGACATCATCGCGGGCCGGATCCTGGGCCTGCCCCGCTGAGTCGTCCGCGGCCGACGCAGGCCGGCCGCGTCCCCTACGTCGGCGCGCGCTTGGCCGCGCTGCGCCGGCGGTGGCGGACGAACCACATCATGATGAGCACGCCGACCGCGAGGCCGACGATGAACGTGACGATGTCGTGGACGGTGTGGTTGCCTGTGACGAGGCGGCCGAACCCGAACGCGCTGGCCGCCACCGAGACGGAGAAGGCCAGCGACGCGATCAGGTTCCACAGCACGAACTGGCCGTGGCGCATCTTGGCCGTGCCCGAGACGATGGCCGGCGTGAAGAAGACGGCCAGGCGACCCCATCGCGCATAGGCCACTTCTCCCTTTTCGACGATCCGTCGCCGGCCTTCTTGATGCTTGCCGGGGCGATCGAGGAGGACCCGTCCCCAGCGATCCCCGACCGCGTACCCGATGAGCCCGCCCACCTCGCCTCCGGCC
Organism: Acidimicrobiales bacterium; assembly: GCA_036521235.1. Taxonomy (GTDB): domain Bacteria; phylum Actinomycetota; class Acidimicrobiia; order Acidimicrobiales; family RAAP-2; genus Bog-473. Next base: position 5,485 of record DATDIE010000023.1, on the reverse strand, counting down.
GTCGCCACCAGGACGACGACGGCCAGGTTGAGCTTGCCCTGGCTCGCGGCCACCCCGGCCGCCGTCAGTGCAGTGGCGCCGATGGCCGGGACTCCCGCCCACGACGCGGCGACGGCCAGGAAGAGGAGCAGGTACTGCCACCAGGTGTCCGCGGCCACGCCCGCGGTCGCGAGGACCATGGCCCGGCGCGCCTCAGCCGAAGCCGCCGGAGCCGGGGACGCCGCGAGGGCTCACGCGGCGGGCGACGCGTCTGGCGCGCCCGGAGCCCCGGGCGTGGCGGACTGCGGCGCGTCGGACCCGGCGAGCAGCGCGATCCCCACGATCGCCACGAACAGGCCGACGAAGGCCGCGCTCGAGTGTCCCGTCCCGTTCTTCGAGATCGTCTCCCCGTACACGGTGATGCCGAGGATCACGCTGGTGAAGAGCGTGACGGAATTGGCGGAGGCCATGGCCGGCGCCAGTATGCCCGTCTTGAGGGCGGACTGTTGCAACGCGAACCCGGTCACGGCGGACACGATCAGGACCCAGACCGACCAGCTGCTCAGCAGCGAGGGGATCCCTCCACCGATCTCGACGACGAACGTCTTCGTGACCGCCGCCTGCAGGCCGAAACCGAGCCCGGCGGCGGCGCCGATCGTCAGCGCCATGGCCGCCCCGCTGAAGCGCCTCCCGAGCGCGACGAGAAGGACCATCAGGACCGCGATGGTGATGCAGGCGGTCCACCACGACGCCGCGCTCGGGTGGGTCGTGCCGCCCTGCGGCTGGCCGGCCGAGATGAAGAAGATGATCCCGATCATGGTGAGCGCGGCGCCGGTCAGCTCGCGCCGCCCGATGCGCTGATCGGTCAGCCACGCGCCGAGGGGGAGCGCGACGACGAGCTGGAGCGCGGTGAGGGACTGGACGACGACGAGGGAGGCGCGGTCGAGGGCGGTGGCCTGGAGGACCCAGCCCACGGCCATGAGGATCGCCCCGGCCAGCCAGACCGGCCGCCGCAAGATCTGCAGGAGGAAATGCGGGTCGCCCTCGCCCGCCTCGGTGCTGAGCGTCCCCTTCTGTTGCAACACGGTGCCCAGGGCGAAGAACAGGGCGGCCAGGATCGCCAGGGCGGGGCCCATAAGCGCCAAGGTTAGGCCGGGCCGCCGCCGCGGCGGCGTAACCTCGCGCCGTGCACGAACCGGACCTGTGGGCGCGCCGCGCCGCCGACAACCTCGCCGCGGCACGCCTCGACCTGGCCGCGACGCGGCGCGAGGACGAGCCCGACCGGTTCCGGTTGCTCGAGACGCTGCTCTCGTGCGAAGGCGACATCGTGCTCTACCGACCGCACGAACAGCACTACGCGGTGGGCTTCGGCGAGTTTGCCGCGTCGGACCACGTCGCCGTCGTGGTGCCCGGCGTGGGCGACGGGACGAACCTGTGCGCGGACTGGATTCCGGGGTCACGCAACCTCTACGCGGCCGCCGCCTCGACCGCGGTGGTGCTGTGGAAGGGGTACGACAACCCGGCCGACATCCTGGCGGCCGCCACCGGGTCGATCGAGTGCACCGACACGTTGGTGAAGGCGGCCCAGGACCTCACCGAGTTCGTGGCGTCGCTGCCCGTCGGGCCCGACCACTCCGTCACGATCGTCGCCCACAGCTTCGGGTCCGTGGTGACCGGCGCCGCCCTGGCCGACTGCGGGCTGCGCTGCACCGACGTGGTCGTGGCCGGCAGTCCCGGCATGACGGTCGACGACCTGCGGCAGCTGCACATGGAGAAGTCGCACTTCTTTGCGGAGCAGGCTCCGGGCGACGCCGTCGCCGAGCTCGGGATCTTCGGGACGGCGCCGTCGGCCCCGACGTTCGGGGGCCAGCGCCTGCGCACCAACGCGGACGACCATCCCGTCGTGCGGGCGCACTCGAACTACTTCGAGCCGGGCTCCGAGGCACTCGAGAACATCGTCGCGGTGGTGACGGGGCGCTACGCCGACCTCGTTAGCCACCACTCGACGGTGGCGGAGACGGCGGGCGCGCTGGTCGCGTGGTGCCTGCGGCTCCCGGTGGTGCCGGTGCGGGCGGTCGGACGTCACTATCGCGGCCCCGGTTTCCGGGTCATGACGAACGCCACGCGCCTCGTCGAGTTCGGGGCCGCCCAGACCGGCAACTTCGTCAGCGACGCGCTCGAAGAGAGCGGACGCGCCGCGGCGTGGATGGCGCATCGGGTCGCCCGGGGCCCCGCCGTCGAGCGCGTCCCGCCGATGTGACCGGCCGGCCCGGGGCAACCTACTTCCTGAGGGCCGAGACCCCGCAAACCTGACACCAGCGTCAGCAACGGGGGCGGGCGCCACGCTACGTTTGCCCGGTGCCCGTCTGGTTGAGCGAGCAGGAGTACGCGACGTTGCGGGCCACGTGCCAGCAGCTGATGCCCTCGGGCTTCGGCGGGCCCGGAGCCGACGAGGCCGGCGTCGCCGACTACGTCGACACGCTGCTCGGCGCCTTCACCTTCGACCCGCCGCGCATCTGGGCGGGCGGGCCGTCGTCGGGCCGTCACGGCGGGGAGGCCCGCTTCGGCGACTTCGTCCCGCTCACGAGGCTGGACGAGCTGGCGTGGCGCATGCGCATCGAGGGGTCGCAGGGCTTGGCCGAGCGTGAGTTCAACGGCCCGGTGATCGGGCTGCAACAGCGCTACCGCGACGGCCTCGCCGCGCTGGGCGCCGACTTCGCCGACGCCGACGGCAAGGAGCAGCGTCGCCGGTTGCGCGAGGCCGACGAGTTCCGCGAGCTGCTGTGGGAGCACTGCTGCGAGGGCATGTACGGCGCGCCCGAGTACGGCGGCAACCGCGGCGCCGTCGGGTGGGCCTACATCGGCGTGGAGGGGGACGTGCAGCCGCGGGGCTACAGCGACGCCGAGGTGTCGCAGCCGTGAGTGCCGGAGCCGCCGGAACCGCCGGGCCGGCCGGCACCCCCGACGCCATCGTCATCGGCTCCGGGCCGGGTGGCGCCACGGTCGCCGAGGTGCTCACGCGCGCCGGGTGGTCCGTGACGATCATGGAGAAGGGACGCAACCACCTGCTCGACCCGGCGGACATGACCAAGCCGTCGGGCGACTACTCCAACGACGAGATCAAGTTCATCTCGCGTTACTTCCTCGGCCCCGACCCGCTCGTCGAGCCGCGGGCGTTCCGGCGCAACGCCGCCGAGGGCGAGCACACGCACGTCGGCGAGGTGAACTCCATCCCGACGACCGTGGGCGGCGGCGGCACGCACGCCGACGGCAAGGTGCCGCGCTTCCGCGAAGAGGACTTCCGCCTGCGCACCCTGAACGGCCCGCAGCCGGACGCGCACGTCGACGACTGGCCGCTCGAGTACGCCGAGCTCGAGCCGTACTACGCGGAGGTGGAGCGCGCCATCGGGGTCTCCGGCCGGACCGGGGCCAACCCGTTCGCGGCGTGGCGGTCGGGCCCGTACCCGATGCCGCCGGGGCCTCCGATGTACGGCGCGGTGCTCTCGTCCAAGGCGGCCGAGACCATCGGGCTGCACCCCTACGAGGCGCCGACGGCGGCGAACAGCATCGCCTACGACGGGCGGCCCGCCTGCAACAACTGCGGGTTCTGCGCCTTCTTCGGCTGCCCCATCCACGCCAAGGGCGACCCGGTGGCGTTGCTCACCAAGGCGATGGCCACCGGGCGGGCCCATCTCATGCCCGAGACGTTCGTGACCCGGATCTTGACGAACGGCCGCACGGCGACCGGCGTCGAGTACATGGACACCGACGGGAACACGCACACCATGTCGACCGGGCTCGTTGTCGTGGCGGGCGGCGCCATCGAGACGCCCCGCCTGCTGCTGCTGTCGGGCCTCGAGCACCCGTCCCTCGGGCGGCACCTCATGGTGCACTTCCAGACGATCGTGGTCGGGCACTTCCCCGCACTCAGCCTGCACCCCGAGAAGGGGCGTGCCGTCACCCATGTGCACGACGACGCCATGGTGCAGGACGACGCGGCCCGCGCCGCCGCCAAGGAGGCGGGCCTGCCCTGGATCCGCGGCGGTCTCGTCGAGCACAGCGGCGGCGGGCTCCCGATCATGTCGGCCCGCCACTCGCCGTGGGGCAGGGCGCACGCGGAGGCCATGATCGCCGGCGACCTGCGCGACCACATGTGGGCCTTCATCATGCAGGGCGAGGACCTGCCGTACGCGACGAACACGGTCGACCTCAGCCCGTCCATCCGCGACGCCCGCGGGTACCCGGTGGCCCGGGTCACCTACGAGCCCGGCAGGCATGAGCTGGCCGCGTCGAGGCACCACGGCAAGATCCTCCAGCGCGTCCTCGAGGAGATGGGCGCGGCGTACGTGATCCACACGTCTTCGCCGGGGGTCTCGTACCACGGCATCGGTGCCACGCCCGTCCCCGAGAGCCGTCACGTCATCGGCACGGCGCGCATGGGCGACAACCCCGCCACGGCGGTCTGCGACCGGTGGGGGAGGGTGCACCAGTGGGACAACGTGGTGGTGGCGGACTCGTCGGTCTTCCCGACCGCCAGCGGGTACGGCCCGACGCTGACCCTGGTGGCGCTGGCGTCCCGGGCCGCCCACCACGTGGCCGGCTCCAAGCCGATGGGCCCCGTGCCCGTCCCCGCCGAGCCGGCCTGAACCGGCCACACGGACGCCCAACTTCCGCCCAAATCTCCGCCCCCCGATTGCAACCGGGCCGCGACCGGTCGGGCAACCGCGGCGGAGAAGGCTGACGCCGAAATCAACGGATGCGCCGCCCGAAAGGACGGGGTCACGCATCGGATCGGAAGGGAGTCAGCATGCTCACAGCGGAACGTGTCGACATCATCGAGTTGCTCGAGGATCTCCCTCCGTTCTCGATGTGCACCACCGACGTCCTGGGCTCGTTCGTGGCCCACGACGCCATGCGCGCCCACTGCGGCCCCGGCGAGGTGCTCTCCGGGTTGGCGCAGGACCACAACCTCTACGTCCTGATCTCGGGCGAGGCCGTGCTGCGCGTCGGCTCCGACGTCACCATCCGCCTCGAGCCCGGCGACTACTTCGGCCAGCAGGCCCACCGCCATCACCGCATCGGTGGCACCGTCGTCGCCGTGACCGAGGTCGAGGTCCTCGTGGTCGGGCCGCAGGACGTGGCCCGCCTGGAGCTCGCCTCCTCGGCATCGCGCCACCCGTCACGCCTCGAGGCGCCCCCCGACGTGACGGCGCTCACCGGGGGCGGTGCCCGCTACCGCCGCCTTTTCCGCCGCAACTGAGCGGGGGCCCGGACGGGGGCACCCCGGCCGGCCCGGATGGGCGATGATGAACCGATGGAAGCTGAACTCCGGCACGTCTCGCTCCACGGTCACGACATCGCGTACCGCATGGAGGGCACGGGGCCTGCACTGTTGCTGCTCCACGGGATCGCCGGCAGCTCTCGGACCTGGCGCGACGTGATGCCGCTCCTGACGGACCGCTTCACCGTGATCGCGCCGGACCTGATGGGCCACGGTGGGTCCGAG
>DATDIE010000022.1:0-8387 GCA_036521235.1 Acidimicrobiales bacterium | reverse complement strand
CGGAGGTGGCGCGGCTGTCGAGCGCAGGAAGGACTGCTGGGTGGGCCTAGGCAAACGAACGACGCACTGCCGGCGGGCGGGCTGGTGGGGCGCGGCCCTGGCGGCGACCCTCGGCCTTGTCGCCTTCGGGGCCCCGGCCGGTGCGAGCGTGCGCGCCGGCTCGAGCTCGGGGTCGAGCGAGCTCGCCCAGGCCCGCCGCGCACTGCTCGTCCTGTCGGACATGCCGGCGGGGTGGCAGAGCACGAAGAGCCCCAACAACCCCAACAGCACCGTCGGTGACACGCAGCTCGCCCATTGCATCGGGGTGGCGACGTCACTCATCACCGAGAACCCGCCGTCGGTCAACAGCCCGCAGTTCCAGAACTCCTCGGGAACGCTGACGATCAACGACAACGTCACCGTGTTCCCTTCCGCCAAGAATGCGCAGGCCGAGCTCGGCACGGTGGCCAACAAGAAGCTGCCCGCCTGCATGACGGCGCTGGCCTCGGGGCCCCTCAAGACGAAGCTGTTCGGAAAATCGCCCAAGGGCGTGACGTACGGGATCCCACTCGTCTCGGCCACGGACTCCTCGGCGTTCCCCTTCACGGCCGGCTACTCGATGAGCGTGCCGGCGCACAGCAACGGTGCGATCGTGAACATCACCGTCACCCAGCTCGTCGCGGTCAAGGGTCGCCTCGGGCAGCAGATCACGTTCACCTCGATCGGCCAGCCCTTCTCCATCACGACGACCCAGCACATCTCGGCCGAGGCGGTCCAGCGGCTCTGAGCCCGCGGCGGACCTGCGCGCCCGCGGACCGAGCTGCTAGAAGAAAGGCCTCGTGAGCGTGGCCAGGCGGTTGGGAATTGGGTTGGCAGTCGGAGGTCTGGCCGCCGGCGCCGTGTCCGGATCCGCCGGCGCGGCCGCCACCGCAAAGGAGAAGGCGCAGGCGAAGAGCGCTCTGGTCTCGCTGACGGACCTGCCGCACGGTTGGACCGCGAGCCCCCTGCCGAGCACGTCGGCCAGCGGGACCGGCTTCACCGGCGGGCCGGAGCTGGCCCGGTGCTTGGGCGTGCCGACGAAGCTCGTCACCAGCAATCCGCCGAAGGAGCTCAGCCCGCTGTACTCGAATCCCGGCGGGAGCGAGCTCGTGCAGGACACGATCTCGATCTATCCGTCGGCGGCGTATGCGCACGCCGTGTTCGCCGCCGTGTCCAGCCACAAGTCGGCCGGGTGCATCGCCGCCGAGCTCAACAGCGCTGGTGCAACATCGGCGTCGGATCGTGCCACCGTCACGCGCGTGACGTCGCCCAAGGGCACCGCGGCGTTCACGCTGGACGCCACGGTGACCGGGGAAGGGAGCAAGCCGACCCCGACGAGCACCGAGATCGTGTACTTCGTGCACGGCCAGTACGGGACCGGGCTCGACGTCGAGACCTCGGGCATGACGCCGCCGACCGCGTTGACGGCGCAGCTCCTCTCGGTGGCGCGGGCGCGATCCTGATGGCGGCATCGGCGTCGGCGTCGGACCGGGGGTCGGCCTCGGGCTCGGGGCAGGACGAGCTGAGTCGGTGGTGGCGCGGCGGCGTCTTCTACCAGATCTATCCGCGGTCGTACGCCGACTCCAACGGGGACGGCGTGGGCGACCTGCCGGGCATCATCTCGAAGCTGGACCACTTGGAGCGCCTCGGGGTGACCGGCGTGTGGCTCTCGCCGGTGACGTGCTCGCCGAACCGGGACTGGGGGTACGACGTCTCGGACTATCGAGACATCGACCCCGACTACGGGACGCTCTCGGACCTCGACACGCTCGTGCGCGAGGCGGGGGCCCGGGGGATCCGGGTCCTCATGGACCTCGTGCCGAACCACACGAGTAGTGACCACGCGTGGTTCGTCGATGCGGCGTCGGGCCGGGATGCCGCGCACCGCGACTACTACGTGTGGGCCGACCCCAAGCCCGACGGCAGCCTGCCGAACAACTGGGTGAGCATCTTCGGCGGCCCGGCGTGGCAGTTCGACGAGGCGAGCGGGCAGTACTACCTGCACAACTTCGAGGCCGAGCAGCCCGATCTCAACTGGTGGAACCCCGACGTGCACCGCGAGTTCGACGAGATCGTGCGGTTCTGGTGGGACCGCGGCGTCGCCGGGTTCCGCATCGACGTCTGCAACATGATGATCAAGGACAAGTTGCTGCGGGACAACCCGCCGGCGACCGAGGACGACCCGATCGACCAGCAATTCTTCGGCGTGAAGTCCGTGTACAACACGGACCGACCCGAGGCGCACGGGATCTTGCAGCACTGGCGCACCATCGCCGACTCGTATGAGCCCGAGCGCCTGCTGATCGGCGAGACCAACGTCGAGACGGTCGAGCGGCTCGTGCAGTTCTTCGGGTCCGGGCTCGACGAGCTGCACGGGGGCTTCAACTTCCAGTTCATGTTTGCGCCGTTCGAGGCGGAAGCGTTGCGCGACGTGGTCGAACGGACCGAGGCGCTGTTGCCGCCGGGCGCGTGGCCGACGTGGCACGGATCGAACCACGACTTCTCGCGCTTGTCGACGCGCTGGGCGGGCGGCGACCCCGCCAGGGTGAAGCTCGCGCTGGTGATGATGCTGACGCTGCGGGGGACGCCGTTCCTGTACGCCGGCGACGAGATCGGTCTCGTGGACGGCGACGTGCCGAAGGAGGAGATGCTCGACCCGGTCGGCATCCGCTTCTACCCGTACGCCGGGCGCGACGCCGAGCGGACCCCGATGCCGTGGCACGGCGGTCCGGGCGGCGGGTTCACCGACCCCGGAGTGCGGCCGTGGCTGCCGATGGCCGACCCGGCGGCCAACAACGTGGCGGACCAGGAGTCCGATGCGTCGTCGGTGCTGGCGTTCTGCCGGCGCGTGATCGCGGCGCGGCGGGCGAGTGAGGACCTGGCCTTCGGGACCTACCGATCGCTGCCGTCGGCGGACGGCACCTGGGCCTACGCCCGGGGCGACGGCACGGTGGTGCTGCTGAACCTCTCGGACGCTGCTGCGGCCTTCGAGGGGTTGGCGCCCGGGAGCGTCGTGCTCTCCTCGGACGACGAGCTCGAGGGGTCGGCGGTCGAGGGCTCGCTGACGCTCGGACCCTGGGTCGGCGCGATCGTGGCGGAGCCGGCGCCGTCATGAGCACCCGCCGGCGCTTCGTGCTGTGCACGACGCCGGCGCAGGGGCACACCAACCCGCTGCTGGCGTTGGCGCGGCGGCTGGTCGACGAGGGGCACGACGTCGTGTTCTTCACGACCCCGCACTACGAGGACAAGGTCACCGCGACCGGCGCGTCGTTCGTCCCCTTCGCCGAGGAGTACGACGCCCACGACCTCATGGCGGCGAACCCCGAACGCGAGTCGTCGTCCAAGCGTGGGGTGCGCGGCGTGAAAGAGGACCTGCGCCGGATCTTCATCGGCCCGGTCCCGGGCCAGTACCGGGATCTCCACGCCATCCTCGACCGCGCGCCGGTCGACGGCATCGTCGTCGACTCGATGTTCCTCGGCGCCCTGCCCCTCGCTCTCGGTCCTCGGGCGGACCGGCCCGTCCTGGCGTGCGTCGGCGTGATGCCGTACGCGGCCAGCAGCCGCGACACGGCGCCCTTCGGCGTCGGGCTCCAGCCCGGGAAGGGTCCGCCGGCGAGGGCGCGGAACCGGTTCATGAACTGGGCCACCGAGCACGGGGCGCTGGCCGACATCCAGCGCTTCGCCCAGCACCGGCTGGCCGAGGCCGGCGTGGCGGACGGCGGGCGGTTCCCGGGGTACTTCGTCGACCTCCCGCCCAAGGTCGTCGACGCGTACTGGCAGGCCACGGTGGCAGGGTTCGAGTACCCGCGCTCCGACCTGGCCCCGACGGTCCGCTTCGTCGGCCCGATCCTGGCGCCCCCCGCGTCGGACTTCGTCGCCCCGTCGTGGTGGGGCGAGCTCTCGTCCGGCCGCCCGGTCGTCCACGTGACCCAGGGCACGCTGGACAACGCCGACCTGGGCCGGCTGCTGGTGCTGACGACGCGCGCGCTGGCCGGCGACGACGTGTTGGTGGTGGCGACCACGGGCGGCCCCGACCCCGAGACGTGGCGCGCCGGGCTGCCGGCCAACGCGCGCCTCGAGCGGTTCATCCCCCACGACCGGCTGCTCCCCCACGTCAGTGTGATGGTGACCAACGGAGGCTACGGCGGGGTGCAGCAGGCGCTCGCCAACGGCGTCCCGCTCGTCGTGGCCGGCGACAGCGAGGACAAGCCGGAGGTCGCGGCGCGCGTGCAGTGGTCCGGCAGCGGGGTGAACCTCCACACGGGACACCCGTCCCCGGCGATGGTGGCGCGCGCCGTGCGCCGGGTCCTGCACCGGCGGACCTATCGTGCCCGGGCGCACGGGCTGCAGCGCCAGATCACGGCGAGCGACCCGCTGGGCGACATCAGCGCGGCGTTGGCCGAGCTGTGCGAGGCGCGGGACGCGGGTGTTGCGCCGAGGGCCCGGTCGGGCTGAGGGGGATCGTCAGGCGCCCGGCGGACGATACGTGGCCTGCGCCTTCGCCGCTTCGTCGAGGTCCTCGGGCGTGAGCAGCACGGTGGTCCGGGTGCTGACGAACCCGGACGTGCCCGCGATCAGGTCGACCGCCGCGGAGGCGACGTTGCTAGGCAGCTCCGCGATCAGGTAGGCGTCGTTGTGCCCGAACGCGAAATGGAAGGACTCGAGGTGGCCGCCCAGCTCCTCGATGAGCGCCCGCGACGCCTCGACCCTGGCCGTGCCGCCTTGGCTCTTGAGCCCCCGGAGTCCCTCGACGTTGTATTGCACTTCGAACAGGTACTTGGGCATGGGTGCCTCCTTCTCGCAGCCCCCTCGCGGCGCCACCCTACGTAGGGCATCGCTCGTTGTCACCCGATGCCGGGCGCCCCTGGTCCCGCCGGATCTGGCCGAGGCCGCGCCACGCGGCTTCGGCTTTGGGGCTCAGCGGTTGACCGGCGACATGTCGGCGTAGCGGTCACCCTGCGCGGGTGCCACCTTGTCGAGCACGGCGAGGTCTTCCTCGGTGAGCTCGACGTCGAGCGCGCCGACATTCTCCTCGAGATAGCGGCGGCGCTTCGTGCCCGGGATGGGGGCGACGTCGCGGCCGGCTGCGTGCACAAAGGCCAAGGCGATCTGCCCCGGCGTGCAGCCCTTGGCCTGCGCCAGCTGGTCGACCACCTCGACAATGGCAACGTTGGCGGCCAGATTCCCGCCCTGGAACCGGGGGTTGTGGCGGCGGAAGTCCGCGTCGTCAAGCTGGTCGAGCGAGCGGAGCGTGCCGGTGAGAAACCCGCGTCCGAGCGGGCTGTAGGGGACGAACCCGATGCCGAGCTCGCGCAGCGTCGGGAGGATCTCGTGTTCGGGGTCGCGCGACCAGATCGAATACTCGGTCTGCAGGGCGGATATCGGGTGCACCGCGTGGGCGCGCCGGATGGTGGCGGGCGCCGCCTCGGAGAGCCCGAGATAGCGCACTTTGCCCTGCGTCACGAGCTCACCCATGGCGCCGACCGTCTCTTCGATCGGGGTGTCGGGGTCGACCCGGTGCTGATAGTAGAGGTCGATGTGATCGACGCCGAGACGGGTGAGCGACGCTTCGCAGGCCTGATGGACGTATTCGGGCCGGCCGTTGATGCCGCGCTTGGCCGGGTCGTCGGGGTCGCGCACGATGCCGAACTTGGTGGCGATCACGGCCTGGTCGCGTCGCCCCAACAACGCCTTGCCCACGAGGATCTCGTTCGTATAGGGCCCGTACATGTCGGAGGTGTCGAAGAAGGTCACGCCGAGCTCGAGGGCGCGGCGGATCGTCGCGATGGACTCGTCGTCGTTCGTCTCCCCGTAGAAGTCCGACATCCCCATGCAGCCCAGCCCCTGGCGCGACACCACGAGGCCCTGGGTTCCGAGCGCAACCGTTTCCATGGGACTCCTCTCCGCCGGGCCGGGCGGCCCCGCTGGCACGAGGGTCACCCTATGGGCGGGTGCCGGGGGTCCGATCGGGATGCTGTCAGCCTCAAAAGAGGGCGCTCCGGCGTCCAAATTTGTATGTGCGTTGCCGTTCAAGACTCTCGATCAAATGCAACCTACGGGTTCAGGCCTTGAACGAGAAGGTTCAAGATTCGGCCAAGACTCGCACCCCATGCAATACAAATCGTTTCGGCCGGGCGTGACCGATTTCGAGGAGCGCGGCCCTTCCGGGCGGGACTACGAGGCGCGGTCCTGCTGGTACCCGGTGGCAGCCAACTGGTCGAGCTTGTGGCTGTACTCCTCCGAGTCGACGTCGTAGACCCACATGACGAGCGCGTCCTGGCCGGTCACCGGGTAGTAGTTCTTGCGGACGCCGACCGGGGCGAAGCCGAAACGCCGGTAGAGGGACTGCGCCGGCTTGTTGTTCGCGGCCACCTCGAGCGAGATGTGCTTCACGCCGTCGCCCCGCAACGTCCGCATCGCATCCACGATCATCATGGTGGCCACCCCGCTGCGCTGGTAGTCCGGCGCCGTCGCAATGGTGGTCATGTGCGCTTCCTCGTTGACGATGAGGAAGCCGATGTAGCCCGCCAGGTCCTCGCCGTCCCAGGCCGCCCGATAGAGGCGGCCCTTACGCAGCGCCAGCTCGGAGTTGAAGACCTCGGGCGACCATGGCTCGGGGAACACGAGGCTCTCAATGGGAAGAAGCTTGCGCAGGTCACGCCGCTTGAGCTTCTCAATTCGCATCGCGTCGCCCCGCTCAGGCCCGCGCCTGGGCGAAGTTGCTCTTCGCGTCCGCGTCGCGCATATAGAGAGGAACGACGGATGCTGCGTCGACTGGCGATTCTCCCCGAGCGATGCGGCCCAGCCCGAGGCGGAGCAACGCAGACGGTGGCGGGAAGGCAAGCGCCGGCGCCACGACGTCGACTCCCGGCGCCGCCGCGAGCACCTCCGCGTAACGCTGCGCCCCGTCGCCCACGGCACACACGGGCGCGCCGCCGAGCTGGGCGAGGACCACGGCGAGGTCGTCCGGCGCGAACAGAGCGGCCGGGACGGGCTCTGCCACCGCCTCCCCACCCGGGCCCAGCTCGCGCACGGACGCGAAGACCTCGCCCCGGCGTGCGTCGACACAGGCCAGCACGAGCCCGCAGTAGCCGGCCGCCACGGCGCCGGCGCCGAGGGTCTCGAGGCTGGAGGCGCACACAACGCCGAGGCCAAGCGACTGCGCCAGGCCCTTGGCTGCCGCCACCCCGACCCGCAGCCCGGTGAACAGCCCGGGACCGACGTCGACCACGATCACCTGCAGGTCCCCCGGAGCGAGGCCGACCTGGCCCAGCACGTGCTCGAGCGCCGGGGTGAGCGTCTCGACGTGACGACGCCGACCGGTCAGCACGAACTCCGCCTCGACGCCGTCGGGGGTGCGGACCGCCACGCCGACCGTTTCGGTGGCCGTCTCGATCGCCACCGCGGCTAGGCCTGCAGACCCGGCCACCGTCATGCGCCCCGTCCGGAGGAGGGCTCGAGCTCGAGAACGCCTGCGACCTCGTCCGCCCGGCCGGCCCAGCGGCCGCGGCCCACGACCGAGACGACGCGCGCCCCGGGCGTCGCCACCGGGTCGGGCGCCACGAGCGTCACCTCGAGCGCGCTCTCCCCCATCGCCGGGGCGGCCAATTCACCCCACTCGACGACGGCAACGGCATCCTCTTCGACCAATTCGGCCAGCGCCAGGTCGACCACCTCGGTCAGCGAGCCGGTGCGGTAGACGTCGGCGTGGATGAGTGTGCGCACAGAGCTGACGGGCCCGCAGCGGTAGTGCCGCACGAGCGCGAAGGTCGGGCTGGTCACGGGGCCCGGCACCCCCAGGGCCGCCGCGAAGCCCTGGGCGAACACCGTCTTGCCCGTGCCGAGGTCACCGATGAGGAGGACGACGTCGCCGGCGCGGCACAGCCCCGCCAGCGAGGCCGCCAGGGCCCGGGTGGCCTCGGCCGAGTCCGTGGTTCTCTGCAACGGCCAACCCGCGTTCGCACTCGCACTCACGCCGGTGCCGCTCCCAGGAGGCGCTTGGCCCGGACGAAGTCCGCCCGCATCTCGGCCATGGCTTCGCCGCCGGCGCGCAGGGCGTATGCGGGGTGGTACGTCGGCACCAGCAGAGCGTCGCTCCGCTCGAAGACCTGCCCGCGCAGCTCGCGGATGCCGCGGCTGGTGTCGAGCAACAGCTTGGTCGAGAAGTTGCCCAGGGTGACGATCACCTTCGGCTCGATCAGGGCGATCTGCGCAGTCAGATACGGCCGGCACGCCTCGATCTCGTTCGGCGCCGGGTCGCGGTTGTTCGGCGGCCGGCACTTCACGACGTTCGCGATGTAGCACTCGGCCCGGGTGAGCCCGACCTCCTCCCACATGAGACGGTCGAGCAGCTTGCCGGAGCGGCCGAC
>DATDIE010000021.1:0-5386 GCA_036521235.1 Acidimicrobiales bacterium | reverse complement strand
CCTCCGAGCAGCATCCGCACCCCCTGCGAGAACACGAGCGTGGCCAGGAAGTTGCGCCGCATTCGGCCGCGTACGTCGTTCACCGCCCCGTCGTCGGTCGGCCCCTCGACACCCCAGTTCTCGCTCAGGTTGTCGTCCGACCCGTCGCGGTTGTCCTCGCCGTTTGCCTCGTTGTGCTTCCGCTGGTACGAGACGAGGTCGGTCAGGCAGAAGCCGTCGTGGGCGGTCACGAAGTTCACGCTCGCGTAGGTGCGCCGGCCGCTGGCCTGGTAGAGGTCGCTCGACCCGGACACGCGCGACGCGAGCTCGGCCAGGCGCCCGTTCTCCCCCCGCCAGAAGCCGCGCACGCCGTCGCGATAGACGCCGTTCCACTCCGCCCAGCCGACCGGGAAGTTGCCGACCTGGTAGCCGCCCTCGCCCAGATCCCACGGCTCGGCGATCAGCTTCACCTGGGAGAGCGTCGGGTCCTGCTGCATGATGTCGAAGAACGCGGCCAGCCGGTCGACCTCGAACAGCTCCCGGGCGAGCACGGGCGCGAGGTCGAAGCGGAAGCCGTCGACGTGCAGCTCGTTGACCCAGTAGCGGAGGCTGTCGAAGATCAGCTGCACCGTCCGCGGGTGCTGCACGTTCAGACTGTTGCCGGTTCCCGTGAAGTCGACGTGGTAGCGCGGATTCTCCGGCGAGAGCCGGTAGTACGAGGCGTTGTCGACGCCGCGGAGCGAAAGCGTCGGGCCGAGGTGGTTGCCCTCGCCGGTGTGGTTGTAGACGACGTCCAGGATCACCTCGATCCCGGCCCGGTGAAACGCCTTCACCATCGACTTGAACTCGCTCACCTGGGTGCCGCGGGTGCCGCCGGCGGAGTAGCGCGCGTCGGGGGCCAGGAAGGCGATCGAGTTGTAGCCCCAGTAGTTGGTCAGGCCGCGGTCGACCAGGGCGCGGTCGTTGATGAACTGGTGCACCGGCATGAGCTCGACGGCGGTCACGCCGAGCGACAGCAGGTGGTCGATGATCGAGTCGCTGGCCATCCCCAGGTAGGTGCCGCGCAGCTCCTGGGGAACCCCGGGATGGAGCATCGTCAGGCCGCGGACGTGGCACTCGTAGATGACCGACCTGTTCCACGGCACCGATGGCCGGCGATCGTCGCCCCACGGGAACGCGGGGTCGACGACGGCGCACTTGGGCATGGCCCCGGCGCTCGAGCGGGTGTCCATCGAGAGGTCGGCCGCGGGGTCGCCGACCGTGTAGCCGAAGAGGGTGTCGTCCCAGCGCGGCTGCCCGGTGACCGCCTTCGCGTAGGGGTCGAGCACGAGCTTGCTGGGGTTGAAGCGGTGCCCCCGCTCGGGCTCGTACGGGCCGTGCACGCGGTAGCCGTAGAGCTGCCCGGGGCGCACGTCGGGGAGGTAGGCGTGCCAGATCAGGTCGGTGCGCTCGACGACCTCGATGCGGTGCGCCTCCTCGCCGTCGCCGGGCTGGTCGTACAGGCACAGCTCGACGCCGGTGGCGTGCTCGGAGAAGAGGGCGAAGTTCGTCCCCTCGCCGTCCCAGGTCGCCCCCAGCGGATACGGCGTCCCCGGCCAGACGCGCAGGCTAGCCACGCGCACCGCGCAGGACGAGGCACGACTGCGGCTGGGCGGTGATCGCCCCGCCGGCCGGGGCGACGGCGCCCGGGCCGCCGAAGCGGGCGTCGGCGGAGTCGAGCAGGACGGTCCGGTCGCCCGCGAACGGGACGTCCAGGAGGCGCAGCTCGTGTCCGAAGTGGAGGCACACGAGCACAGTCTCGCCTGCCGGGTCGCCCCGGAGCATCCACACGACCGGAGGATCGTCCATCCGCGCCACCTCGACGCGGTCGGGGTCGAGGTCGCGGAGCGGCAGAAGCTCGCGGCGGAGGCGCAGGAGCTCGCGGTAGAGGCCGAGTATCTGCCCGTGGCCGCCCTCGCGGCGCGCATCCCAGTGCAGGACGGCGCTTCGAAAGGTCTCCTCGGCCTGGGGGTCGGGCGGCTCGCCGGCCCATCGGAACGAGCGGAACTCCTCGGCCCGGCCGCGCCGCACGGCCTCGATCAGCTCGCCCCCTGAGTGGCTCGTGAAGTACGGGAACGGCGCATCGTCGGCGTGCTCCTCGCCCATGAACAGCAGCGGCACCTGCGGGGACAGGAGCACCGCGGCCGCCATCAGCTTGGCCGCCTCGAAGCCCGCGGTCTGGGCCAGCCGGTCGCCGAGCATGCGGTTGCCGACCTGGTCGTGCGTCTGGCCGAAGACGACGAAGCGGCTGCCGGCGATCCCGGCGGCGGTGGCGCCGTGGCGGCGGCCGCGGTAGCGCGACGTCTGGCCGGTGTAGGCGAAGCCCTCGCGGTAGGCCCGCGCCGCCATCCCCGTCCCCCGGCCGGCGAAGTCGGCGTAGTAGCCGCCGTCCTCGCCGGTGAGCAGGGCGTGCAGCGAGTGATGCAGGTCGCCGCTCCACTGCGCATCCATCCCCAGGCCCCCGGCCGCCCGCGGCGTGATCACGCGCGGATCGTTCAGGTCGCTCTCGGCGATCAGGTGCAGCGGCCGCCCGGCCGGCCCTGACGCCTCGGCGACGGCGTCTGCCAGGTCGGCCAGGAAGTGCGTCGCAGAGGCGTCTGCGATCTGGTCGACGGCGTCGAGCCGCAGCGCGTCGACGTGGAGGTCGTCCAACCAGTGCAGCGCGCTCCCGATCAGAAGCGCGCGCACGCCGTCGCTGCCGGGGCCGTCCATGTTGATCGCGGCGCCCCAGGGCGTCCGGTAGCGCTCGGTGAACACCGGCCCGAAGCGGGGCAGCACGTTGCCCTCCGGGCCGAGGTGGTTGTAGACGCAGTCGAGGCAGACCGCGAGGCCCGCGCCGTGGGCGGCGTCGACCAGGCGGGCAAGGCCGGCAGGCCCGCCGTAGGAGTTCTGCACCGCGTAGGGGAAGACGCCGTCGTAGCCCCAATTGCGCGCGCCCGGGAACTGCGCGACGGGCATGAGCTCGATGGCCGTCACGCCGAGCTCGCGCAGCTCGGCCAGCCGCGGCACGATCGCGTCGAACGTCCCCTCGGGAGTGAACGTGCCGACGTGCAGCTCGTAGAGCACGAGCTCGGATAGCGGCACGCCGCGCCAGGCCTCGTCGGTCCAGCCGTCCCAGGGCGCGACCACCTCGGACGGACCGGCCACGCCCTCGGGCTGGGACGCCGACGCCGGGTCGGGCAGCTCGTCGCCGCCGTCCAGGCGGTAGCGGTAGCGCCTTCCGGGCCTGGCGCTCTCCGCCACGCCGGCGAAGATCCCGTCGCCGCAGGGCGCGAGCGCGACGACCTCGTCCGGGTCGAGCAGGACGGCGTCGACCCGGTCGGCGTGCGGCGCCCACACGGCGAACCGCGTCCCCCTGCCATCCGCGTCCGGCGCCGCCCCCAGCCGGGGGCGGACATGCGTCACGGAGCGTCCTCGGGGGCGAGCAGCAGGCACGACAGCGGCGGCAGCACGAGCGTCATCGAGTGGTCGCGGCCGTGGGCCGGCTCCGCCACCGCCTCGATCCGGCCCATGTTGCCGGCGCCGCTGCCGCCGTAGACGTCGGCGTCGCTGTTCAGGAGCTCGCGCCAGACGCCGGGCCGGGGGGCGCCGATGCGGTAGTTGGGGCGCAGCACAGGCGTCAGGTTGAACACGGCCAGCGCGGCGTCGGCTCCGCCCCTGGCCATTCGCATGAACGCCAGCACGCTCGATTCGCTGTCCGACGCGTGCACCCAATCGAACCCGGCCGGGTCGCAGTCGAGCTCGTGGAGGGCCGGCCGTTCCCGGTAGGCCGTGTTCAGGTCGGCGACCCAGCGGCGGATGCCCTCGTGCTCGGGCTTGTCGAGCAGGTGCCAGTCGACACTCGACTCGTGGTCCCACTCGTCCCACTGGCCGAGCTCGCCGCCCATGAAGAGGAGCTTCTTACCCGGCACCGCGTACATGTAGCCGTAGAGCGCGCGCAGGTTGGCGCGCTTCTGCCACTCGTTGCCGGGCATGCGCCCGATCAGCGACCGTTTCCCGTGTACGACCTCGTCGTGGGAGAGCGGCAGCACGTAGTTCTCGGTGAACGCGTACAGGCCGCGGAACGTCAGCTCGTGGTGGTGGAAGCGGCGGTGGACGGGGTCGTGGCCGAAGTAGACGAGCGTGTCGTGCATCCAGCCCATGTCCCACTTGAACCCGAACCCGAGCCCGCCCAGGTAGGTCGGCCGCGACACCATCGGCCATGCGGTCGACTCCTCGGCGTAGGTCTGCACGCCCGGGTGCTCGGCGTAGACGGCGCTGTTCAGCGCCCGCATCAGGCCGATCGCCTCGAGATTCTCGCGCCCGCCATGCCGGTTGGGGATCCACTCGCCGTCCTTGCGGGAGTAGTCGAGGTAGAGCATCGAGGCGACCGCGTCGACCCGCAGGCCGTCGGCGTGGTAGGCGTCGAGCCAGTGCATCGCGCTCGACAGCAGGAAGCTGCGCACCTCGTTGCGGCCGTAGTTGAAGATGAAGCTGCCCCAGTCGGGGTGGAAGCCCTGGCGGGGGTCGGCATGCTCGTACAGGTGCGTCCCGTCGAACTCGGACAGCCCGTGCCGGTCGGTGGCGAAGTGGGACGGCACCCAGTCGAGGATCACCCCGACGCCGGCGGCGTGCAGCGCGTCGATGAGAGCCATGAAATCCTGCGGCGTGCCGTACCGGCTGGTGGGCGCGAAGTAGCCGGTCGTCTGGTAGCCCCACGAGCCGGTGTAGGGGTGCTCCATGATCGGGAGCAGCTCGACGTGCGTGAAGCCGCTCTCGACTGCGTAGGCAGGCAGTTGCTCGGCCAGCTCCAGGTAGGTGAGCGGGCGGTTGCCGTCCTCGACGTTGCGCCGCCACGAGCCCAGGTGCAGCTCGTAGATCGAGATCGGGGCATCCAGGGCGCTGCGCTCCGCCCGAGTCTGCATCCACCCGTCGTCGGCCCACTCGTACCCGAGATCCCAGACGATCGAGGCCGTCTTCGGCGACTGCTCGGCGTAGCGGGCGAACGGGTCGGCCTTCTCGAGGACCTCGCCGCCGCCGCTCGTCACGGCGTACTTGTAGGCGGCGCCGTGGCCGACGCCGGGCACGAACGCCTCCCAGATCCCGGAGTCGCCCGCGACCGACAGAGGGTCGGCGCCATGCCCCCATCCGTTCCAGTCGCCGATCACGGAGACCGCTTTCGCGTTCGGCGCCCAGACGGCGAACTGCGTCCCCGTCCGCTTGCCGACGGCAGCGGCGTGGGCGCCCAGTCTCTCGGCCAGCCGGTAGTGCGTGCCCTCGTTGAAGAGGTGCAGGTCGTCGGCGCCGAGGCGGCTCTTCGGCCGCCGCGACGTGGGGGGCTTGCGCGTCCGGGGTTCGGTCATCGGGGGGACCTCCTCGCGTCGGCGAT
>DATDIE010000020.1:0-8416 GCA_036521235.1 Acidimicrobiales bacterium | reverse complement strand
GACCCCGTGGGCCACGGACAACCAAGCCTGAAGAAAACCGTCCCACGGGATCTCGGTAACGGTGCTGGCTCCACTTAACGCTCCGGCAGCGTCAAGGAGCCAGTCGACATCGAAGGTCGCACAGCGAGAGGCCAGCAACCTGGCGAGTGGGCCAAAGATGGTGGTCTTCCCCGAACCCGAAGCACCCGTGACCACGAAAAGGGGCTGAAGAGCCGCAGCAGTGTCTGTTCGTCCACAGGAGGGACAAACAGTCACGCCGTCGATGGGCTCCATCGGGGTGGCCCGGTTACAGGACTGGCAGTAGTGCACAGCGGGGTTCTACACGCGAGTGCCCCTTCCGACAAGGCGAATTCAGTGTTGACGAGGGCCACCTGAATCGCACAGCCAGGCGTACGGCGCTACCTCGGCCCAGATAACGGACGCGTTCGACCGGGCACAATGGGCGGATGGGCACCCCGGTGTTGGTGATCTCAGGACTCGTCGGCAGTGGGAAGTCCACCACAGGAAGACTTGCCGCTCAGGTCCTTCGCGAGCGGGACATCTCGTACGCTCTGGTGGACTACGAGTGGTTAGGCGAGTCATGGCCGAGACCCGTCGACGACCCGTGGAACGGAAAGGTGGCCTATCTCAATCTGGCGGCGATGTGGCGGAACTTCTCAGAGAGCGGGGCCGATCGCCTCATCGTGTGCCAGACGATCGAGCGGCGGTCCCACTTAGCCGGAATAGCCGGCGCTGTCACGGACGCCGAGTGCACTCTCGTATGGCTACGTGCTCCCCTGGACACCGTGTTCGCCCGGATCCGCTCCCGTCAGTCCGATCCTGACTGGTACTTGGATGCAGCAAAGCAACTGGCCGAGAAGATCGACCCGTCGCAGGTTGCCGATTTGGTAGTTGACAACGCCGCTCGCCTTCCGCTCGAAGTTGCCGAGGACATCCTCCGGCAGGTGGGCTGGATTTAGAGGCGCCCGGGGTGGGCATCCACCGCCAAAAGTGGTTCTGCGCTTGGGATGGGTGTCCCATTACGCGCGCGCCATTGCGGGTCGAAGTGCCCCCAAGGTGCGTGCCGAAGTGGGGCACCCCGACCGTCGTCTCTCAGTCCCCAGTTTGTGGCGGCCCGATCACGGTCATTTGCCGACCCGCGCCGTGGTGATGCTGGTCGCCGCCACGCCGTAGGTGGTGCAGGCGTTCAGCCGACGACGGGCAGCGTCAGGGTGCAGGGCACGAACTGTGCCTGCGCGGGGTCGAGCCCGTTCAGGACGTCTTGGGCGGCGACCTTGTCCGACGCGATGGCAAGGTGGTCCGACAGGTCGGTCGGACATTGCTGCTGCACCAAGATGTTGTCCACGCCGATCCCGTCGGCCGCGTTGGCGCAGCGCGGATCGATGAAGTCGCTCGTGACGGGTCGGACGAGCTCGTCGTAGTCGGTGGCGATCGAGGTGTAGCTCACCCCGTCCACGGCGGCCCCGTCGTACGGGCAGGTGGCCGCCTCGTCGGCGGTCGCATCCGGGTTGGGGGCGTCGAGCGCCTTCATGAAGCTCGACCCCACGAGGAACTCCGTGCACGAGCCGCAGAACGAGGTCAGGGCGTTGGCCTGGGCGCCGAAGCCGTACTGGGACGCGAGGTCGTAGAGGTCGGAGAGGCCCCACATCGTCGTCCCGTGCGGCAGGCCGCTCAACATCACGAAGTGCGCGACCTTCGGTGCGCCGCCGAGGAACTTGAGGTAGTAGTCGGGCATGGTGCCGCCCTCGGAGTGGCCCACGATGTCGACCTTCGGCGCGTGGGTGGCGGCGAGAACCCAGTCCACGAACTCGGCCAACGCGTGCGCGCTCAATTCCATGTCGGTCAGCCCGCCGATCTCGTCGAAGGGCCGCGACAGGTTCGCCATGTTGCCGTAGGTGAGGGAAAAGACGCAGTAGCCGTGGTCGGCTAGGAACGGTGCCATCGTCTGCCAGTTGTCGTTCTGGTTGGCCGCGAGGCCGTGCACCAGGATCACGGGATCGGGATGCGCTGCACTCGGCGTGCACGGCACGTTGGAGCCGGGCGGCGCCACGTCGGGCCCGTTCTCGGCGGCGGCGAAAATCGCCGTCGTGAGGAACGACCACACGACCGGGTAGTCCGGTGCCGGGGAGGCGGCAGAGGCCAGGCCGGGCGCGACCGTGCTCGCGACCACCACGGACAGGGCGACCAGCGCCCCACGCCACGCCCACCTCGTGCGCATCGAGGTTTTGTAGCACACCGTCGGGAGCGACAGCGAAGTCGGTCCGCTCAACGCATGAGGGCCGACCCACGATTCGAATTGAGTATCGCAATTGTGGAGTGCCGAGCGAAACTGCGTCGTGAGAAAGAAGGGACACCCAGGCGTCACGGCCCGGAGCGCTGAGCGGGGTGGTTGCACGACGACAGACACGACCCTTCGCACTCCGTTCCTCTTTCGGAGGTCGTCGCTAGGCTCGCCGTCCATGCAGATCGGCGTGCTGACCGGTGGCGGCGACTGCCCGGGCCTCAATGCGGTCATCCGGGCGGTCGTCCGCAAGGGCGTCGAGATCCACGGGGACCGGTTCGTGGGATTCCGGGACGGCTGGCGCGGCCCGCTCGAGGGCGACACGGTGCCCTTGGACGTCTCCCATGTGCGTGGGATCCTCCCTCAGGGCGGCACCATCCTCGGCTCGAGCCGGACCAATCCGTACGGCACCGAGGACGGGGAGCGGCGTGTGCTCGAGACGGTCGAGCGCCTCGGGCTCGACGGCCTCATCGCGATCGGGGGCGAGGACACGCTCGGCGTCGCCGCCAAGCTGAGCGAGCGCGGCGTGCCGATCATCGGGGTACCCAAGACGATCGACAACGACCTGCGCGGCACGGACTATACGTTCGGGTTCAACACCGCGGTCACGATCGCCACCGAGGCCATCGACCGGCTGCACACCACGGCGGAGAGCCACCACCGCGTCCTGATCGTCGAAGTGATGGGGCGCCACTCGGGGTGGATCGCCATCCACTCGGGCATTGCGGGTGGCGCCAACGTGATCCTGATCCCCGAGCAGCCGTTCCGCATCGACGAGGTGTGCGCTTTCATCGAGCACCGCTTCGCCAGCCAGTACGCCCCGATCGTCGTGGTGGCGGAGGGCGCGTTGCCGGCGAAGGGCACGTTGCCGCGCCGGCAGGGCGAGGTGGACGCGTTCGGCCACGAGCGCCTGATGGGCATCGGGTCGCTGTTGGAATCGGAGATCGCGCTCCGGACCGGGAAGGAGGCCCGCGCCACCGTCCTCGGCCACGTGCAGCGCGGTGGCACCCCGACGGCGTTCGACCGGTTCCTGGCGACGCGCTTCGGGCTGCACGCCATCGACGCCCTCCACCACGGGCACTCGGGCCAGATGGTCGCGCTGCACGGAACCGCGATCGAGCGGGTGCCGCTGTCGGAAGCCACGGCGGAACTGAAGCTCGTCCCGCCCGAGCTGTACGCCGAGGCCGAGGTGTTCTTCGGCTGAGTCAGGCCGTGGCCACGCCGCGCAGGATGCAGTCGACGCGGCCCGGGGCGTGGAACGTCGCCTTGACCAACCAGAACTGGGCGCCCTGCGGGGGCACCGTGATCGTCGTCTGCGCATAGTCCAGGTCCGTGGCCGCCGGGTTCGTGAAGAACACCGTGATGATGAAGGTGGTGGCGCTCGCGCCGGGATTCTTGGCGACCCCGCCGGCCGACCACCCGCCCGTGGTGGCGTTGCAATCGGGCATCACCACGTCCTTGCGGGCGGCGTTGTCGTTCGGCACGCTCGGTGGGATCAGTTCGGCGGCCGAGGTCGCCATGCCGCTCGCGTCGGCCGACGTCGTGGTGGTCGTCGAGTTGCTGGCTGTGGTCGACGGGGCGTTCGGGGGCGACGAGCATCCCGTCACGGCCACCGTTGCCAAGGCTGCCAGCCCACCGAGGAGCAGCCCGGATCGCCACATACGCCCCACCGCCTTCACCGGCCGGTCGAGCCGGCCCGCGCCCCAGAGGTTAACCCCGGCGAGCGGCGGAGGGGGGCGGAGCGGAGGTGTCTAGCTGGAGAAGAGGGCGCGCCCGGAGCGGTCGACGGCCACGCAGTAGGTGGTCGTGGGGCACGAGACGGCGCTCAACGAGTGGCCGGTGTCGATGAGCGTGCCGGCGCTCCATGCGGTGCCGTTCCAGGAGAAGACGCGTCCGAGTGAGTCGACGGCGCGACAGAACGTGGTGGTGGGGCACGACACGCCGGTGAGGCCGGAGGCGTCGCTGCCGTTCTGGGGCGGCTCGGTCGCGATGGAGACCGGCGCGGTGAAGGCCGTGCCGTTCCACGCCATGAAGTCGCCGCTGCTATCGACGAGCATGCAGAACGTCGTCGACGCGCACGACACCGCGTTCAGCTGGCCCTGCGTATCCGCGTCGGTCGGCTGGGTCCAGCTGTGCCCGCTGAACACCGAGGGGCCGCCCTCGGCGGCGACGCAGAAGCTGGGTGACACGCAGGAGATCTGGTTGGCGGCGCCCCAGGCGCCCAGGTTGCCGGACCAGCCCGAGCCGTCGTAGGCGAAGGAGTTGCCCTCGCCGTCGACCGTGACGCAGAACGTGGTGCTGGTGCAGTCGATGGCGGTGAAGCCCTGGGCGGCCGAGATGGTGGCCGGAGCCTGCCAGGCGGCGCCGTTGTAGAACGCAACCTGGTTCAGGCTGGGCGCGGCGGCGCAGAACGCGGCGGTCGCGCACGACAGGTACGACGCGCCGGCGGGCGAGGGCGACGCGAGCGGTGGCCCGAGCGCCTTCGCCTTGTAGAGCTGGAGCCGGTACGTGTTGCCGCTGGCGTCGCCGGTGAGACAGTTGCCCGTCGACGGACACGAGATCGTCGTCAGGTTCGCGCCCGGCGCGACGGGGATCGGCTTGGACCACGCGACGGCGGGCCCGGCGGCCGTCGTCGTGGTGTGCGACGCCGTGGTGCTCGTGGTCGTCGTCGTCGCGGCGGTGGAGCCCGACGGCGACGAGCTGCAGGCCGCCGCGACGAAGGGCAGCGCGAAGAGCGCGGCGGCCGCGAGTCCGACGCGCAACGGGGCGCGACGCAGCCGCACTACTACTGCTGGGCCGGGAGGCCGTTCGCCTCCAGAGCCCGATGACGCGACCACGTGTCGAGCACGATCAGCGTCTTGGTGCCCGTGACGCGGCCGCGGCGACGCAGCTGTTCGATCACGTGACCGAGCCGTTCGACGTCGGGCACCTGCAGCCAGACCAGCGCGTCGGGGTCTCCGGCGGTGGTGAACACGGCCTGCACCTCGGCCAGTTGCATCGCCGTCTCCTTGATCTCCTTGAGATCGGCGGTGCCGGCGAAGCGCACCTCGGTGAAGGCCTGGATCGGGCGCCCGGCCTTGCGGTGGTCGACAACGACCGTGTACCCCGCGATAACGCCGGTGCGCTCGAGCCGTTCGATCCGGCGTGTCACGGCAGAAGCTGACAGCGAGACCTGCTCGCCGATGTCGGCCATCGTGCGCCTTGCGTTTTGCGACAACAACTCGATGATCTGATGATCAATCGGGTCAAGTTCCTCTGTTCCCATGGCTATAAGCCTAACGAAACACGGTTCGCCTGCACGTTCAGTGCGAAATGGGGCGCTCTGCGGTCATCTCCGTTGCGTGGGGCCGGGTGGGGGTGCCTCAGCTGGATTTCAGGTGGACCGAAACGGCGTAGACGTCGCCCCGGGCGTACGGGCGGCGGTCCCAGGTGGACCAGCGGTCCTCGAGCTCGAGCCCCGCCCCACGGGCGTGGGCATCGTGGTCGGGGGGCTGAAGGCCTCCGGGGCGGAGGGAGTATCCGGCGACGAGGCGGCCACCCGGAGCGAGGAACCGGGCCGCGTTGGCGATCGCCTGCCTCTCGGTGCCCGACGGCACGAAGATGAGGACGTTGCCGGCCAGCACGATGACGTCGAACGTGCGGCCGAGGTCGAGCCCGGGGTCGGTGAGGTCGGCCTCGACCCAGGTCAGCTCGGGCGCCTTCGTGCGGGCGGCGGCGAGCATGGCGGGGTCGACGTCGGTGCCGACGACGTCGTGGCCGCGGCGGGCGAGCTCGATGGCGACACGGCCGGTGCCGCAGCCGGCATCGAGCACCGTGGCGGGCCGGTAGGACGCCACGAGCGCGGCTTCGCCGTGCATGTCCATGCCGGTGGCGGCGAGGTCGTCGAAGCGGCGGTCGTAGTCGGTGCCGCGGGGGACGTCACTGCGGAGCCAGCGGTCGGGCATCTCTAGGTGGACGGTACTCGGTTCCGGCGCGGGCGCCCGGTGCCAGCGCCGGTTCGCTGGTCGGGCTGCCTACGTCGGGATCGTGACGCCGGCGGGCAGTGACGGGGTCGTGACGGTGGTGGCCCCGGCCGGCGGGCTGAACAGGCTCGACGGCGGGCTCGACGAGTACTTGGTCAGCTCGAAGTAGTTGGTCGAGCCGTTGTTCGACGTGGTCGCGTAAGCCAGGATGCCCTGCTTGGTGACGCAGTACTTGCCCGAGCCCTTCCCCCGCTCGCTGACGCTGAAGCACGTCGCCGACTGGCCGGCGTAGTTGCCGCTCGACTCAGTCAAGTGGATCCCGAGGGACCGCGCGATGGCCGCCGACTTGGCTTCATTCAGCGCCGCCAGCGCAACGGCCGGGCTGAAGATGTCCTCGAGGCTGAGCAGCGGGTTGGCGCCGCTTTCGGTGATGCACGATTCCTTGCCCGCGCCAGACGAGCCGGTGCTGCCGGTGCTGCCGGTGCCGCCGCTCGACGAGCCGGCCGTGCAGATGTAGGTCGTCTTGCCGTTGTTGATCACGCTGCTCGTCCCCGAGCTGAAGTCCGATTTCGGCGGAGCCTGCGCAATAGTCACGGTGGTCTTCTGGCCACCGTTGACCGCGGTGTACGTGGCGGAGAACGTCAGCTTCTTCCCGTGGTTGAGGTTCTTCTCGATCGCATTGATCTGCGACTGGGTCAGGCCCTTGGCCGAGGCCGGAAGGGCGGGCAGCACGACCACGGCAAGACCGAGGGCGGCGGCGAGTGCGGCTACGGCGCTGGAGGCAACACGGGTTCGCATGCCTGCACCGTAGCTTGCAGCCCGCTGTGATGTCCGTCGATTTCGCGGGTCCTGAGGTGCCCGCAGGCCGGCCGGGCCGGGCGGTCCGGCGCGCTGTATAGGGTGACGCCGCCATGTGCCTCTTGGTGATTGCGTCCCAGCTCGTGCCCGGGGAGCCGCTGATCGTCGGGGCGAACCGCGACGAGGTGCTGGACCGCCCGACGACGCCGGTCACGGTGCTCGAGGAGGGCCCGCCCCGCATCTTGGGGGGGCGTGACGAGCAGTCCGGCGGCACGTGGCTCGCCGTGAACGAGCACGGGGTCTGCGCCGGGCTGACCAACCAGCCCCTCGGCGACGCCAAGGACCCGACGAAGCGCTCGCGGGGCGAGCTGCCGCTGGCGGCGGCGCGGTGCCCGACGGCGGCGGCCGGGGTCGAGGCGCTGGCGCGGGACCACGACCCGGGCCAGTACAACGGCGCCTGGCTGCTGGTCGGCGACCGGACGTCGTTGTACTTCGTGGACTTCACCGGCGCGCGGGTGGCGGTGGCGGCGCTGCCCCCGGGGATCCACGTGCTGGAGAACCGTTCCGTCGACGAGCCCTCCCCCAAGTCCGACCTGGTGCGTTCGGTGGTCGGCGTACCCGAGACGGGCGACGCCATGATCGAGGCGTTCGGGCGGGTGCTGCGGGACCACCGGGTCGCCGAGGGGGACGAGCGGCCGAACGCGGCGACGTGCGTGCATCTCGACACCTTCGGCACGCGTTCGTCGTGCCTCGTGCGGGTCGGCGACGCACCGGGCGTGCCGCCTCAGATGTGGGTGGCCGACGGCCCGCCGTGCACGGCGTCGTACGTGAGCGCCGGTGCGTTGTGGGGCTCGGTCCGGGGTGGGGCCTGAGCGGGGCTCAGTCGATGCGGGTGGTCGCCGAGTACAACTAGCTCCGGACGAGCGGCTTGTACTTGATCCGGTGCGGCTGGTCGGCGTCGACGCCGAGACGCGTGTGCCGGTCCGCCTCGTAGTCGCTGAAGTTGCCCTCCCACCAACGGACCTCGGAGTCGCCCTCGAAGGCGAGCACGTGCGTCGCGATGCGGTCGAGGAACCAGCGGTCGTGGCTGATGACCACGGCGCAGCCGGGGAACGTCAGGAGCGCGTCCTCGAGGGCGCGCAGCGTGTCGACGTCGAGGTCGTTGGTCGGCTCGTCGAGCAGCAGGACGTTGCCGCCGCTGCTGAGCACCTTGGCCAGGAGCACCCGGTTGCGCTCCCCGCCCGAGAGCTGGCCAACCTTTTTCTGCTGGTCGCTGCCCTTGAAGCCGAAGCTCGCCACGTACGCACGCCCGTTCAGTTCGCGGTTGCCGACCACCAGGCGGTCGCTGCCGCCGGTGATCTCGTCGAAGACGGTG
>DATDIE010000019.1:0-8231 GCA_036521235.1 Acidimicrobiales bacterium | reverse complement strand
GAGCGGACGTCCCCGAGGAGGCGCAACGCGTCGCGGTGGCGCCGCGCCAGCCCCGAACACGCCACGACGGCGGGCCCGGCCGCCCGCGCCACCCGACGAACCGTCGCGAGCCAGGCCCACCGCTCGTCGTCGGTCAGCGGTTCGCCGGCGCGCATCTGGGCGATGTTGGCGTCGGAGTGGTAGTCGTCGGCGTCGATGTAGGGCAGGTCGAGGGCCCGGGCGAGGCCGGCCGACAAGGTCGACTTCCCGCAGCCGGCGACGCCGATCACGATCACCGTCTCCTGCGTCGTCACGGCAGGGCGAAGCCGTAGAGGTCGAGGGCGTTCTGGCCGCACAGCGCGACGGCGAGCCGGCGGAGCGCGTCGTCGTCGGGCACCACGCCGCGTGCGACACCCTGGCCGAGGACGTCGCAGAGCACCCGGCGGTAGAGCTCGTGGCGGGTGAACGAGAGCCACGACCGCGAATCGGTGTGCATACCGACGAACGTACCCAGCACGCCCTGCGCCGCGAGCAGCTCGAGCTGGTCCCTGATCCCCCGCTCGTGATCGTTGAACCACCAGACCGGGCCCCACCGCACGGCCGGCCGTCCGCCGTCCCGGGCGAAGACCCCTGTCACGGTCGAAAAGAGCGCGTCGTCGGCGGCGTTGACGTTGTACAGCACGGTCGTGGGCAGGTGTCCGGCCGCCTCCAACTCGGCGAGCCGCGTGAACAAGCCCGGCCCCTGCGGGTCGCCACCCACGGCGTCGGCGCCGGCGTCGCTGCCGAGGAGGGCGGCCAACCGGGGCGACGCATCGCGCCGCGCGCCCAGGTGCAGCTGGACGACGGCGCCGTCCTCGACCGCCAGCTCGGCGGCCAGGGTGAGGACCTCGACGGCGACGGCGTCCTGCCCGGCCCCGTCGGGCGCGACCCCGCGGAGGACGTCACCGATGACCCGCGCTGCCGTCGCCCGGTCGCGCGGCCTCGCCGGGAGGGCGGCCAACGCGTGGTCCGAGCTGCGGGCGCCGAGGGCGACGAACCGCCGCCACGAGGAGCGCAGCGCGTCGAGCAGCGCCTCGAGCGAGTCGATCGAGCCCGCCTCGCTCTTGCCGAGCCGCTCGGCCCAGGCCTTCCACGCCGCGGGTTCTCCGAGGAGCCGGTGGGCGGGATCGGGGCGCCAGGTCGGCACGACCGCGGGCAAGCGTGGATCGGCATCTTCCCGCAGGGCGGCGTGCGCGGCGAGATCGTCGCCCGGGTCGTCGGTCGTGGCCAACACCTTCACGTGGAAAGGCGCCACGAGCTCACGGACGGTCCGACTCTTCAGCTGGACGTTCGCCTCGTCGAAGACCTCGCGCGCCGTGGCGCGGGTGAGCACGACGTCGATCCCGAAGCACCGCCGCAGCTCCAGGTGGCTCCAGACTTGCAGCGGGCTGAGCGCGAGCTGCTCGAGCGTCCCGGCCCAGGCCTCGAAGCGATCGAAGGCGTCGGCCGGCCCGCTGATCAGCCGCTCGTCGATCCCGACGGCGCGCATGGCCCGCCACTTGTAGTGGTCGCCGTCGAGCCACAGCTCGGTGATGGTGCCGAAGCGGCGATCCTCCAACAATTCGCGGGCATCGAGATGCGAATGGGCGTCCACGATCGGCAACGACTCGACGAGGGAGAACAACGAATCTGCGGTCGGCGTGCTCAGGAGGAAGCCGTCGTCGAGGAAGGCCGCCATGGCGTCTAAAGGCTCGTTGCGTCGAAGCCGCCGTCGACGACGAGCTCGGTCCCGGTGATGAACCGCCCGGCGTCGCTGGCCAACAGCAGCAGGGCGCCGGCAAGGTCGTCGGGCTCGCCCAGTCTCTGCAGCGGGGTGCGCTCGATGATGGCGGCGACGCGGTCAGGGTCCAGGATCGTCCGGTTCTGCTCCGCCGGGAAGAAGCCGGGCACCAACACGTTGCAGCGGATGCCGAGCGGGCCCCACTCCCGTGCCAGGTTCTTCGTCAGGTTGTGCACGGCGGCCTTGGCCATGGAATAGGTGAAGACCCGCGACAGCGGTCGCCGCCCGGCCTCCGATCCCACGTTGATGATGCTGGCGCCGACGCCCTGCTCGGTCGATCGCTCGACGAAGTAGCGGCCGAAGGCCTGGCACGCCAGGGCGACGCCGACGGCGTTGACGTTGACGATGTGGTCGAGCTCGTCCTCGGTGATGTCGAGAAAGGGTGTGGCGCTGTTGGTGCCGGGCGCGTTCACCAGGACGTCGATCGAGCCCTCCGTCCGGGCGACGTCATCGACGAGCGCGTCCAGCTGGGCGCGGTGCGTCGTGTCGCACGAGACGAACCGGCCACCACCGATGGCCTGGATGGCCTCGGCGCCCCGAGCGGCATCACGCCCGCTCACCACGACAGTGGCGCCGGCGTCGAGCAGCGATCCGGCCATCGACCGTCCGAGCGCTCCGCTGCCACCGAGCACCACGGCCACACGGCCCCGCAAAGAGAACAGCTCGCCCGGCGACCGTTCCATGCCCGGGATCATTCCCCACCGCTGTGGTGCGGACCAACAGGGTTGTCCGGCCGGGACCTATGGACGCTGCCGCGCCGACTCCGGCGGAGGGCGGCCGGCAGCCAGAACCAAGCCTCCGGCGTCGGCCTCACGCCGGCTCCGGACCCGCCGAGGCCGGGGGCGTTGACACCGGGGTATGGCCTTCACCAGGCGTGCAACAAAGCGTTAGTGTCCGAGACGCGGGCGACGGAGTGGAGAGTCCCGCGGGTGGCGTGGTGGCGATGCAGAGGGAAATGGGCTCGGTGCCCGCGTTGGCGATGCGGCCTGGTGGCGTCGGGATGGCGCGCCTCTACGAGCGTGAGGAGGCACTCGCCGCCCTCGACGCAGCTGTGTGTGCGGCCCGTCGAGGCGAAGGGCGGGCGATCTTCTTCGTGGGCGAGGCCGGCCAGGGCAAGACCAGTCTCCTCTCGGTGGCGCGGGAGCGCTACCAGGACGCCATGACGACGCGCTCGGCGCGGGGGCACGCCATGGAGAGCGATCTACCCTTCGCCTTCGCCGAGCAGGCGTCGGACCTTGTCGGGAGCGCTTCTGCCGGATCAACGGCGTCTTCCGACGAGGAGGCCGGGATCGTCGTGGAAGGAGAGGGTGACGTCGGCGTGGACGCGCTCGGGCGGCGCACGGAGCTCTTCGCCGTGGCGCGCCGTCGCCTGCGGCGCCTGGCCGCCGAGAGGCCGGTCCTGCTGCTGCTCGATGACATCCACTGGGCCGATCTCGACTCGTTGCGGCTCCTCGTGTATCTCGTGCGCCGTTCGGCCCAACTCCCGGTGGCGGTCGTGGGCACGCTGCGCCCCTGGCCCCACGGGGCGCAGGCCGCGATCGACGTGCTGGCCGTCGACGGGCTGGTCGAGGTGGTGCGCCTGCACCCGCTGTCCGAGCCGGCCAGCGCGGCGTTGCTGGCGTCGCTGACGGCGAGCGCGCTCGAAGGGGAGCAGGCGGCCCGGGCCTGGCGGCTGACCGCCGGCAACCCGCTCCTGCTTATCGAGGCGGCACGGGTGCTGCGCGATCACGGCCGGCTGCCCGTTCCGGGCCACAGCGAACCGATCGCCCAGGCATCCACGCTCCTGCTGAGCCATGTGGCGGGCCTGCCCGCCGATACGCTCGGCGTAGTCCAGGCCGCGGCGGTCCTCGGGCAGTCGTTCTCCTTGGGGGTCCTGGAGTGGGTGAGCGGGCTCGAGGCCGAGGCGTTCGCGCGGGCGTTCGACGTCGCCGTGTTGGCGGGGTTGCTGCGGAGCGACGGGACGGGACGCGGCGCGTTCCACCACGAGCTGCTGGCGGCGTCCATCTATGCGGACACCCCGCCGGCGCGCCGGCGGTTGCTGCACGCCCGCGCCTTCGACCATTGCGTCGCGGTCGGCGACGAAGAGGCGGCGGTGCCCCACGTGCTGGCGGGCGCGTTGGGTGACGACCCGCGGGCCGCACCCCTGCTCGCCCGGGCCGGGGCGCGGGCGCTGCGGGACGGCGCGGTCGAGACCGGGTTGAGCCACTTGCGGCGCGCCGTCGACGTCAGCGGTGGGTCTGCGCCCGACGACCTCTTGGAGTCCCTGGCCGACGCGTTGTTCCTGGCGGGACTCTTCGACGAGGCGATCGGCGTCTATCGCCGGCTGTTGGCGCGTCCGGATCCGGCCGACGGCGCCGGCGGGGCGGAGGTCGACCGGGCGGGCGTGGCGGCGAAGGAGGCGAGGACCCTCGTCTACGCCGGACACATCGAGGAGGCGATGGCCGTCTTCGACCAGCTAGTGGCGGAAGCGGCCGCCGCCGGGGACGTGTGGCGCCTGGCGCCGCTGCTCCTGGAGCGCGGCCACGCCTTGTGGGAGACGGCGGGGCCCGCGGCGGGCAACGCGTCGCTGGCGCTGGCCGACGAGTTCAAGATCCCGAGCCCCCTCGGCGAGCTCGTGACTGGGATGCGGGCGGGGTACCGCCACCACCTGGGTGACCTCTCTGGCCTGCCCGAGATCGAGCGCCAAGCGTTGGAGACGCGGCGGATGAGTCTCGCCGGCCACGGCCCCAACCCCGAGATATCCACGAACGCCTTCATCCACCAGGTGGCCGTGTGCGGCGCCATGGAACGCTTCGACGAGGCGGAGATCTACGTGCAGATGGCGTTGAAGGAGTTCGCGCGCGTGGGCGCGCTGCTGCCCTCGGTGCCGTTGCGCATGCAACGGATCAGCATCCTCCAGGTGCGCGGTGAGCTGGCGGCGGCCATGGCGGCACTGGACGACCTCGACGAAGAGTTCGACGTCGGCTCGCTGCTGTTGCCGTACTTCTTGCAGGTACGGGCACGCACGCTGTGCCTGCTGGGCGACTACGAAGGCGCATCGAGGGCGCGGGCCGAGGCGCTCGGGCTGGCCGGCAGCCGCACGTGGTTCGTCCGGATCGCGCTGGGGATGGCCGAGGGCCACGAGTTGCTGTTCGGCGGCGAGGCCGCGGCGGCGACCGACGTGTTCGGGCGCGTCGAGCAGGTGGCTCGCGACCACGACTTCAAGAACCCGACCATCCTGATGTGGCCGGCGGGTGCGATCGAGGCCGGGCTCGCCGCCGGTCGGCTCGACGACGTGGCGCGGGTGGTCGACCTGCTCGAGGAGCAGACCCGGGGCTTCGGCATCCACTGGCCGCGCATGCTCGCGCTCGGCGGGCGGGCGGGGTTGGCCGCGGCGGCGGGGGACGGAGCGGCGGCGGAGCGCCTGTACGAGGAGGCGCTCGCCCTGCCGTGCGTCGTGCCGCTCGACCGGATGCCGATCGCGGTGCGCTACGGCCGCTGGCTGCGCCAGCACCACCAGGCGCTGCGGGCGCGCACCGTGCTGGCGGGCGCGCTCGAGACGGCCGAGGCACTGGGGGCGCGTCCGATGGCCGAGGCGGCGCACGCCGAGTTGGCCGCGGCGGGTGGGCGCCGGCGGCGAACGGCACGGGGCCGGGGCGGCGTGGGCGGTGCGCAGCAGGGCGACGGCGGGACCGGGCTGCTGACGACGCAGCAGGCGCGGGTCGCCGCGCTCGCCGTCACCGGCGCCACGACCAAGGAGATCGCGCAGTCGCTGTACCTCTCCCCGCGCACCGTGGAGTCGCACCTCGCCCAGGTCTTCGTCCGCCTCGAGGTACGCAGCAAGGCCGAGTTGCGCCGGCGGCGCGGCGAGTTCGCGGCGCAACTGGAGTGCGAGACGGACAGCTGAGCGCGCCGAGGCCTTAACGATCCGGGAAGTTCCCGGATGCAGCGCACGGGGCCGCGTCCGCACACTCTGATCTGATGTGTCTGGCGGAGTGGACGTGGCGGTCGCGACGGCGCCGTCGCTTGGATGGAGTGCGACGGCTCCTCGGAGCGGTGTCCGGCCTGTTGCTCGTGCTCGGCGTGCTGACCGTCACCGCCGGCGTCGCACAGGCCGCCGGGACGTCCGTCAACGTGGTCGCGGTCGAGGTCGGCGACTACCAGGACATCGTCGCACCCTCGGCCAGCCATCCGACCGCAACCTGCGCCGTGGGCCCGACGGAGTGCGGCCAGGTCGAATTCCCGGGGAACTTCTCGGACCCCGGACTGGCGAACTACCCGGGGTCGACGATCGGCAACACCCCGAGTTGCCAGCAGCAGTACGGCCCGGCGTGTGACGCCACTCCGTCGCTCGGCGACTGGTTCTACGACGTCGAGCCGACCGACGACGCCGGCCTCGTCGCCGACACCGACACGATCACCCTCGACGCCCCGGTCGGGACGACGTTCCCGACCGACCCGGCCGATTACCTACTCGCCCCGCTGTGCACCACGCCCGAGGACGACCAGGACCTGCCGTCGAACGACAACCTGTACTCGAACATCTTCGACGGCGCGAACGGCTACGACGGCGACTTTGTCTGCAGCGACAGCCTCACGAACGGCACGGTCACCGTGGGCCAGGGCCCGGCGAGCTTCAGCACCACCGGCCACAGCGTCACCCTCGGCATGCCCTTCAACGTGTCGTTCATCGACGACGGCACCTACTTCGGCCACGGGAACTCGTTCGGGGTCTTCATCACCGGTGTGACCAACCCGCCGGCGAACTCGTACCCCGCACAGGACTTCGGCGTCACCACCACCGAGCAGCCGACCTTCCCCGGGTTTCCCCTCAACAACGCAGGCGTGACGTTCACCAACGGTCCCGTTGCGTTCTCGAGCCTGACGGCGTCGCCGACCACCCTGGCCGTCAGCACGACGAGTCCCACGTACCTCACGGCCAGCGTCGTCGACAACTGGGGCAACCCCGTGCCGAACGAGGACGTCTATGTGCAGCCCGAACCGGGATCGAGCGCGGGCCTGGCCCCGGGGTTCACGCCACCGACGAGCACGCAGTCGGACGGCACCGCGCTCTTCGAGTACGTCGATACGAAGGCGCAATCCGTCACGTTCGAGGTGCTCGACTTCAGCACGAGCACCGTCCTCCCACCGACGCAGGTCGTCAAGTGGGTGGCGGGGGTGCCCACGCAGGGGCTGGTCACCGTCGCGCCCTCGACGGTGCCGGCCGACGGCGTGACCACGGCGCTGGTGACCGCGTATCTCGCCGACCAGTACGGCAACCCCGACACGGGCGTGCCGGTCACGCTGATGGCGGAATCGCACACGGAGGCGGCGGCGAACGTTGGCGTCTTCAACAACGGGATCGTGAGCGCGGGTGACACGTCGTGCCTGGCCGGCGGACCGCAGATACCAGGGGAGTCGTGCACGGCGGCCACGCCGCGATTCGTGGTCATCAACGGATCGCCTGTCGCGACGGGGGCCGTGACGTTCACCGTGGCGGATCCGACGGCCGAAGACGTGATCTTCGGCCTCGACGACCTCAGCACGGTGGCGGGTGCGGAGCTGACGAGCGCGCCCTTCCAGTTTTCGGTCGACTTCGCGCCCGGGCCACCGACA
This sequence comes from Acidimicrobiales bacterium, assembly GCA_036521235.1. Lineage (GTDB taxonomy): Bacteria > Actinomycetota > Acidimicrobiia > Acidimicrobiales > RAAP-2 > Bog-473. The sequence continues at coordinate 838 of DATDIE010000019.1, read as the reverse complement.
CCCGGCCAGAGCACGATCCTGCCGGCGACGCAGAGCGTGCTCGCCGGCGGCTCCGGCGGAACGATCAAGGTGACGCTGCGCGACGCCAAGAAGAACCCGGTGCCCGGGTTGGCGGTGAGCCTGGGGGCGCAGGGCACATCGAGCTCCACGATCACGCCGACCGAGATCCTCAACTCGGCGTCGGGCTGTCAGGGTCTCCAGGCCAGCGCCGGCACGACCGACTGCAACGGCCAGGTGGCCTTCAGCGTGAAGGACACCTCCCTCGAAGACGTCAAGTACGTCGCGTCGTACTCGGGGAGCACCGACGGTCAGAGCGTGAGCGGCACCGTCGGCCCGGTGACCGTCGACTTCGTGGCGGGGCGGGGCGACGCGGCGACGTCCACTGTCGTCGCCAGCCCGACCTCTGCGCTCGCCAACGGGACGGCAGCCCCGACGGTCACGGTCACGCTGAAGGATGCCAACGGGGACCCGGCCTCCGGCCGAGCCGTGACGCTCTCGCAACCCTCGGGTGATCACAGCGTGATCACGCCGACGCAGATCCCCGACTCCGAGTCGGGCTGCGCGACGCAGGCGCAGGCCGGCACGAGCGACTGCAGCGGGCAGGTGGCGTTCGCCGTGACCGACACGACCCCTGAGTCCGTGGCGTACGCCGCGACGGACACGACCGACTCGCCGCCCGATGGGGTCGTGATCATCCAGACGGCCACCGTCGGCTTCACGACGACGCCGACGCTCGCCACCTCCACCATCGTCGCCTCACCCACGTCGGTGCCGGCGGACGGCAGCACGTCGTCCCTCGTCACGGTCACGCTGAAGGACGCTTCGGGCAACCCGATCG
>DATDIE010000018.1:0-20743 GCA_036521235.1 Acidimicrobiales bacterium | reverse complement strand
ATGGCCTTCGTGGAGAAGTTGGTGTGCGCACCGGCGCCGTTCCAGTCCCCGAGCACCGGCTTGGGCTCGAGCGTGGCGTACACGTCGAACTCCTCGGCGATGCGGAACAGCAGCCACCGTGCCACCCAGAGCTGGTCGGCGATGACCGGCGGCGCCAGCACGCCGATCTGGAACTCCCACTGCCCCATCATCACCTCGGCGTTGGTGCCCTCGATGCCCAGGCCCGCGTCCATGCACGCCTGCGTGTGGCGCTCGACGATCTGACGGCCCGGCATCTTGTCGCCGCCGACGCCGCAGTAGTAGGGGCCCTGCGGCGCGGGGAACCCGGCCTCGGGCCAACCCAGCGGGCGGCCGTACTGGAAGAAGGTGTACTCCTGCTCGATGCCGAACCACGGTTCGAAGCTGGCGTACTTCTCGGCCGCCTCGGCGCAGGCCCGGCGGGTGTTCGTCGGATGCGGCGACATGTCGGTCAGCAGCACCTCGCACATGACGAGCTTGTTGTCCCCGCCCCGCAGCGGGTCCGCGCACACGAAGACCGGCTGCAGCACACAGTCGGAGTCGCTGCCCTCGGCCTGGTTGGTGCTCGACCCGTCGAAGCCCCAGATCGGGGGCTCCTTGCCGTCGGCGACGATCTTCGTCTTGCTCCGCAGCAGCGGGCTCGGCTCGGTCCCGTCGATCCAGATGTACTCGGCCTGGTAGCTCATGAACTCTCCTGTGTTCCCCTTCTCTTCTTCTGTGATGCCGGCCCCGCCACGACGCGCTGCGTCGGCCCGGAGGACGGAATTAGTGTTGCCGGACCCTATTTCGTCGCCGTATCGGCTTTGTGAACCGACGATGAAATCGCCTAGCCAGGTGGGTCCGCCCCCAGCGGATTCGACGTCCCGTTGCGCAGGATCCCGCTCATGACCTGGAGGATCACGGTGCGGAAGCGGCCGAGCTCACGCGCCGGGTCGTCCGAGCGCGCCATCATCAGGACACCGGCCGCCACCGCGCCATAGATCACGTTGGCCAGCATGTCGACGTCCTCGACCAGCAGGACGCCGACCTCGGCGATCCGCTCCATCAGGCCACGGATGACCTCGATCTCGTAGCGCTCGCCGCAGGCCCACCAGTCTTCGAAGCCCAGGGCCGCCGGCCCCTCGACCCAGCAAAGGCGCTGGTAGACGGGGTCGGAGATCGACTCGAAAAAGGCGTCGAGGGCAGCCACGATGCCGCTCCACGGGTCGGTGGCCGCCGTCCCCGCCTCGAGAGTGGACCGGGAGCTGATCTCCTCCTGGCGCTCGAGCACGGCCATGAACAGATCCCGCTTCGAGGCGAAGTGGTGGTAGATCGCGCCCTTGGTCACCCGGGCCCGCCGGGCCACGGCGTCGAGCGACGTCGCCGCGAAGCCACTCTCCATGAAGCACGCCGCCGCGCTGTCGAGGAGGGCCTCGTACGTGGCCTCGGCGTACTCCTCGCGGCGGGTGCGGGCCGGCTCCATCGCGCGCATCGTACCGATCCTCCTCGTCCCGACCTTCTCACGGCGTTTCCTTGACAGATCGAGAGACTGTTCGAATACTACATACTGTGAGTAGGTACCGACGGTATGGCGGAAGCGACGGACCAGGGGTCAACCGAGAGGCGGGCGGCGGCGAGGGGCGCAGGACCCTCGTCGAACGGTGCCTGCGGCGCCTGGCCCGCGGGGTCGTGGCGCACCGGGTCGCCATCCTCGCCCTCTCCGGCCTCTTCGTCGTGGTCGCCGCGCTCTTCGGCGGGAACGTCGCCTCCCGGCTCTCCCAGGGCGGGTTCGACGCCAACTCCGAACAGTCGGTCCGAGCCGCCGACGTGCTGGCGGCCAAGTTCCACGACGGCGCGGACAATTTCATCCTCCTGGTCCACGCGCGACACGGAACGGTGGACGGCCCTGCCGTCGCCGCAGCCGGTCGCGCGCTCACCGGCCTCCTGGCGGCGCAGCCGCACATGGCGAACGTCGAGTCGTACTGGAGCCTCGACTCGATCCCGGTGCTGCGCACCGACGGGCGGACCAGCGCGCTCGTCATGGGCCGCATCGTGGGCAACCAGGATCAGATCACACGACGCGAGCCGGCCATCGCCGCCGCGGTGGCGCACGCGTCGGGCCCGATCTCGGTCCAGGTGGGTGGGTTCGCAGCCGCCTTCCACGAGGTCAACAGCGTGGTCGAGCACGACCTCCTGCGCGCGGAGGCCATCGCGGTGCCGCTGACGCTCATCCTGCTGCTCTTCGTGTTCGGCTCCCTGGTGGCGGCGGCCATGCCGCTCACGATCGGCGGCGTCGCCGTCGTGGGGACCCTGTTGTCGTTGCGGGTGCTCGACGGCATCACACCGGTCTCCATCTTCGCCGTCAACCTGACGACGGTCCTCGGGCTCGGCCTCGCCATCGACTACAGCCTCTTCGTCGTCAGCCGATTCCGCGAGGAGCTGGCGGCAGGGCGCGACGTGCCCGACGCCTTGGAGGAGACCCTGGCCCACGCCGGGCGGACGGTCGCGGGCAGTGCGCTCACGGTCGCCGCCGCGGTGAGCGCGCTGTTGGTGTTCCCGCTCATGTTCCTCCGCTCCTTCGCCTACGCCGGCATCACCGTCGCCCTCTTGGCGGGTGCCTCGGCGCTGATCGTGCTGCCCGCCGCGCTCGCACTCATCGGGCCTCGCATCAACGCCCTCACGGTCTGGCACCGCTCGGTGCGCCCGCCGGCCGACGGCTTCTGGTCGAGGATGGCACGGGGCGTCATGCGCCGGCCGGTCGTCGTCCTCGTCGGCGTGAGCGCCGTGCTCCTCGTGCTGGCCTCACCGTTCCTCCACCTGAAGTTGGGCTACCTCGACGACCGCGTGCTCTCGCCCAGCGACTCGGTCCGCCAGGTGGACGACACGCTGCGGGCCGACTTCGGCCAGGGGCAGACCGACGCCCTACAGGTCGTCGCGGCCCGCACGGGTCATGCCGGCCCCGGTGTGCAAGCCGCGTACGCCGTGCGTCTGTCCGAGCTCCCCGACGTCGAACGCGTCGACGCCGCGTCCGGCGTCTACTTCCGCGGTGTGCGGCTGCCCGCTCCGGCGTCCTACCTTGACCAGTTCGCCGGCCACGGCGGGACGTGGTACTCGGTGGTTCCCGAAGGCAACGCCCTCTCCGCCTCGGGCACCCGCCTCGTCGAGACGATCCGCCACGACCCGGCACCCTTCCCCGTCCTCGTCGGCGGGTTGCCGGCGGGTCTCGCCGATTCGACCGGGGTCATCAACCAGTACCTCCCGCTCGCGCTCGCTCTCGTGGCCTTCTTCACCTTCCTCCTGCTGTTCTTCCTCTTCCGCAGCGTCTTCATCCCGATCAAGGCGCTCGTGCTCAACGCGCTCAGCCTGGGCGCGATGTTCGGCGTCGTGGTCTGGATCTTCCAGGAAGGCCACCTGTCCGGCCTCCTCGGCTTCACCCCGACCGGCGCGCTCGTGGACACAATGCCCGTCTTGATGTTCTGCGTCGCCTTCGGCCTCTCCATGGATTACGAGGTCTTCCTCGTCTCTCGTATGAAGGAGCGCCACGACGCCGGCGCGGCGAACGCCGAGGCGGTGGCGGGCGGGCTGCAATCGACCGGTCGTATCATCACCGCGGCTGCCCTGTTGATGAGCATCGTCTTCTTCGGCCTCGTGACGAGTGGCATCGCCTTCATGAAGCTCTTCGCCGTCGGCCTCACCTTCGCGGTGCTGCTGGACGCGTTCGTCATCCGGGGCATGCTCGTGCCCGCGGCGATGAAGCTCGCGGGCGAGGCCGCCTGGTGGGCGCCCCGCTTGCGTCACCGCGAGCCCACTCCCCCACCCGACCCCGACCGGTACCCGATCGACCCCCACTACCTTCCACGGGTCCTCGAGCCACTGCCCTGAGACGCGACGGAGGGCTGGATCGAAAGTTCGATCCAGCCCTCCCCGTTGCCCCCCGGCAACATGGCCACCTCGAAGAGGCAGCGCGTCTTTTTGCAAGTACCGGCGGTATTCGCCGGCCCAACTAGCAGGTGGTGGCGTTGAGGCCACTGACGCAGGTGTTGGCGTTGCTGAACAGGCTGGAGATGCCTCCACCCAGAGCAGCGATCGCAACAACGGCGACGACGGCGATCAGACCCACCAGCAGCGCGTACTCCACCATGGAGGCGCCGCGCTCGGTGCGAGCCCGCTGCAACAGCGCGCCATGTGCACCCCGAACCGCGACAAACGCGTTGATGAAGTATCCGAGCATCCCTTGTCTCCCCTCTTTACCCCAATGAGAAGCGACGGATCGTCGTTCCCCGTTTACAAATATCGGTGAAAGCCGGGACCAAATCCATAGGCTTTTCTGCCCAAAGACACTGGGGTTTCTCTGAGTTATTGGCCATCAAATACACCACGGTCATTTGAAGAACGGGCCACCAAAACGACAGTGGGCTGGGCCGGCATACGCCGGCCCAGCCCAACCGTCATCCCTTTGGGGAAGGGGGAATATTCCCTTCGGGAAGTTTTGCCCAGCTCGATGCGGCTCTCGCCGCAGCGGCTAGCAGGTGGTGGCGTTCAGGCCACTCACACAGGTGTTCGCGTTGCTGAACAGATGGGAGATGCCCCCACCCAGTGCAGCGATCGCCACGACGGCGACGACAGCGATGAGGCCAACAAGCAGTGCGTACTCCACCATGGAGGCGCCACGCTCAGTCCGCGCACGCTCAAGCAGGTTGCCGTGGAAGCCACGAACCGCCACAAACGCATTCAGAAACAGCTCAGTCATTTCCTATTCCCCTCTCTCACCCCAAAGACCCCGAGCGGTTGCCCGAGTTCCCGTTGGAGTCCCATCGACATTGTCGGCTCGGCCCTTAAGCAGTTCCATAGGCTGAAAGGACCAATTCAGCCAACGCACAGCCTCTATTCGATGGTGACGAGGCCCATCACGACCGCGCGCACGAGCGCGTGCGTGCGGTTGGTGACATCGAGCTTCTGGAAGATCGCGGCCAAGTGGTTCTTGGTCGTCTTCGGACTGATGTACAGACGCTGCGATATCTCGCTGTTCGTCGAGCCTTCCGCCAGGAGCTGGAGCACCTCGAGCTCGCGTTGGGTCAGCGACCAAGGGCCCCACTGTCGATCGTCCTCAACGCGGCGAGGCGTCGCGTCACGATCGCGATAGTCACCGGCCGGCGCGACCGCGTCCTCACGCGTTAACGTCGCGACCGGACCGTCCACACGTTGGCCGCGGTGCACCGTCGTTGACACCGATGGCCCCGACACGGAAACCTGCGAGTAGAACGTCCACTCGCCCGGGCCTCGGACCGGCTCGGCCGTCCCCGCACTCGACCGCAAGATCGAGGCTGTGTTCGTCATGGCTCCCCCTCATCTCCGCCCCGGAGAGACCTCCGGAGCGCCTCCTCCCCCACCGGCTTCGGTGGGTATTTCCCCTGGTCATTGTAAGACCCGCTGGTCAAACGACAGGTGCAGCCAGATTGCGGCATGGGTGCGGTGGGCCGAATTTCCCATGGCCGCCGGGCGGTTCACCCCGCCCGTTGTGCACCAGTTGATCAGGCGCCGGCCAGGGCGTGCTTGATCGGCCCGACGATGGGACCGAGCACGATGATCATGATGGCGGGCAGGAAGCACAGCGCCAACGGGAAGAGGATTTTGACGGGAACCTTGGCGGCCTTCTCACGCGCGCGTTGCCGACGCTTGTCGCGCATCTCGTCGGCTTGCGCCTGCAACACGCGCCCGATGGGCAGACCCAACGCGTCGGCTTGCGACAACACGACGGAGAAGGTGACAAGGTCGTCGATGTCGGTGCGCAGCTTCATGTTCTCGAGCGCGTCGTGGCGAGAGAGACCCAGCTCCATCTCGCGCAGCGTCAGGCGCAACTCGGTGCACACCGGCGACTCGAAGCGGGCGCACGACACCTGCATCGCCTGCTCGAGGCCCAGGCCGGCGGCGACGGAGATTGTCATCAGGTCGAGCAGGTCGGGCAGGTCGTTCGTCACCCGTTCGCGACGATCCTTGATTTTGAACCGAAGCCAATAGCTCGGAGCCAGGCCGCCGATCAACGGCAGGATGAACAAGAGCGCGAGCCCGATCTTCGCGCTCACCACGCCGCTCACGAGAAGGATCAGCCCGAAGGCGATTCCCCCCATCACCGAGCCGACCTGGATGGCGACGAACTCCTCGGCTCGCACGGAACCGGTGAGGCCGGCCTTCAGGAGATCGGCGTGGACGCGGTCGATGTCCCGCGACGGGTACAGGCGCGAAAGGCTACGGCGCAGGCCGCGTGCGGCCGGGCTGAACAGCCGGTTCACCAATGGCGTCTGCACCCGGTCGGGCATTTGCACGGGCTCGGCATACGTCTCCGCCTCGGCGCCGAGCGAGCGAATGAAGTCCAGGCGGTGGCCTTGGTGATGGTTGCGCCAGGCGGCCGCGCCGACACCGACGAGGCCAATGGCCATCAAGGTGATGCCGACCGCTGGAACGATATATGCCGCGTTCACGAGAACCAGTCCCCCTTCGTACTCAAACCTTGATGTTGACCATGCGGCGCACGATCCAGAAGCCCAGTGCCATGAGGCCGGCCGTCCCGATCAGCACCACCAACCCAGCGCCGTGGAGCATCGGGTCGAGATAGCTGGGGTCCTTCATCTCGAGCGCGCCCACCAAGAACAGCGGGATGGCAAAGAGCACGTAGCCCGACATCCGACCTTCCGCCGAGAGCGTCTGGACCTCGCGCCGGACCTCCTGCCTCGTTCGCATGAAGGCGGCGAGCGTGTGGAGGATCGGCGCCAGGCGGCCACCGGTCGACTGCTGGATGCGCACGGCCTCGACGGCCCACTTGAGGTCCTCTACGCCCGAGCGCTCGGCCATGTTCTCGAGCGCAACGACAAGGTCAGACCCGACGGCCACCTCGGCCATGACCCGGTCGAGCTCCGCCGACAGGGGCGGGCGGGCGTCACGGCGGTACATGTCGATGGCGCGCTGGAACGTCTGACCCCCCTCGACGGACGCCGCCATGAGGGCGAGCGCGTCGGGCAGCTGCTCCTGCAGCGCCTTGATGCGCTTGGCGGCACGGTGGTTCGGGACGTACCAGGCCACCATGGCCACCAGCGCGACCGCCACGATCGCTCCGATGATGTTGCCCACCAGGATGCCGCCGACGACCGCCAACATGAGCGCGAATGCCGCGCTAAGGACGAGGTACTCACCAGCGCGCAGCGGAATGGACGCTCGGTCCAGCCGCTGTTCGAGTGCGCCACTCGTATCGATGCGCCCGAAGATGCCGGCGATGCGGACGGTCAGCGCCGAGAGCTCGCCGTGTTCGGGCGATTCGCTGACGACCTCTACGGGCACCTGGGCCGTGCCCATGGTGTCGTCGAGGATCTGCGCCAGCGAGCGCTGGCGGGAGCGAACCCGCAGGATCGCCGCCACGACGGCAATCGCCAGGCCGGCGCCCACGAGGACCGCCGCCACGAGGGTCTCGGCCTGCGAACCAAGTTGCAGTGCTCCGAACATGGCCTGCCTCACCTCCTGTCCCGGCGACGCGCCAGCATCTCGTACATCTCTTCTGAAGGTGGCTCGGCCACACGGCCGGGCCGGGCCGGACGAGTGTGGTTGCGACCACCGGATCGAGACGAGAGGAGCGTCGCATCGACTTCCTCGTTACGGAAGATGTGCGGCGGGACCTCGACCCCGGCGAGTGCCAGTTCGTCGAGGATCTTCGGTCGAAGGCCCGTCGGAACGAGCCGGCCGGCGCCGTCGGCCATGTCGACCCGGTGGAAGATGTCCTGCAGGAGGACGGTGTCGCCTTCCATCCCCTGGATCTCGGTGATCGAATGGATCACGCGCGGTCCGGCCGGAGTGCGCTGCAGCTGCACGAGGATGCCGACGGCCATGACGATCTGGTCGCGAATGGCCTTTTGGGGCAGTTCCACGCCGCCCATCATCACCATGGTCTCGAGCCGGCCCAGCAGCTCGCGGGGCGAGTTGGCGTGCACCGTGGTCATGGACCCGGCGTGGCCGGTATTCATGGCCTGGAGCATGTCCAGGGTCTCGGCGCCACGACACTCACCGACGATGATGCGGTCGGGCCGCATACGAAGGGAGTTTCGGACGAGGTCACGGATGCGGATCTCGCCGCTGCCCTCTGCGTTGGACGGTCGGGTTTCGAGCGTCACGACGTGGGCGCCCTGGATCTGGAGTTCGGCCGATTCTTCGATCGTGATGAGCCGCTCGCCCTCGGGGATGAAGTTCGTGAGGACGTTGAGCATCGTGGTCTTCCCGGTGCCGGTTCCTCCAACGACGATGATGCTGATCTTGCCGCGCACCAGCGCTTCCATGAACACCGCGGAGTCCATGCTGAGCGACCCGAGCCCGATCAGGTCCTGCATAACCAAGGGCTCGTCGGGGAACTTTCGGATGGTGAGCACGGGACCGTGCACCGCGAGTGGCGGCACGATGGCATTGATACGGGAGCCGTCAGCGAGCCGGGCGTCCACCATCGGCGACGATTCGTCGACGCGACGGCCCACGGCGTGGACCATCCGGTCAATGATGCGCCGGTACTGCTGCGGCGAGTTGAAGACGATGTTGCTCTTGTGGATCTTGCCCGCGCGCTCGATCCAGACCTCGTCGAAGCGGTTGCACATGATTTCGGTGATGTCCTTGTCGGCCAGCAGCGCCTCGATGGGGCCGTAGCCGAGCGAGTCCTCGAGCATCTCCTCGACAAAACGCTGGCGCTCGATGGGAGAGATCCCGATGTCCTCGTGCTCGAGAATCTCGTTCACCGTCGAACGGACCCTGGCCCGCAGTTCCTCGGGCGACAGGTCGGCCGCCGTCGGGGCGATGTCGGCCAGGACCTTGGCCTGGACGACGGCCTTGGACTGGAGCCACGCGTCCTCGGACGAAGCAGTCCGGTCCGTGGCGCGTCGCCGCGGCGTTTCCTTGACGGTCCCCCCGGTCGCACCGGTCGCCCCGGTGGGACGGGGCGCCCGCGGACGAGCCGATCCCTCCTCGGAGGTGTCTCCCGCGTCGGCGGCGGCGAGCTTCTCAGACAGGTTCATCGCGCTTAGGCCCTTTCGAGCTCAGGCACCTTGGGGGTGCGACCCTTCCTCCGCAACCGCCAGAAGCTGCGTCCGGAGGCGATCTCGGCGTTGTTGCTGCCGTTCCCGAGGATCGGCGTGACCTCGCCGGACAGGAACTGGTGCATGCCGCCGGCGAGCTTCTTGCTGATGTCCGAGTTGACGGCGGACACGATGGCCGGCTGGCCCTTGTTGATCGACCTCATAACTTCCCTGGAATACGGGAGTATCGAGACGATCTTGTTGTCGAGCACCTCTTGGACGTCGGAGATGTCGATGCCGATGTCGTCCTCGACCTTGTTGAGCACGACACCGATCGATTCGCTGCTGATGCGCAGCTTCTCGAGCGTCGTCAGGAACACCCGCATGTTGCGGATGCTCGGCAGGTCGAGGGTCACCATGCACAGGACATGGGTGGAGTGGTCGAAGGCGGCAAGGACGATCTCCGAGAGCTGCGCCGGCGTGTCCACGACGATGTAGTCGAAGTGGCGTCGGAGCGAGCCCATCACCTTGTAGACGTCCTTGGGTGCGATCATGTCGGCGTCGGCGGGGCTGAACGGCGCCGCCAGCACCGAGAACCCGAGCTCGTGATCTTCGAGGTACTCCTCGACGTGCTCGTCGAGGTCGTCGTCGTCGACCGGCTCCCTCGACAGCAGGTCCGAGATGGTAAAACGGGGCCGCAGATGGAGGGCGGTCGAGACCTCGCCGAACTGGAGGTCCAGGTCGACGAGGCAGACACGCTGCCCCGTCTGCGCGGCGAGATAGCACGCGAGGTTCGTGGCGTAGAACGTCTTGCCACAGCCACCGCTCGACGAAGCCACCGTGAACACCTCGGCGAACTGCGACCGCTCGACGACCACGCCGTGGGCGACGACCGGCATGGTCGGCGCCCCACCCGCCTGGGACACGTCCGCGATGTCGAAGGCCCGCTTGAGCGCCGTGGAGAGCTGGCGCTTGCTGGTCGGGTACTCGACCAGCTCCACCGCTCCGGTCCGGACGATGTCGCTCAGGTTCGCCTTGGGCTTCGGCCCGAGGGCGAGCACGACCGCCGGCACCGCGCTCGTGGACCGCAGGCTGGCCAGCCGGGCCATGCCGGCGTGGCTGTCGAAGACCGGGCCGGCGACGAGGACGTCGAACGGTCCCTGGTCACGCACCTCGTCTTCGACGTCGATGACGTTGGTGCTCGTGACGACCTGGTAGCCCGGGCCGAGCGAAGCCTGGATGGCCCGGCTCAGCGCCGGCGAGCGGCTGATGACGAGAATCCGGCGAGAGATCGTCATGGTGCGGTCGTCGTCTGGTCGGTGCCGATGCACTGGCCGACAGGCGGTGACTGGCCGGCCTGTTGCGGCTGCACCACGGAGATCGACTCGTTCTGGCTGAGAAATGCGAGCGTCCTGGCCTGTCCCGGCTGTAGCGCAAGGAGGAGCGTCTCAGATCCAGGGACATTTCGCGGCGTCGAAGCAGCGGCAGCGGCACTCGTCGCGGCCGCGCCCTTGGTGTTCGCCAGACTCGGGCTCGTCGACGACACGTCCAGCACCTGGATGTTGCTCATAGCCAGCTCGGTGCACGGGATCGGGATGCCCGTCACCGGACTTACCCCGCCCGACGAAAGGTGCGAGATGTTGGCATAGATGTCGACGTGGCTCCCGGGCTGCAGGTAGCCGGCCAAGTTTTGCGCCCCGCTGATGTCAACCGTCATGGCGTCCATGTTCTGCGGGATAGAGATCGACGCGGTGCTCGCCGTGAGCTCGGCCGAGGTCACGGCCTGACCTTTCTGCACCGGCGCCGTGAGAACCTCGTCACTCAAACCCTGGATGGACGTGAGGTCCGTGGCCAAGTACTCCTTAGCCGGGATTGGTTGGATCGCCACCAGGTTCTCCGAGATCATTTGCTGGCCCGTCGTGCCGGTCGGGATGTTCGACTTGGCGACGACGGCCGAGACGTTCGCTGGAGCAGCGGTGCTCGGCGAAGTCGAATTCTTCTTCGCCCCTTGCACACTTGCGTAAGCGATGGCGCTGCCTGCGACGAACAGGATTACCCCGATCACGACCAATATCAGCGTCTGCTTTTTCACAGAACCCTTCCCCCCTCTCAACCGACCGACTACGAACGGCGACCGTCACGCATCGTTTGGTGGTCGGCTCCGTTGGAATGTACGACGGGAAGTACACGAGGTACATAGGACCTTTTGACCATTCTCCAGTGGAGCGCCCCTGGTGGCGACCTCAAATGGTCCATATGTCCTATGTACCGGTCCTCCGGCACCGCGCAGAATCCAACCCGGGACGTATCGCCATAACGACCTATTGACCGAGCCGCTCAAGAGCACGGCCAAGTCGCCCGAGATACAGAGGAGGGGGTCCACCTTGGCTCCGCGCATGAGGGATATTGCGAAGCGACTGCGGCGACGTGACGATGACGAACGCGGCGCGGAGATGGTCGAGTTCGCCATCGTCGTTGTCCTGCTGATCACGATCCTCTACGGCATCATCACCTTCGGCTTGATCCTGGCCGCAAACGCCACGATCACGCAGGCGGCCGCAGACGCTGCCCGCACCGGGATAGCCCAGGGCACCGGGACATCGACGTGCACCGGCCCTTCCGGCACTCCCGACGGCAGCGCCTCGACAGCTGCGTGCTCCGCCGTCGCGCAGGCCGCTACGGATGTCGCTTGGATGAACAAAGGCTGCGTGGAGACCATCGGGCCACCCCTGAGCAGCACGAACACGACCGCCCCGACGAATCTCGGCGGCTCGGGTCCGATCACGTGCAACGCCTACACGGAAAGTTGCCCGTCGAGCGGAGTGACATACAACGGGGTGACGAACAGCTCGAACATGTGTCTGTCGGTCACGGTGTCGTACAACTACAGCTCGCAGCCTCTGTTCCCGGAGCTCCCAGGACTCGGGATCATCACACCATCGACCCTCTCGTCGACCAACGTGCTGCAGATTTCGACGCCGACCAATTCCTAGGAGTCTCCGGTGCAGAAGATCAAAGAACTTCTTCGTCGTCGTCGGCGTGAAGAGCGCGGCGCCGTGTTGATTTTCACGTTGCTCAGCATGGTGCTACTGCTCTGGGCTGGCGCCACCGGCGTCGACTTGGGGTTCAGCGTGTACGGCAGTCGCCAGGCCCAGGCGATCGCGGATACCACGGCGATCGATCTTGCCCGCTACATCAATTACGCCGACACCTTGTCCGTCGGCGAGATGAACACGTTCTTCGCCAACAAGGCGGAGACCGTCCTCGACGACAACGGTTACCCCAACGCACACCTCACCGTCGTGCCGGGGTACTACGCGAGCTCGACCGGCAAGTTCACTGCCGGCGGAATTAGCACTAGCAGCAATCCATGCGCGGCAGTCAAGGCTCCACAGATCCCCGCACCCGGTTGCAATGCCATCGAGGTGACGGCGAACCAGACCGTCCCGCAGATCTTCTTCGGTGGCTTCAACGCGCTGCCGGGGCACGCCGGCAATACAGTGACGGGATCGGTAGCGCGTTCTTCGATCGCCACGCAGACGCCCTACGCGGGGTTCTCCATCGGGACTTTCCTCATCAACGTCAGTAGTACGTCGAACCAGGCCAGCGTGCTCAACCTCGTCCTCGGGCCACTCGGCACGTCGGTGAACCTCACCGCGGTGGGCTACGAAGGTCTGGCCTACTCCGACCTCACGCTGGCGCAGCTGATCAACGCGTCGAGCGGCCTCCTGTCGCCGACCAACGTCATGACGGCGCAGCTCACGGCCGCGCAGTGGGTCAGCGTCTACGAAAACGCATTCACGAACGTGTACGGGTCGGGGAGCGTGCCATACGCCGCATTAAGCGGACAAGTCTTCTCGACGGCGGCTTCCACGCAGATCCCGCTCTGCCAGATGGTAAACATCAACACCAGCGCCGGACTGGTCAATTGCACGAACAGCTCGATCACGCAACAGGGCCTCGACGCAAGCGTGAATGTACTGCAGATGTTGACCACTGAAGCCGAACTCGCCGACGGCACGAGCGGCATCAACCTGGGCAGCACGCTCACCCTGCCCGATGGGGCACTCAACATCGGGAGTGTCACACTCTCGTTCAGCGCGATCAAGCCCGCAGTGGTGGCCTACGGCCCGGTGGGTACGACGGCGAGCACCGAGCAGGTGGCGCTCGACTTGAAAATGAGCTTGTCGCTTCCTGCCCCCTTGAACACACCGCTCGGGACCTTGGACATTCCGCTCGACGCCGCCACCGGCACCACCACCTTGTACTCCGTCTCCTGCAGCGACGATTCCCTCAACAACATGCTCCTCCTCCCCACGAACACCGGCCTCGTGAGCACCGGGACCGGGTCCGCGGGCATGACCCTCACCCTCCTGGGACTCCAAACAGACCTGGGCCAGCTGTCCGTCAGCGGCGTCTCGAACAAGTCTCCAAGCTTCAACGGACCGGCGAGCCCCCCGTCCGTCGTCCCGCCGACGGCCTCGACGGCCTCGGCCGGCACCAACCCCGTGACGGTGTCGGGCTCGCAGTCACCAACCATCACCTGGCCGAACGACAGCGGCATCCTCAGCCTCCTCGATCAGCCCGTAGCCAGCCTGCTCTCCACCGGGTCCGTTCTGTCCGATGCCCTCCAACCGCTCCTGACCGAGCTCGGCGTCACCGCCGCCGGAGCCCAAGTCGCAGGGCTCAGCGCAAACTGCGGCTCCATCGCCCTCGTGCAGTGAGCTCCACCCTCACGATCGTCGGCGGCGCCGCCATCGGAATGGCGGCTGGGGCGCTCTTGGTGCCCTTCACGCGCCGAGCGCTCGCGGCGTCGGTGACGCGCTCCTCGGTGAGGGAGGCCGGCGAACTCGCGTTGGCGACGACGGCGACCTCCGCCGCCGGTCCTGCGATCGAGACAGCAGATGAGGAGGCGCCCCCGCGGATCACGCCGCGCCATTGGGCGCTGCTCGCCGTCGTCTCCGGCCTCTTGCCGGCCTACGTGCTCCACAAGGTGGGCTGGTCGATCATTGCGTTCCCGCCGTTGCTCCTGCTCGTCGGGCTGGTCCAGCTCGGATACTGCGACCTGACGAGGCGCCTGCTGCCCAAGGCGCTCGTCTACGCGCTCAGCGGCGCCGTGATCGTGAGCGGGATCGTCATCGCCGAGATCATGGGGCAGCCGGAACGCCTGCTGGTGGCATCCATCGGCGGCCTCGCGTTCTTCGCCTTCTTCTTCGTCATGAACCTGGTGAACCCAGGCTGGATCGCGTTCGGCGACGTGCGCCTCTCCCTCGTCGTCGGCTTCGGGCTGGCCTGGGTGAGCTGGATCGCGCTGATCGAGGGGCTGTTCTACGCCAACTTGTTGGCCGTGGTGGTCGGGTTCGGCCTCATCGCGGCGCACAAGGCCGAGCGACGTTCCGCCGTGCCCTTCGGCCTGTACCTCGCCCTCGGGACAGCGCTCGTCCTCGTCACCTGGACGAGCTGATCATCTGAAGCCGAGCCGGGTCACCGTCCGGGCCGGCGGAAATGACGCTCGATCTCGTTGGCGTAGCTCCGACCGAGCGTGTCGCCGTGGGCCCGGATCCAGCTGCTGACCTCGATCGTGCCGGTCGCCGGTCCCTCCGTGTCGGCCAGGCCTTCTGCCATGGCCCGGAACTCATCGCCGGTGAGCAGCACATCGCGCAGGACCAGGCCGAGGACTGACGCCAGCGAGGGGATCAGGACCCCGGGGACCTTCACGATCAGGCTCCGGCTGCCGACCGCGTCGCGGATCACCCGGACCAGCTCGAGGAACGTCGGTCGTTCGGGGCCGACGGCGTCGAGAACCGTGTCGGTGCGTTCGGCTCCGGCGGCCACGGCGAGCGCCGCGAGGTCGTCGATGTGCACGGCCCGGATGCGGTAGTCCCCGCTGCCACCCACGCCGAAGACCGGGAGCCGCCGCAACAACCACGCGATGTTGTTGAGCAGCACCCCGTCGCCCCCGAACAAGATGGCGGGCCGTAGCACGGCGTAGGAGACCCCGACTTCGGCGAGCGCGCGCTCCACCTTCGCCTTGCCCCTGAAGTAGGCGTAGGGCGACGAGATGCTCGGGTGGGTGATGGATACGTGCACGATCCTCTCCACGCCCGCCCGACGGGCTGCATGGAAGAGCACGCGCGAGTTCGCCACCGCACGGTCGTGATCGTCCTCGCCGTGTGGGAAGCGGACCCAGTACGTGTTGTAGAGGGTGGTCGCGCCCTCGAGCGCTGACGTCAGCCCCACGATGTCGTCGAAATCCAGCGGGCGCACGTCGACCCCCGAGTCCGGCCGAGCCCGTCCGGGATGCCCCGTCAGGGTGCGTATCCGCCGCCCCGACCGCTCGAGCTCGCGGGTGATGGCAGCGCCCGAATAACTGAAGGCGCCCGTGACGACATCGAACCCGCGGTCAGGAAAGTCGTGGTCGGACATACCTACTTCCTCTACCCCGAGCAACGTTCCTCGCGTCATGCCTCCTCCTTTTGCTCAGGCGCTCCTCCCGGAACGCCGGTCAGCATCTGCACGAGCGCGGCCAGCTGCCGCGCCCGCGCGAACAGGGCCAGAGCAGCGCTGCGGTCCCCGTCGAGATGCGCCAGCATCTCCAGACCGAGGTACAGCGCCACGACCGCGTGGGCGGCCTCCCCCGGCTCGACCACCGCCGCCAACGGGGTCTCGGACAAGACGCCGCCGAGCGCGTCCGCCGCGAACTGGCGCCAGGGAGCGATGCGCGCCGCCACCTCGGGGCCGAGGCCGGGGGTCGCCGATGCCCCGGCGATCATCTCGGCGAGCACCGCGATGTGGCCGGCGTCGAGATCCTCTTCGAAGACGGCTTCCGCCGCGTCGACCAGCTCCCCCAGTCCGTCGGCGCGTTCGACTGCAGC
Organism: Acidimicrobiales bacterium; assembly: GCA_036521235.1. Taxonomy (GTDB): domain Bacteria; phylum Actinomycetota; class Acidimicrobiia; order Acidimicrobiales; family RAAP-2; genus Bog-473. Next base: position 4,830 of record DATDIE010000018.1, on the reverse strand, counting down.
TTGGTAGTGGACGTGACGCGTCGCACTGACGTCGTCGAGTGCGGCCAGCAGCAGGTTGGTGACCGACCCGAAGTGGTAGAAGACCAGGCCCTGGTTGCAGCCCGCCCGCCGGGCGATCTCCCGGGCACTGGCGCCGGCGAACCCCTCCTCCTTGAGGGCCTCGATCGCACCCCTGACCAGGGCTTCCCGGGTCTCCTTGGCCCCCGCCGTCATCGGGCGGCCCACCCCTGCCTTCGTGCCCGACTTTGCCACCGCACCGGCTCCCTTCAGCGATCGTTTTGAGCGATTGCTCAATATCCTAGGCGCTGTCGACGCACTCGGCAAGATCGCCACGCGGCGAGCGGCGGCCCGCACCAGGACGACCAACAGAAGGACCGGCCAAATGCGCGCCGCTAACGTGCCGCTTCGTGTCACCCGTGCTCCTGGATCCGGAGCTCAAGGCGCGGTGGGACACCGACGGCTGGTGCGTCGTGCCGGCCGTGATCCCGCCCGACGAGCTCGCCGCCGCACAGGATGCAGTGCACCGTTACTTCCCCACCCCGGCCGAGATGGCCGAGCTCGGAGGCGCCGACTCGGGCCGGTGGCACACCTGGGACGCCCCCTGTCCCGAGTTCCCCTTCCACAGCCAGCGCCTCAACAAGCTGGTCCTGCACGACAACGTGATCGACCTCGCGGAGTCCCTTCTCGGCACCGCCGACCTCGCGTGTTACATGGGCATCGTCACGGCGAAGTACGCGCACCAGGGCTCCGGCTACAACCAGTTGCTGCACGCGGACTACCCGAACCACATGCTGGTCGTGCCGCGTCACGAGCCGGGCTATCAGCAGGTCGAGTTCTTCGTCTACCTGACCGACGTCACGACGCAGGACGGGGCCACACGCTTCGTCTCGTGGCAGAAGACGAAGGACATCCCCGTCGAGCGCCACACCCTGAACTACGTGGACTATGCCGCCCTGTACACCGACCAGTCAGACGCGGCGGCACCGGCCGGCTCCGTGGTGGCGTACCGTCCCGACGTCTACCACCGTTCGGTTGACCACACGGATCCCACGCGGTACCGCGTCATGATCCACGTCTCGTTCCGGCATCGGGACGCCGGCTGGGGCGGCTACCAGGCGTGGCCGTTCCGAGGGCTTTCGCCCGAACTGACCAAATACGTGCAAGGGGCGACCCCTCGTCAGCTTGCGCTCCTTGGCGTACCGCTCCCCGGTCACCCCTACTGGGACGAGTCCACCATCGCCGGGGTGCAGGCGCGCTACCCCGGCCTCGACACGTCCCCCTGGCGCGCCGCACTGGCAACGTCGTAGCGCGCGCTGGTGGGTTCAGGCCGCAAGCGGCGAGCCTGGCGCGACCAACGGCCAGGGCATCTCGCGTTCGGCGAGCAACGCGAGGTCCAGCAGCCACTGCTCGTGATGATGACCCGCCAACACCTGCAGCCCGACGGGCAACCCGTCGAGAAGGCCGGAGGGGATGTTCACGGCGGGACTGCCGTTGAGGTTCGAGGGCGCCGTGAGCGCCGCGTTGTTCATGATCGCCCGGGTGAACCCGATCTCCTCGATCAGATCCCTACCCGGGAGTGTCGAGGGCGGGGGACCTTCGGCGTTGAACGCCACGTCGGGGTGCGTCGAGCAGAAGACGAAGTCAGCCTGATCGAAGAGATCGGCCATGGCGCCGTTGAGCTGACGGCGGTAACGCTCGATCGATGCGGCGCGCTCGAGTGTGTAGCGCTCCTGCGTGCCTCGCAATTCCGCCTGGATCTCAGAGGAGAGCTCGTCGATCCGGTCGGGGTAGGCGTCGTCGAGGTCGACGACCCGGGGGGGCACGTTCGCCATCGCCCAGGCCCCACGCAGCGGCGGCAGCGCGGGGACGACGCCGACGACCCGGAGCCCGGCCACCCGGGCGAGACGCTCGGCCGATGCCACGACGACCTCGGCGACCTCGGGGCGGACCTGCGCGATGCCCAGGTCCACGACGATGGCGGCCGTCCGGCCGGAGAGATCGTGCGTACCGAGCCCGGTCTCCCACCCCTGCACCGTCGGCAGACTGAGCGGGTCGCGCTGGTCGAACCCGTTGCAGGCATCGAAATACCGCGCGGTGTCGCGCACCGAGCGGGTCAGGCAACCCAGCACCGTGGTCATCGGCTCGATCGTGCCGTCCGGGCCCTTGGGGATCCGCCCGTACGTTGCCTTCAGCCCGAACAGGCCGCTGAAGCCGGCCGGCCCGCGGATCGAGCCGCCGCCGTCACTGCCGGTGGCGATCGGGAGAAGGCCGCCGACGACGGCGGCCGCGGTGCCGCCCGACGATCCGCCGGGCGTACGGTCGAGGTTCCAGGGATTGCGGGTCGTGCCGTTGAGCACGCTCGAGGTGCAGTTCAGGGCGCCGAACTCCGGCGCGGTGGTCTGCGCGGCGAAGATCGCACCCGTGAGGCGCAGGCGGCTCGCCGACGTGTCGTCGTGGCCGGCGACCCGATCCTTGAAGATGACCGACGCCTGGGTATAGGGCCAGCCGGCAACTTTCTCGAGCTCCTTGATGCCGAAGGGGACGCCGCCGAACGGCAGGGCGACGTCGGCCTTCGCCGCCGCCTCCCGAGCCCGCTCGAAGTCCGTGAAGCTGAACGCGTTGAGTGGGGACTTCGCAATCGCGGCGATGCAATCGTCGAGCGCCTCGAGGGGCGAGAGCTCCCCGGCGCGGAACGCATCGACCAGGCTGCAGGCGTCGTCCAGCCACGGCGTGCTCATCGAGCGGAGAGTACCCGAGCACCCCGCGCGCCGCCGGGCTGCGCGCGACGTTCGCTGGCTAGCCTCGGCCTCCGTGAAAGTCACCGAGCTGACGACGCCGGCACTGGTCGTCGAGGCGGCTGCCCTCGAGCACAACCTGCGGACGATGGCGGAGGCCCTTCCGGGCGATCGGCTGCGCCCGCACGTCAAGGCCCACAAGTGCACCGCCCTCGCGGCGCGCCAGGCCGGCCTGGGCAATACCCGCTTCACCTGCGCCACCGTCAAAGAGATGGAAGGCATGGCGCGGGCCGGCCTCGGCGACGACCTGTTGCTGGCCAACGAGGTGGCCGACGCCAGTCGCCTCGGTGACCTGGCGCGCACCGGTGCACGTGTCACGTTGGCCGTCGACTCCGACGCGACGATCGATGCCGCGGCGCGGGCCGGAGTTGGCGAAGTCCTGATCGACGTGAACGTCGGGCTCCCGCGCTGCGGGTGTGCGCCCGGGGATGCCGGACGACTGGCCGACCGGGCGCGTGAGGCCGGGCTCGGTGTCCGGGGCGTGATGGGGTACGAGGGGCACATCGTGGGGCTCGAGGATCGGGGGACACGGCTCGAGATGATCGAGGTCTCGATGGGGCTCCTCACGCGGGCCCACGAGGAGGTAGGCGGGGACGTGGTCTCGGCGGGCGGAACCGGGACGTACGACATCAACCCGTGGGCCACCGAGATCCAGGCCGGGTCGTACGCCTTGATGGACACGGCCTACGCGAAGCTCGGTCTGCCCTTCGTGCACGCGTTGAGCGTGCTGTCGACCGTGATCTCGGTGTCGAAGGAGTGGGTGGTGGCGGACTGCGGGCTCAAGGCGTTGGGCATGGACCACGGGAACCCGTCGGTCGAGGGGTCCACCGTGTGGTTCTGCTCCGACGAGCACCTCACGATGGCGCCCGGGACCCCGATGCGGGTGGGCGAACGGGTGCGGGTACTGCCGGCGCACATCGACCCGACGGTCGCGTATCACGAACATCTGCACATCGTCGACGGCGAGGACGTGGTGGACCGCTGGGACGTCGACCTGCGCGGGTGGTGAACGCGACGGCCTGACTCAGAACTCCAGCACGAGCCGCCCGCGCACCCCACCCGCTTCGAGCAGACGGTGTGCCTCGGGCGCCTGGTCGGCGGGGAACGTCCGGGCGACGCGGAGCGTGAGCGCTCCAGACTCCGCCTGCACGCGCAGGCCGTCGAGCTTGGTGTGCTCGCGGGCGTAATTGCGGACGAAGATGGGGTGGAACACGACACCCCGCCGGATCGGTCCGGCGAGGCCGGTGCCGTCGTACCCGCGCAGGGTGACGACCGCGCCGCCGTCGCGCACGGCTCCGAGTGCTTCGTCCTCGAGCAGGGCGGCATCGATGAGGCCGTCGACGCCGTCGGGGAGCACCAAGCGGACCTCCTCGCTGAACCGATCGCCCCTCGGCACGATCATGTCGGCGCCGAGCGCCTCCACGAGCGATTCGTCGGAACGCGCCGCGTCGGCGACCACCCGGAGACCGCCGGCCTTGGCCAACTGCACGGCGTACCCGCCCACCGCGCCCGCGGCACCCGTCACGGCCAACGTGCTCCCCGGTTCGAGCGACAACGCGTCGAGCGCCTGGCGCGCCGTCAACCCGTTCATCGGCAGCGTCGACGCCTCCGCATCCGAGGCACCGACGGGCGAACGAGCCACGGACTCGGCGGGGACCACCACCCGCTCGGCGTAGGCGCCGTGCACCCCGAGGGGAACCACGATCGCCATCACCCGGTCGCCCACGCGCAGGTCCGTCTCGACACCCTCGCCGATCTGCTCGAGGATGCCGGCCGCATCCATGCCCGGGACGTGGGGTGGGGGAACGTCCTTCAGCCGGTCGGCGCGGGCGCCGCTGCGCAGCACCGTGTCGGTGGGGTTGACCGTGGCGGCGTGGATGCGGATGGCGAGCTCGCCCGGGCCCGCCACCGGGTCCGGGAGCTCGACGACCTCGAGGGCCTCGGGCCCGCCGAACGTGGTGATCCCGATGGCCCGCATCGGGCTGAGCCTACGGTCGCCCGAGTAGACCGGTGTGGTGCGACCACGGCGCGCTGC
>DATDIE010000017.1:0-2079 GCA_036521235.1 Acidimicrobiales bacterium | reverse complement strand
GGGGAGGACGACGGCTTCACCGGCGAGGCGCGCCTCACCCCCGGCTTCACCGTGGGCTACCTGCCCCAGGAGCCGCAGCTCGATCCGACCAAGGACGTGGCGGGCAACGTGGCCGACGCCCTCGGCGAGGCCAAGCAGCTGGTCGACCGGTACAACGAGGTGTGCGCGGCGTTTGGTGACCCCGACGCCGACATCGACGCGCTGCTCAAGGAGCAGGCGGACCTCCAGACGAAGATCGACGCCGCCGGAGCCTGGGAGCTCGACCGCACGTTCGAGATCGCCATGGACGCGCTGCGCTTGCCGCCGGGCGACGCCGACGTGTCGACGCTCTCGGGCGGCGAGCGCCGTCGCGTCGCCCTCTGCCGCCTCCTCCTTGCCAAGCCCGACCTGCTGCTGCTCGACGAGCCGACCAACCACCTCGACGCCGAGTCGGTGGCCTGGTTGGAGCGGGCGCTCCAGGAGTACCCCGGCACGGTCGTCGCCGTCACGCACGACCGCTACTTCCTCGACAACGTCGCGGGCTGGATCCTCGAGCTCGACCGCGGCGCCGGCATTCCCTGGGAGGGCAACTACTCGTCGTGGCTGGGGCAGAAGCAGGCGCGCCTCGCCCAGGAGGAGAAGGCCGACCGCTCCCGCCAGGCCTCGCTCGAGCGCGAGCTCGACTGGATCCGCATGTCGCCCCGCGCCCGCCAGAGCAAAGGCAAAGCGCGCATCACCGCCTACAACGACCTCGTGGCCGAGGCGGAGGCGGCCGAGCGCCGGGCCGACAACGTCGAGCTCTCCATCCCGCCCGGGCCGCGCCTGGGGGACCAGGTGGTCGACGCCCAGGACGTGAGCAAGGGCTACGGCGAGCGGCTGCTCATCGACGACCTGACGTTCTATCTCCCTCCCGGCGGCATCGTCGGGGTCATCGGCGCAAACGGCGCCGGCAAGACGACGCTCTTCCGCATGATCGTCGGCGAGGAGAAGCCCGACGCCGGGACGCTCACCACGGGCGCCACGGTCGAGCTGGCCTACGTGGACCAGTCACGGGACACACTCGAGGGCGACCGCACCGTGTTCGAGGAGATCACCGGGGGAGCAGACCGCATGGTCGTGGGCGGCCGCGAGATGCACGGCCGGGCCTACGTCGCCGGCTTCGGCTTCAAGGGCAGCGACCAGCAGAAGAAGGTGGGTCAGCTCTCGGGCGGCGAGCGCAACCGGGTCCTGCTGGCCAAGGTGCTCAGCAGCGGCGGGAACGTGCTGCTGCTCGACGAGCCGACCAACGACCTCGACGTCGACACGCTGCGCGCCCTCGAGGACGCACTCCTGACGTTCCCCGGCTGCGCCGTGGTCATCAGCCACGACCGCTGGTTCCTCGACCGCATCGCGACGCACGTGCTCGCCTTCGAGGGCGACTCCGAGGTCCGCTGGTGGGAGGGCAACTTCAGCGACTACGAGGCGGATCGGCACAAGCGCCTCGGCGTCGACGCCGACCAGCCGCACCGGATCAAGTACAAGCCGCTCGTCCGGAGCTAGGCCCGCCGACCGCCGCCCCCATGGCCAGCGCGCAGGTCGAGGTTCCACAGGAGATCTTCGAGCGGGTCAGCGCGCTGTGCCTGGCCCTCCCCGAGGTCACGGTGCGGATGGACCTCTCGAACACCGCGACGCGATCGACGGCGCACTCCTTCGACATTCGAAAGCGGTCGTTCTGTCTGCTCGTGGCGCGAGAGGGCGCGGCCGGCACCCCACGACCGATGCTCGTGCTGCGCGCCGACCCCGACGAACGCGAGGCGCTGCTCGCCACGGGCCGTCCGTTCGTCTCCCCCCTGGCCGGCCACCGCGATCGCATCGTGGTGCTCCTCGGCGAGCGGACCGACTGGACGGAGGTCCGTGAGCTCGTGATCGACAGCTACCGGCTGCTCGCGCCGAAGAAGCTCTCCGCCCGCATCGACTGAGGCCCGATCAGTTCCTATCCGGACCCCACAACGCACCGGCGCTCACGTACGACGCTGTGCACGGCGGGCCGTCGGCCACCCACATCTGAGGCGGCACGCCCGGTGCGTCGCCGACCCGCACGAGGCACGACGAACGCGTACC
>DATDIE010000016.1:0-22820 GCA_036521235.1 Acidimicrobiales bacterium | reverse complement strand
TCGACCAGGTCGAGCTGATGGCTCGAGAAGAGCACGCAGCACCCGTCCCGGGCCTGGTCGACCAGGACGTTGCTGATGGCGTCGATGCCGGTCGGGTCGAGCCCCGCCAGCGGCTCGTCGAGGACGAGCAGATCGGGGCTGTGCACCAACGCCGCCGCCAGCTGCACCCGCTGCTGGTTCCCGTGCGAGAGCGCCTCGACCTTGCTCGCCGTGCGGTCGGCGATGTCGAGTCGTTCGAGCCACTTCCTCGTCGCCGCCGCGGCGTCGTCCGGGCTCATCCCGTGCAGGCGGCCGAGGTACTCCACCTGCTCGCCGACCAGCATGCCGGGATAGAGCCCCCGCTCTTCGGGCATGTAGCCGAACCGACGCCACTGCGCGGGGCGAACCGGCGTGCCGTCCCAACGGACGACGCCGGCGTCCAGATCGGTCAGTCCGAAGATCGCACGCATCGTCGTCGTCTTGCCGGCGCCGTTGGGCCCGAGGAAGCCCACGACCTGACCGCTCGGCACCGAGAAGGTGAGGCCGTCGAGTGCCACCACCGTCCCGAACGTGCGCCGCAACCCCTCGACCTCGAGCAGCCCTCCCATGAAACTCAGGCTAGGCCGCGCAGAAGCGAGGTCCTTGGACCTCACCTCACCGCACCGCACGTCGCGGCTCGGCTACGGGAGATTCGCCCCGTGCTCGCGCACGAAATCGTTCACCGCGTAGTACGCGTCGATCGACTCGCCCGCGTCGCCCCAGAACCCCTCTTGGACGTCGTGCGCCATCTGCCCCTTGCCGACATAGTGGTTGTTGACGTCGGTGATCTCGAGCTCGCCCCGACCCGACGGCTCCAGGTCGCCGATGATGTCGAAGACCCCACCCTCGTAGCAGTAGATCCCCGTCACGCAGTACTCGGACGCCGGCTTCTCCGGCTTCTCCTCGATATGCGCCACCCGCCCGTCCTCACCGAAGACGGGGACGCCGAGGTGCCGCAGATGCTCGGGTTCGCTCACCGGAGACAGGAGGATGCGCGCCCCCACGGGCTCCGCGCAGAACGCGTCCACCATCGGCTTGATCGACCGCTGCACGATGTTGTCCGCCAGCATCACGAGGACCGGGCCGCCCTCGGCGAAGTGCTCCGCCAGGCCCAGCGCCTCGGCGATCCCACCCGCCTTCTCCTGGTACCCGTACGAGAGCTGGTCGATGCCGTACTCACGACCGTTCCCGAGCAGACGGAGGAACTCGCCGGCGTGCGTCCCACCCGTGACGAGCATGATCTCGTTGATCCCGCTCTGCACGAGGGCCTCGATCGCCCACGCGATCATCGGCCGGTCGTATATGGGCAGCAGGTGCTTGTTCGTGATGCGCGTCAGCGGATAGAGCCGGGAGCCGGTCCCGCCCGCCAGGATGACTCCCTTCATCGCCGCCTTCTCGGCCGGTTGCATGCGGTCTGTCTAGTCGAACGTCAGGACGCCACGCGCCACCCGTCCGGCGTGCATCTCGTCGATCACCTCGCCGAAGCGGTCCAACGGCCGGGTGAGGGAGACGAGCTCGTCCAGCATCAGCTTCCCCGCCAGATACAGGTCGACCATCAGCGGGATGTCGTGGTGCGGCCGGGCCGAGCCGTACCGGCAGCCCAGCAGCCCCCGGTCGACGTACGCCAACGCGTTGACGTCCACCGCCACCTCGGTGCCCCGGGGCGGGATCCCGATCGCCACCGCGTTGCCGCCCCAGTCGAGACAGTCCAAAGCACTCCGCAGTACCGCCGGGTGGCCCACGCAGTCGAACGCCCACGTCACCCCACCGAGCGGGAACAACGCGCCCGCCGCCGACTCACGGTTCGCCGGCACCAGCTCGCGCACCGCCGCCGCGGCGTCCCCGGCGCCCGCGTCGACGAACGCCGTCGCGCCGAACTGCCGCCCCAGCGCCTCCTTCGACGCCATCGTGTCGACCGCAATGATGCGCGTCGCCCCGGCGATCCGCAGCCCCTGGATGACGTTCAGCCCCACGCCCCCGACACCGAACACCGCCGCCGTGTCCCCCGGCCGCACCTTGGCCCGGTTCAGCACCGCGCCGACCCCGGTCAGCACGCCGCACCCGATGAGGCACGCCGACGACAGGGGAATGTCCTTCGGGATCCGCACCGCCTGCACCTCGCTCACCACCGTCAGCTCGGAGAACACCGACGCGGCGGCGAAGTTCGAAGCCGGCTCGCCCTTGTACGTGAACGGCGTCGAGATGTTCCCCAACGTGCTCTTGCACCACGTCGGGTGCCCCGTCCCGCACGCCCGGCACGCCCCGCAACTCGCCAGCGTGGCGATCACCACGTGGTCGCCCGGCTTCACCGACCGCACCTGGTCGCCCACCGCCTCCACGACGCCCGCCCCCTCGTGCCCGAGCACCGCCGGCGCCGGGAACGGGATCGTCCCGTTGATCACCGACAGGTCGGAGTGGCACACACCAGCGGCCTGCATCCGCACCTGCACCTCGTTCGGCCCCGGCCCGCGCACTTCGAGGTCGTCGGTGACCTCCACCCCTTCTCCGGTGTAGACGATGCCTCGCACTTACTTGCTCCTCTCGATGGTCACCACGTAGTCCGCACCGGATGCGTGGCGATCCCGCAGCTCTCGCTTCAAGACTTTCCCACTGGCATTGACCGGCAGGGCGTCCACCAGCACGATGCCGCGGGGCACTTTGTAGTTCGCCATGGCGTCGCGGGACCAGCCGAGGATGGCCCGGCCCAATTCGTCTGACGCCGCCTCGGTGTCGCCGGACCTGGCTCCGGCGGCCGGGACGACGTAGGCGCAGCCCACCTCGCCCATCCGCTCATCTGGGATCCCGACGACCGCGACCTGGGCCACCGCCTCGTGCCCCCGCAGGATTGCCTCGATCTCGGCCGGGTAGGCGTTGAACCCACCCACGACGTACATGTCCTTGACCCGGTCCGTGATCGTCACGTTGCCGTCGGCGTCCATCACCGCGATGTCGCCGGTGTGCAGCCAGCCGTCGGCGTCGATCGCCTCGGCCGTCGCCTCTTCGTTGCCCCAGTACCCCGCCATGACGGTGTAGCCGCGGACGACGATCTCGCCGGGCTCCCCCTGCGCCACCTCGCCCCGGCCGTCTACGACCCGGACCTCGAGCCCCGGGATCGCACGTCCCGATGTGCCGGCGATGATCTCGGGCGGGTCGCTGCGTCGGCACATCGTCACCGTCCCGCACGACTCGGTGAGGCCATACGCGGTCAACACGGTGTCGAAGCCGAGCTCCTCGCCCATGGCACGCACCAGCTCGACCGGGACGACGGCAGCGCCGGTGACGCCGAGGCGCAGCGAGGACAGGTCGTGCTTCTCGGCTTCGGGCGAGCCCAACAGCGTCTGGTACAGGGTCGGCGGCCCGGGCAGCACGCTGATGCGCTCCTCTTCGATGCGCCGCATCACGGCGCCGGCGTCGAACACCGGCTCGGGCACCACGGTCGCGCCCGCCATCAGGCAGGCCAAGATCCCGGCCTTGTAGCCGAACGTATGGAAGAACGGGTTGACGATGAGGTACCGGTCCCCCGCGCCGAGTCCGACGATCGAGGCCCACGTGCCGAACGTCCGCAGCGACTGTGCGTGCGTCGTCGCCGCGCCCTTCGGATATCCGGTCGTGCCCGACGTGAAGATGAGGTCGGACACGTCGTCCGGACCCACCGCCGCCGCCCGTGCGCTCGACACCGCCTCGTCGACGCGCTCGCCGTCCGTCAGGAACTCCTCCAGGCCGAGCAGCGATGTCCCCAACCGCCCGCCGTCACTCGTTCGGTCGGCGTCGGTGCTCTCGTCGCGCAGCAACAGGATCTGTCGCAACGCTCCGACGTCCTCCCCCGCCAGCATGGCCGGGTAGTCGAACCCCAGGAAGCCACGCACCGTCACCAGGAAGCTCGCGTCGGCGTTGCGCAGGATGTAGGCGGCCTCGCCGCCCTTGAACCTCGTGTTCAGCGGGACGACCACTCCGCCCGCCCGCAACACGCCCAGCGCGGCGAGCATCCATTCGGCGCAGTTCGGGGCCCACATCCCGACCCGGTCCCCTGCTTCGACCCCGGTGGCGACGAACCCACGCGCGTACCGATCCACCTCGGTGGCGAGCTGGGCGAACGTAAGCCGCTCAGCGCCGTCGACGAGGGCCTCGGTGTCCGCGTGACGGACGGCGGCCTCCTCGACGAGCCGGGGAATCGTGCCCCAGATCAGGTCTGCTCTCGGGTCCTCTTGGTCGGCCGGTGCGCCGCCGATGCCGTCGCTCACGGGTGCTGACTGCTCACTGAGATGACCTCTCCCGACAGGTACGACGAGTAGTCGCTGGCCAGGAACACAATGACGTTCGCCACCTCCCACGTCTCGGCGCCGCGCCCGAACAACTCGCGACGTCGCAACACGGCCAGGTCCTCGTCGGGGATGGCACGGTTCAAGAAGGGGTGTTCCGCCAGACTCGGCGACACCGCGTTGACCCTGACGCCGCTCGGAGCCGCTTCGGCGGCGGCGCACCGCGTGAGCGCCATCACGCCCGCCTTCGCCGCGGCGTAGTGGGCCTGGCCCGGTTGGGCCCGCCATCCGAGCACCGAGGCGTTGTTGACCACGACGCCGCGACGCGCCGGGAGCATGTGCCGCAGTGCGGCCCGGGTGCACCGGAACGTCCCGGTCAGCGTGATGTCGAGCACCGTCGACCACTGCTCGTCCGTCATATCGATAAGGGGCACCGTGCCTCCGAGGCCGGCGTTGTGCATCGCCACGTCGATCCCCCCGAAGCGCTCGACCGCTCCGTCGTAGAGGGCACCCACCTGTGCCTCGTCGCGGACGTCACACGCCAACGCGAGAATCCGATCGGCCGAGAAGTCGCTCACCAATTGCTCGGCCGTCTCGCCGAGGCGCCGCTCGTGCGCGTCGGAGATCACGACCGTCGCGCCCTCTTCGAGGCATCGCCGGGCGGTCGCCGACCCGATCCCCGTGCCCGCTGCAGCCGTGACCACCACGACCTTCCCCTCGAGAAGCCCGTGCCCCGCCGGAGGCGGGGGTGGCGGCGGCGGATCGAAATCCGCTCCGAGGCTCGTGCTCGTCACCTGGCTCCCTTCGGTTCCGGCGGCAGGCCCAATACCCGCTCGCCGATGATGTTCCGCTGGACCTCGTTGGACCCCCCGTAGATCGTCTCCGAGCGGGCGAAGAGGAAGGACCGCTGCAGCTCGCCCAGTCCGTAGCCCTCGTTCTCGGGGAGCGCCTCCCCGTCCAAGATCGTCGCGCCAACGCCCATGACGTCCATCGCCAGCTCACCCAGCCGGCGATGCCACGAGCCCCAATAGAGCTTGGCGATGGAAGCTTCTGGCGGCGCCACCGGCCCGTCGATCCCCGCGAGCGACCGCAACGTGTTGTACCGCATGATCGTCAGTTCGATGTGGGCCTGCGCCAAACGGTCCCGCACCACCGGGTCGCCCGACCGACCGTTCTGTTCGGCGAGGCGGACGATCCGGTCGAGCTCGCGCCGGAAAGCCAGCTGGTGCCCCAGCAGTGCGACGCCGCGCTCGAAGGCGAGCGTCGCCAGCGCGACGCGCCAGCCGTCCCCGACCTCGCCCACGACGTTGGGGGCGGCGGTGCGGGCGCCGTCGAAGAAGACCTCGTTGAACTCGCTGGTCCTCGTGAGTTGGGTGATCGGGCGGATCTCGACCCCCGGCTGGTCCATCGGGACGAGCAAATAGGACAGCCCTTTGTGGCGCGAGGAGTCCGGGTCGGTACGGCACACCACGAAGCACCAGTCGGCCTGGTGCGCCAGCGACGTCCAGACCTTCTGTCCGGTCACCACCCACTCGTCCCCGTCACGGACGGCCCGCGTCTTCACGTTGGCCAGATCGCTTCCCGCGTCGGGCTCGGAGTAGCCCTGGCACCACAGCTCCTCTCCCTGCTGAATAGGCGGCAGGAACCGTGCCTTCTGTTCAGGCGTGCCGTAGTGGATCAACGTCGGGCCGAGGAGGCCCTCGCCCATGACCGAGACCCGCCCGGGCGCCGCGGCCCGCGCGTACTCCTCGTTGAAGATGACCTGCTGGGTCATGGTGGCGCCGCGGCCCCCGTGCTCTACGGGCCATCCGAGACACGTCCAACCGCCCTTGGCCAGGACCTTCTCCCAGCGCCGGCGAACCTCGAAGCCGAAGGTCTCGTCACCCGAACCACCCCGGCCGCCGAGCGCGGCGAACTCTCCCACCAGGTTCTCGTCCAGGAAGTCCCGCACTTCGGCACGGAAGCCCACGTCCTCCGGGCCGTCGCGCAGATCCATCGCCCGGGAGCGTAGCCAAGCCCACACCCCATATCTGACGGGGCGTCAGATATGGGCGACGACCGGACGGACCACCAACGGCCCACCCTGGAATACTCAACGGAGCGGGAGCCGAGATCAGAGAGGGAGGGACAAGATGCCGTACTCCCAGGGCCGGGTCGTCCACGACGCCGACGCCCACATCATGGAGACGCCCACCTGGTTGCGCGACCACGCCGAGTCGGCCTTTCGGGACCGGCTTCCGGTGCTGCGCTATCCAGGGGGGAACGAGCTCCGCCAGACCGGCGACCCGGCCGAGCAGCAACGCGATCTGGAGACGGCGTTCGAACAGCTCCGGGCGCGGCACGGCTCCGCGGAGTACCGGGCGGACGAAGAGGCCGAGATCATGGCGCGCAAGAACTTCGCGGCGACGGGATCGTTCATCGCCGAGGACCGTCCGCGAGCACTGGACCTTCTCGGGTTCTCGAGCCAGCTCGTCTTCAACACGTTCCACAACGGCCGGTTGCACGACCTCGAGCACGCCGGCGACGTCGACCTCGTCTACGCCGCCGCCCGGGCGCACAACCGAGGCATGCTCGAGTTCTGCTCGGTCGACCGACGCCTCCTCCCCTCGCTCTACGTGCCGTTGTGCGACCCGGAGAAAGCCATGACGGCGACGCGCGACGCCCTGGACCAGGGTGCCGCCGCCCTGCTCGTCGCGTCCGGTTGCCCCCCGCAGTACTCCCCGAGCCACACGGACCTCTACGGGGTATGGGCGCAAGCGCAGGAAGCGAACATCCCCGTCGTCTTCCACGTCGGCGGCACGGGCGACCTGATCGACAAGCACTACTTCGCCAACGGGAGGCCCGTCCCTCCGGACTTCCACGGCGGAGAGGAGAACTTTCGCTCCGTCGACTACATGGGCATTCCCGTCCCACCCGCGCAGACGTTGGCGACCCTCATCTTCGACGGTGTGCTCGAGGCGTTCCCGGACCTCCACATCGGCGTCATCGAGCAGGGCGCGATCTGGGTGCCGTCGTGGCTGCGGCAGATGGAGTCCGCCTTCGAAGCATTCCGCCGTCACGAGGAGCGCCTGCAGGCGCTGTCGATGACGCCTTCCGAGTACGTCCACCGCCAGGTCCGCTTCACCCCCTACCCGACCGAGGACGTCGGCTGGATCATCGACCAGGCCGGCGCCGATCTCGTGCTCTTCTCCTCCGACTATCCACACGTCGAGGGAGGAAGAAAACCGCTCGAGCGGTTCGAAGCGTCGCTCGGTGACCGCAGCGACGAGGTCCGGCGCCAGTTCTACTCGGACAACTTCCTCTTTTTGATGGGCAACGCCGCCGTGGCGCTGGCGGCCTGAGCGATGGCCGGTCCCGACACCTCATCGCACAACGTCACCGGACTCGTCGAACCGGGCTTCGAGCCCGTCCGAGAGGCGTTCACCCACAACTTCGAAGATGGCAACGAAGTCGGCTCCGCCTTCTGCGTGCACGTGGACGGGCGCAAGGTGGTCGACCTCACCGGCGGCTCGTTCGACGCTGCCGGTTCAAGGCCTTACGGCACCGACGCGCTGCAGCTGGTCTTCTCGTCGACCAAGGGCGCCACCGCGGTCTGCGCCAACCTCCTCGCGCAGCGGGGACTCCTCGACCTGGACGCGCCCGTGACCACGTACTGGCCGGAGTTCGCACAGGCGGGAAAGGAGTCCATGCCTGTGCGGTACCTGCTCTGCCATCAAGCCGCCGTGCCGGCCGTCGACCGACGGCTCAGCCCCGAAGAGCTCCAAGCCTGGACGCCCATCATCAACGCACTCGCCGAGCAGACCCCGTTCTGGGAGCCCGGCACTGCTCACGGTTACCACGCGCTCTCGTATGGCTACCTCGTCGGAGAGGTCGTACGTCGCATCACCGGGCGATCCCTTGGGACCTTCTTCGCCGACGAAGTGGCCGGTCCGCTCGGCCTCGAGTTCTTCATCGGGCTGCCCGAAGAGTACGAGGACCGCGTCTCGCCGATCGTCGGGGCCAACTTCGAGGGCGCAGGCACGGGCGACAGCTCCAGCAGCAGCAGCGGAGCGCCCGAGGGCTACGCGTCCACCCTTGTCGCGCGGTCGCTCAACCTCGGCGGCGCCATCCGGGACCGCGACTGGATGAACCAACGGGCCTGGCACGCCGCCGAGATGCCAGGCGGCAACGGCATCACCAACGCCGCCTCCCTGTCTCGTCTGTACGCCGCCCTCATCGGACCAGTCGACGACGGCCCCAACGAACCCCTGCTGACCCCCGACCAAATGGAGCGGGCCCGCACCCCGTTGACCTCCGGTCCCGACCAGGTCTTCGCCTCGGTCGGCTTCATGCTCGAGCAGAAGATCGGGCTCGGATTCTGGCGGTCGAGCCCCGTCACGCTCTTCGGCGGAGAGGGCTCGTTCGGCCATGGGGGCGCCGGTGGCTCGTACGGCTTCGCTGACCCCGAGAACTCCCTGGCCGTCGGCTACGTCATGAACAAGATGGCCATGGAGTTCGTCGGCGACCCCCGCAGCCATGGCCTGGTCGGCTCCGTCTACGAGGCGATCGGAGCCACGCCGAAATACTTCTGACCTGGGAATTGTTGAACATCTACAGAAAAGAGGTCGCGATGTTCACGCGCAAGTCCCACACGCAGGAAGTCACGAATTTCGAGGTCCAGAAGTCAGACGACGAGTGGCGGGAAGAGCTCTCCCCCCAGCGCTACGCCGTACTCCGTAAGGCCGGCACCGAGCCAGCTTGGTCCGGCGAGCTCCTGCACATCGAAGGCGAAGGCGTGTTCCGTTGTGCCGGTTGCGGCGCCGAGCTGTTCGGCACGGACGCCAAGTTCGAATCCGGGACCGGTTGGCCGAGCTTCGACCGGGCGAAGGCGGAGGGAAGGATCCTCGAGAAGGCCGACCGCAGCCTCTGGATGAGCCGTACAGAAATCCTCTGCGCCCGATGCGGTGGGCACCTCGGGCACGTGTTCCCCGACGGCCCCACCGACACCGGACTGCGTTACTGCGTCAACTCGTTGTCCCTGACCTATGCGCAGGACAACGAGGAGGTGCCCGCCGAGGACTGACCGTCCTCGGCCAGGCGGGCGGCCACCGCTCCGTAGAGCGACTCCAGCCGGCCGGCCTCGGCGCCCAGTCCGAGACGTCGCAGGAGCGAGCCCCCGAGCGCGAGCGCCCCACAGATGTCAGCGACCTCGTCCTTCAAGAAGTCGATCGACGGCTGGGATGGGCCCGCACCCTCGTCCGGACCGCCGGCACGAGGGCAGCCCCGACAACCGGGACCACGACCAGGACCAGAACCAGGGCAACCGCCCACGCCGTCGGCCGCGTCGTCGCACCGGCCCAGCCGTGGATCACCGCACCCATGATCCACGGCCAGGAGGTGGTCGTGATGAGCCAGGGTGACACTCACGCCTCGACGGGAACGGCGTCGCCCGCGTCGGCACCCTCCGTCAACGCGCCCCGGCGCTCGACCTTGTGCACGTCGGCGGTCGCGAAGCGCAGGCTCGGCCCGACTTCCTCGGCCGTGATCTCGACCTTGGATCGGTGGTCGCCGTCCTCCGTCTCCCACGTGCGCTGCTCGAGCCGGCCCGTGACGACGACGCGCATCCCCTTCGTGAGGCTCAACGCGACGTTCTCGGCGAGGTCCCGCCAGCAGATGACGTCGAAGAACGACGTCGATTCCTGCCATTCCTGGGTCGTCCGGTCCTGCCACCGCCGGTTGACCGCGACGCCCAGTTGGGCGGTGGCCTGGCCCTCGCGGGTGTAGCGGATCTCCGGCTCCCGGGTCAGGTTGCCGATGATCGTGGTTGTGTTCGCCATGGATCCTCGCTTTCGCTTGGCTTTCGCTTTCGTCACGCCCCCGTGTTCGGGGGCGTGACGGAGCATGGCGACGAAGACTTGCTGCAAACCTTGCCGGCGACCTTGCCGCGGTCGGACTCTTTACGCCAGAGGGTGTCGCACCCCCGCGTCCGACGGGGACGGAGCTACCGCTCCCCGCCCTGCGGCGCCTGCATCCGGCCGCCAATGACGTAGAACACCGCCCCGATCACCACCCCGCCCAAGATGATCCAGCGCACCACCGCGGTCTCCAGCGACGTCGGCGACCCGTTCGAGCTGATCTCGGCGAACCCGCCGCCGATCACCAGCGCCGCGAAGGCCAGCACCCAGAAGAACAGCGACGCCTTGCGCGCGCCATTGCAGAAGAAGCGCGACTGCGAGCGGTCCGGCGGCCCGGACCCGTTCCTGGTCGGTTCGCGATTAAGGGACACGGCGCACCACCCCGGTCAACAACGGATCGGGTTCGCCGCGCACCGGGAGGGCGTCCGCGAGCGCAGCGCGGAAGTGCTCGCAATCGAAGACGTTGGGGCTCTGGCAACGAAGGGCGTGGTCCAATTGGTCGGCGATCGTGTCGAGATGCGCTGCTTGCGCTCGCAGCTGGTCGCGTTTGCGGGCGGCGAAGGATTTCCAGTCGGGCCGGCCCCCGGTGGCCAGCAGGAGCTTGATCTCCTCCAAGGAGAACCCGGCCTGGCGGCACATCGCAACCACTGCCAGGGTCGTCAGGACGTCAGGCCGGAACTGTCGCCGCAGACCCTTGCGGTCCACGCTGGCGATGATCTGTTCGTGCTCGTAGAAGCGCAGCGCCGAGGCCGCCATACCCGAACGGGCAGCCACCTCCCCGATATCGAGAAGCCCCTGGTCCTCCTGCTCACCGGAGAATTTCAGCGTCGCCATTGACTTGAAGTCTACTTCAAGTGATTGCCTGAGCAGCATGGCAGAGACACCGAGCCGTGCGGGCGGGTTCGACGGCACCGCCGGACGCCTGGCCGGTCCGGTCATGGCCCGGATGAACCGCGACATGGAACGGGTGGCCGTTGACGAACTGGCGCCGCAGCCCGACGACTCCGTGCTCGCCATCGGCTTCGGGCCGGGTGTCGGGATCGCCGAGCTGGTGCCGCGACTGCCGCAGGGTGTCATCGGAGGAGTCGACCCCTCCACCGCCATGATCCAACAGGCGCGGCGCCGCAACGCGGCCGCCATCACAAGCGGACAGGTCCTGCTCGAGCCCGGGACCGCGGCCGACATCCCCTGGTCCGACGCAACCTTCTCGGGCGTCCTTGCCGTCAACAGCATCCAGTTGTGGGAGCCGCTCGACGCGTCCATCAAAGAGGTGGTGCGGGTCCTCGCTCCGGGTGGCCGCCTGGTGGCCGTCACGCACGTCTGGGCGATCGAGAAGCGCTCGGCGCTCGAGGAATGGGTCGAGGCGACCACCACGGCTCTGCTCCGTCACCGACTCATCGACATCACGACCCGAACGTCATCCTTCCGGTCGGGTTCGGGGCTCGTCCTGCGGGCAGAAATGCCCCGTCCCTGCAACCGGATCGCACCCTGACCGCGGCCCCCTGAAATGTAGGTTCGCCTTCATGGGGGAAGTTGGGGGGGATTTGACGCTCGCGGCGCGCCCCACAACGCTCTCGCCGGCGCCGGCGCCGGCGCCGGCCCGGTCCGATCCCCACCACGGTCCTCCGACGCGCACCCCACGTAGCCGCCTCCGCTTCTGGCAGTCACCACCCGGCCAACCGTCGTGGGCCCGCCCCGCCCTCCTCGCCATCGCCGCACTCGCGGCGCTCTCGTACGGCTGGGGCATGCAAGGCGATCTGGTCGAGACGTTCTACGCCGGCGCCGCACGCAGCATGTCGCAGAGCTGGGGCAACTTCTTCTTCGGCGTCTTCGACCCTTGGGGCACGGTGTCCGTCGACAAACTCCCGGGCGCCCTGTGGATCCAAGCCCTCTCACTCAAACTCTTCGGCTTCCATCTGTGGGCCGTGGTCCTGCCCCAGGTCGTCGAGGGCACGCTCACGGTGCTCGTCCTCTACCGCGCCGTCCGCCGTGTGGCCGGTGCCGGCGCCGGGCTGATCGCCGCCACCGCCCTGGCCGTCACGCCGGTCACCGTCCTGCTCAATCGGGGCAACGTTTCCGACTCGCTGCTCATCCTCCTGCTCGTCCTGGCGGCGGACGCGACGACCGACGCCTACATGACGGGTCGGCTGCGCCCGCTCGTCCTGGCCGGCGTTTACGTCGGGTTGGCCTTCCAGGCCAAGATGCTCCAGGCCTGGATCGTGCTGCCGGCGCTCTACGTCGCCTACCTAATGGCGGCGCCCGCGCTCAGCGTGGCCCGCCGCTACGGGCACGTCGCCATCTCGGCCCTCGTCGCCCTCGCGGTCTCGCTCAGCTGGATGTGCGTCGTCACCCTCGTCCCGGCCCACGACCGGCCGTACGTCGACGGCAGCTGCAACAACTCGGTCTTCAGCCAGGTCTTCCTCTACAACGGCGCCGACCGCCTCACCGGCAACGTCCTCGACCAACCCGGCTGTAGCCCGCCACCCGCCACCGCCCCGTCGCAGTCGTCGACCACCGGCGGCGCCCCGACGGCCGCGCTCGAGAACGGCCCGGCGCGCTTCCTCGGCGGCCCGCTGGGGCGCGACGCCGCCTGGCTCTTCATCCCGGCCGTCGTCGCGCTCGGGGCCATCGTCTACGCACGGCGGCGCCGGCCACGCACCGACCCGTGGCGGGCGGCCGCCGTCCTGTGGGGCACCTGGATGGTCCTCACGTGGGCGTTCTTCGCCGACTCCAAGTTCCTGAACGATTACTACCTGGCCGCGCTCGCACCGCCGATGGCCGCGCTCATGGGCCTCGGGCTCGTGCTGGCGTGGCGCATGCGCAACGAGTCCCGTGCCGTGCCCGTCGTCCTCGGCGCGACCGTCCTGGCCGCCGTCGCCGAGTCGCTCTACCTCACGCCGCGCAGCGCCGGCATCTGGGCCTGGGTCCTCGTCACCACGGTCGCCGTCGCCGGCGCGGCAGGCGCGTGCATCGCCCTGTGGGCGCGCGCCACGCCACCGCCCTGGGCCGCCCGCGCCGGCCTCGCCCTCGGCGCGGCCGCGCTGCTCGTCGGTGCGGCGTGGGCGTCCGGCACTGCCGTCACTAGTGGGCTCGGTCCGTTCGACACGCCCTACCAGCCCGCCTCAGCGACGACCGCGGAGCACGTCGGCTGGCACCACGACATGGCGCGTTGGCAGACGCAAGCCGCTGCGGCGGCCACCGTGCCGGCGTCCCGCAGCATCGCGACTGCCGAGACGTCGGCCCAAGTGAGCCAGGACGTGCTGGCAACGGGGCACGAGTACCTCCCCGTGGGTGGGTTCAGCGGACAGGTGCCCAGCACGCCGCTCCGCACGTTCGTCCAATGGGTCGGTGCCGGTCGCATCCACGCCACGCTCGTCGCCACGCATCCGCTCACACGGAACCCCGACATGCGTTGGGTGCTGGCGCACTGCGCGCCCACTTCGACCACGACGGTCAGCGAGGGCCGGACCTACCGGAGCTTCGTATGCGCTCCCGCCGACGCCGACGCCGGCCCCAGGAGTTGAGCTGAGC
The DNA here is from genome assembly GCA_036521235.1 of Acidimicrobiales bacterium. Lineage (GTDB taxonomy): Bacteria > Actinomycetota > Acidimicrobiia > Acidimicrobiales > RAAP-2 > Bog-473. The sequence goes on along the minus strand of DATDIE010000016.1, from coordinate 9,118 downwards.
CCAGGCCGTCAGAGCCCGGCCCGTCGACCCAGCTCCGCCCCGCCCGTCAGACGTCGAGGAACCGCCGTATTGCGATCGCCGAACCCGCGGTCCCGATCAACGCGCCCACCAACACAACGACGACGTTCGTCACGATCATCTCGGTGCTCGACGTATGGATCGCCGTGAAGATGTTGCTCGTGGTTCTCCCGCTGCCCCAGTGGTTGATCAGCGCATAGAGCAGCCACACCACCCCGGCGGCTAACAAGGAGCCCGCTAACCCTTGTAACAACCCTTCGGACATGAAGGGGACGCGGATGAACCAGTTCGTGGCCCCCACGAGTTTCATGACCGACACCTCTCGGCGTCGGGCGAAGATCGCCATGCGGATCGTGTTCAGGATCAGCACCGCCGCCGAGATGATCAGCACGACAGCGATCGCGAGGAACGCCCACTTGATGACGTTGATCACCGTCTCCTCGTTGTGGATCGCCTGTGACGGCTCGGTCACCGCCAGCACCCCGGCCGCCCCGTTGAACGTGCGCACCACCTGGGCGGCGTCGGGCAGGGCCACGGGCGTGCACCAGTAGGAGGTCGGCATCTCGGCCTGCGTGGTGGCCTGGAAGACGTCCGTCGGCAGCAGCTCGCGGGCCTCGGAGAAGTTCCGGGCCTTGTTCCAGTACTCGCAGGGCTGCTGGACGTAGTTCAGCTGCGCCAGCTGGGTCTTCACCGCGTCGACCTGCTGGCTGGAGGCGTTGGGCTCCATCCAGACGGTGACCTTGGTCCCCCGCTCCAGGGTGCCGGTCGCGTTGGCCGAGCCTTGGCGCAGGAGCAGGGCGGCGCCCACCAGCGACAGCGACACCGCCACCGTCAAGACGGCGGCGATCGTCATCAGCCGATTGCGCCAGAGGTTCGAGGCCGTCTCGCGGACGACGTAGTCAACGGAAACAGGAGCCATTACAGATTCAGTCCTTCAGCCTTCCAAATACAGCCAGTATCAGACGCCCGGTCGCCCGTCAGCCCGTCAGCCCATGCCGCCGGCGGCGACGTCGGCCGGCGCCCCGACGCGCTCTTGCGCCGCGCCGTCGAAGCCGTACACGCCGCGCGCCTGGTCTCGCACCATCGCGCCGTTCGACAACTCGATGACACGCCGACGCATCTTGTCGACGAGCACCTCGTCGTGCGTCGCCACGATCACCGTCGTCCCCGTGCGGTTGATCCGGTCCAGCAATTGCATGATGCCCTGCGACGTCTGCGGGTCGAGGTTCCCCGTCGGCTCGTCCGCCAGCAGGATCAGCGGGCGGTTCACGAACGCACGCGCCACCGCGACGCGCTGTTGCTCACCACCGGAGAGCTCGTTGGGGAGGTTGTCGCGCTTCGTCGACAACCCCACCAGGTCCAAGACCTGCGGCACCTGGTTCGCCACGACGTGGCGGGGCCGCCCGATCACCTCCAGGGCGAACGCGACGTTCTCGAACACCGTCTTGTTCGGCAGCAACCGGAAGTCCTGGAACACGCAGCCGATGTTGCGGCGCAGATACGGCACCCGCCATTTCGGCAGGTCCACGATGTTGCGGCCGGCCTCGAGGATCTCACCGTGGTCGGGCAGCTCCTCACGCAGCAGCAGCCGGATGAACGTCGTCTTGCCCGAGCCCGACGCGCCGACGAGGAAGACGAACTCGCCCTTCTCGATCTCGACGGTGACGTCGCGCAGGGCGACGGTCGAACCCTTGTAAGTCTTCGTGACGTTCTGAAATCGAATCATCTAGAAAAATTGGCCAACCCGAATGCTCGGAAAGAATTGGAAGAAAGAGATTTTTTCGGCCTGTTTCCCCGCAGCAGACCCGTGAACCACGAACAATGGTAGCGGACCTCGCCTTACGGTTTCGGGTCATCCGCTCCGGTGCAGGTCACAGCGCCACAGCGCCGCACCGTGACGAGGCCGTCGAAGGAGGGTCGGCCGCCCCGGTCCGCCGCACGCCGGCACGGCGGCCGGACTCCTACGCGCCGGACTCCCGCTGGCGCCGCAACTCGGCTTCCATGAAGGCGTCGAGGTCCCCGTCGAGGACGGCGTCCACGTTGCCCGTCTCGTAGTTCGTGCGGAGGTCCTTCACCAACTGGTACGGCGCCATCACGTAGGAGCGGATCTGGTTGCCCCACGCGTTGTCGACCCGGTCGCCACTGAGGGCGCTGAGCTCGGCCTGGCGCTCGGCCCGCGCCCGTTCGGCCAGCTTGTTCCCGAGGATCTGCATCGCCTTCGCCTTGTTCTGGTGCTGGCTGCGCTCGTTCTGGACGGCCACGACGACCCCGGTGGGCAGGTGCGTGAGCCGCACGGCGGAGTCCGTCTTGTTGACGTGCTGGCCGCCGGCGCCCGACGAGCGGTACGTGTCGATGCGCAGGTCCTTTTCGTCGATCTCGACGTCGGACACGTCCTCGAGGAACGGCGTGACTTCGACGGACGCGAAACTCGTCTGGCGGCGGTGCTGCGAGTCGAACGGCGACATACGCACGAGGCGGTGCACGCCGCGCTCGGTCGCCATCAAGCCGTAGGCGAAGCGACCGTGCAAGATGAACGTCGCCGACAACAGCCCGGCCTCTTGGCCCTCCGTCGCCTCGTCGAGCTCGACGGTGAAGCCGCGGCGCTCCGCCCAACGCTGGTACATGCGCAGCAGCATCTCTGTCCAGTCCTGCGCGTCGGTGCCACCGGCGCCGGCGTGGACTTCGGCCACCGCGTCGAGCTCGTCGTACTCACCCGAGAACAGCGACTGCAGCTCGAGCGCGTTGAAGCGCACCCCGAGCGCGTCGACCGTCTCGACGAGTTCGGTGTCGAGCGCGGCGTCACGAGAACCCGACGCGGCCGACTCCGCCGATAGCTCGAGGAGGGCGTTGGCGTCGTCGAGGGTGGCCCGGAGGCCGTCGAGCTGCTCGAGGTCGTCCGTGACGCGGCCGAGCTCGCGGGTGACGGAGCGGGCGTTGTCCTGGTCGTCCCAGAGGTCCGGCCGGGCCACCTCGGCCTCGAGCTCGGCCCGGCGTGACTCGAGCTTGTCCCGGCCCAGGTAGCGCTCGGCCTCGGCGAGCCGGTCCCCCAGTGTCGCGAGCTCGGCGGTGAAGTCGCGGGGTTCCTCTGCGCCGGGCCCAGGGGCGTCAGGCGGCGCCATGGCAGAACTTGAACTTCTTGCCGCTGCCGCACCAGCAGGGCTCGTTGCGGCCGACCTTCTCGGTCTTGTCCTTGACCACCGGGCGGGCTGCGTCGGCGTCGGGGGCGTTCGGCATCTTGATCTGCGCCTTGGCGCCCCGGCGCCCGCCGGACCCGTTGCCGGACCCGTTGCCGTTGCCGGACCCGTTGCCCTCGGCCACTTGCGCCTGCGCCGCCTGCGCGGCCATCGCCTCGGCGGGAGAGAGCAGCGTGGTCTGCGCCGGCACCTGCGCGCCGCGCTCGGCGGCCAGGGCGCCGGCCAACGACGACGTCTCGACGACGGGGTCGTCGGCGGCGGCGTACACCGCCTTGTCCAGGTCCGGCTCCTCCGACGCGGCCGGCTGCACCGCCTCGACGTGGAGGATGTAGCGCAGGTAGTCGTTGTCGATGAGCTCGAGCAGCTGGCCGAAGAGCTTGTAGCCCTCCTCCTGCCACGCGTTGAGCGGGTCGGCCTGCACGGTCCAGCGGAGGTGGATGCCGTCCTTGAGGTTGTCCATCTCGGCGAGGTGGTCACGCCAGCGGGTGTCGAGGATCTGCAGGTACACGTCGCGCTCGATCTGGCGCATCGTCTCCTCGCCGCCCGGCATCGCCGTGCCGTGCTGCTCGTAGTACTCGAGCGCCTCCTCGACGATCGACTCGACGAGGTCCTCGGTCGTCGCCGCCTGCTGGAGGTCCTCGGCCGTGAACTTCGTCGGGTAGTACTGCGTGATCCCGTCGACGAGCGCCTTGAGGTCCCAGTCCTCCTCGAACTCGGTCGGGCAGTGCTCGGCCACGAGCGACTCGGCGGCGCCGGCGAGGAGGTCCTCGGTGTGCTCCTCGAGGTCGTCGCCGTCGATGATCTGCAGGCGCCGCTCGTAGATCACCTTGCGCTGCTGGTCCATGACCTCGTCGTACTTGAGGGCGTCCTTGCGCATCTCGGCGTTGCGGCCCTCGACGGTGTTCTGCGCCCGCTCGATCGCCTTCGCCACGGTCTTCGACTCGATCGGCACGTCCTCGGGCAGCGTGCGGCCCATCACCCACGACATCGCACCCGTGGCGAACAGCCGCAGCAGCTCGTCGTCCAACGAGAGGTAGAAGCGGGACTCGCCCGGGTCGCCCTGGCGGCCGGAACGGCCACGCAGCTGGTTGTCGATGCGGCGCGACTCGTGGCGCTCGGACCCGAGCACGTACAGGCCGCCGAGCTTGCGGACCTCTTCGCCCTCGGCCCTACACCGTGCCTGCACCGTCTTCTCGCGCTCGTCGAGCAGCGCGAGCCCCTCGTCCGAGTCCAGCTCGACGCCGTCGGCCAACAGCTCGTGCTGGGCCAGGAGCTCGGCGTTCCCGCCCAAGATGATGTCGACGCCACGGCCGGCCATGTTCGTCGCCACCGTCACCGAGCCCCGCCGTCCGGCCTGGGCCACGATCTCGGCCTCACGGAAGTGCTGCTTCGCGTTCAGGACGTTGTGCGTGATGCCGCGCTTGTCGAGCAGGCGGGACAGGAGCTCGGACTTCGCCACCGACGCCGTGCCGATGAGCATCGGCTGGCCGATCTCGTTGCGCTCGACGATGTCGTCGACGACCGCGTTGAACTTCGCCTCCTCGGACTTGAAGACGAGGTCGGGGTTGTCGCCGCGGACCATGTCCTTGTTGGTCGGGATCGGCACGACGGGGAGCCCGTACGTCGAGGCGAACTCGCCGGCCTCCGTTTCCGCGGTCCCGGTCATGCCCGACAACTTCTCGTACATGCGGAAGTAGTTCTGCAGCGTGACGGTGGCCCAGGTGTGGTTCTCCTCCTTGATCTTCACCCGCTCCTTGGCCTCGACCGCCTGGTGCAGGCCGTCGGACCAGCGCCGGCCCTCGAGTGCACGGCCGGTGAACTCGTCGATGATCTTCACCTCGCCGCCCGCCACGAGATAGTCCTTGTCCCGCTTGTAGAGGTCCTTCGCCGTGAGCGCCTTCGTGAGTTGGTGCACGTAGTTGACCGAGACGTCGTCGTAGATGTTCTCGACCCCGACGGCCTTCTCCACCTTCTCGATCCCCGACTCGAGCGGGATGACGGTCTTCTTCTCCTCGTCGACCTCGTAGTCCTCGTCGCGCTTGAGCGTGCGGGCGATCGAGGCGAACTGGTAGTAGAGCTGCGCCGCCTCGTCGGCCGGGCCGCTGATGATGAGCGGCGTGCGGGCCTCGTCGATCAGGATCGAGTCGACCTCGTCGACGATGGCGAAGACGTGGTCACGCTGCGCCATGTGGTCCCGGCTCCGCGCCATGTTGTCGCGCAGGTAGTCGAAGCCGAACTCCGAGTTGGTGCCGTACGTGACGTCGGCGGCGTAGGCGGCCTTCTTCAGCACCGGGTCGTCGATGGACGAACCGATGAGGCCGACCGAGAGGCCGAGGAACTTGTGGACCCGGCCCATCCACTCGGCGTCACGCGAGGCGAGATACTCGTTCACCGTCACCACGTGGACGCCGCGCTCGTTGAGGGCGTTGAGGTAGACGGGCAGCGTGGAGACGAGGGTCTTGCCCTCGCCGGTCTTCATCTCGGCGATCCAGCCGAAGTGCAGCGCCATGCCACCCATGAGCTGCACGTCGAAGTGGCGCTGGCCGAGGATGCGCCACGCCGCCTCCCGCACGACGGCGTACGACTCGATCAGCAGGTCGTCGAGAGACTCGCCGTTGTCGAGGCGCTCCCGGAAGTCGACCGTCTTGTGCGCCAGGGCGTCGTCGGAGAGGCCCTGCATCTCGGGCTCGAGGTCGTTGACGAGCGGGACGAGCTCGGCCAGGCGCCGGACCTTCTTGCCTTCACCCGCTTTGAGGACCTTCGTGAACACGCTCATGGCGGAACGATCCTACCGGCGCCGGCGGCGGCCTCACCGCCGGGTGCGCCGGGGGTGATGTCGGGGCTGCGTGCGGCTGACCTGGTCTTTGACCCCACACTCGCCTGCCGCGAGGGTGACGCACCGGCACCGGCGGCACGGCGTCTCCGCCGCACCCAACGGCACCTCGTTGGCACGCATCGCCTCGTCTCCGCCCGCCCCCGACAACCGGGGACTCGACGGGCAGGGCTTACCTCTAAGCCGCACCATGCTCAGCGACCACAAGTCGCCTTACGTGGGTCGTTTTGCCTGCGGCTGGCCTCGACTTTCAACCACAGACCCGCACGCAGCCCTGGGGTCAATGCTACCGAGGGCCTGGCGGCCCCGCCCCGCCGCACCGCCGGACCCCGGGAGGGGGTCGGGGTCGGGACACCCAAAAAAGACCCCGGCTCGCCGTTTATGCCCGTATATGTCGTCGGGCCCGCTGGCTCGTCCGGACCATATGGCGCGCCCGCCTCGTGGACTCGGCAGTGATTGTGAGGCGTGAGTGGAGAGTTGAGTTTTAACTCAACAATTCGCGCCGAAAGTGGAGTCGGCACCCCTACACCGTCGAGCGCGACGTGCAGGGTCCGAGCCGTATACGGATCGAAAAGTTTTTCGAGGACTTCTCTTCGGCGGTGGCTACTGTCCGGGGACGTTCGAGCCGGCGGAGCCCGACCCGGAGTTGCCGGTGGCGCTGGCGGGCGTGGCACCCTCGAGCACGGTCACGCTCGAGATCTTCCAGACCCCGCCGACCTGCTGGAGGTCGGCGATGAGGCGGACGACGTCGGACTGGGGCGTGCTGATCTTGTTGTTGACGTAAGTCTGGTCGATGACCGCGTAGATCGACGCCGTCCCGGGCGGGTCGCCCTCGGACTGCACTTCGAGATAGCGGATCTGGCCGCGCGACTCGGCCAGCGCCGACTCGAGCGCCTTGCGGATGTTCGAGTTGAAGAACTGCGAGGCCTGCGACGAGAACTGGCCGGTCGCCATGGCCGTGACGGCGTTGAAGTCCGAGTCGACCGTCTTGGCGTTGAAGTTGAAGAAGTCGGTCAGGAACGTGCGCGAGGCGCTGAGGACGGCGGGGTCCTGGATCTGGCCCGAGCTCTTGGTGGCGTAGAGGACGCCGAAGATCAGCGTGCCGAGGAGGCCCAACGCGGCGACCACGCCGACGATGGCGAGGGTCTTTCGGCTCGGGCCGGGCTCGGGGCCGCCGGGACGGCGCTTGGTGGGAGGGCGCGGCGGATCCGCTGCGGCGTCGGTGACGTCGACCGGCGTGTCCGTGTCCTCTTCCTTGTCCTTGTCGTCGGCTGCGTCGTCGACGGCGCCCACGACCTTCACCCCGCGTTCCACGAATGGCTCCTCATCTGCATGTTCCCTCCGAAATCCTCCCATGCCGGTCCGGGCCGGCCGTCGCACCCGGGTGGTGCGGGGTTGTCCTCTTCCTAGGGGCGGCTACGCCCGCCGCCTCGTGCGCCGGCGGGACGGGCGGGCGCCCCAGGCCAGGAACAGGACCGGGACGACCAGGCCGCCCAGGGCGAGGAGCAGGCCGGCGCTGCTGGCGCGCACCCGGTACGAGGCGTTCGAGACCGGGACGGTCGGGCCCGAGTTGAGCTCGACGTTGGCCTCCTGCGCGGTCGGCTGGATCACGTGGCCGCCGGCGGCCGGGGTGAAGCCGGGCTGGGTGGCCGGGCCGACGCCCTGGCCGAAGACCGTGTTGCAGCCCGCGCCGGGGAGGGTGTTGGGGATCGGGTTGGCGGTGGCGTAGGAGACGCCCTGCTCGGAGATGATCGGCGGCAGCAGCAAGCGGGTGCGCAGGAAGACCTGGTTCTGGTCGGGCGGGCTGTTCTTGGTGGGGGCCTTGGCGGCGCCGGCGACGGCGATCTTGTCCACGGCGCCGAAGAAGTACGTGTTGTAGGCGAGGCCCTGGGAGAGGTTGTTCAGGTTGGCCGGCTGGGCGACGTTCGTGAGGATGTCGGCGGCGTCGTGCAGGACGCAGCCGAGGTTGGCGGACTGGGAGGTGACGAGGTTGTTGATCTCGCTGAAGGCGGTCGAGCCGTTGGCGAGGAGGTCGTGCAGCCCGCTCTGCTTCTGGTCGGCCAGCACCTGGACGAGCGCCGTCGTGTTGATGAGGTCCTGGCGGAGCTCGGGGGCGACGGCGGTGACGGCATCGAGGGAGGGGGGTGCGTTGGCGAGCAGCTCGGTGAACTGCTGCTGGTAGGCGACGAACTCCTTGTTGAAGGTGGTGCCCGCATCGATGAGCGTGCGCAGGTTGCCGGCCTGGCCCTGCAGCGCCGTGGCGAGCTCGGTGATCAGCTGGTTGAGCTGTTGCGCCGGGATCGCCTGGAGCAGCCTGGTCGCCGAGTCGACGACCTGGCCGACGTCGGCCGGGGTCTGGTTCGGCGCCACCGGGACGTTGGCCCCGCTCTTCAGGTCCGGCGCGCTCCCGCCGTGCGACGGCACGAGGTTCACGACCTGCTCGCCGAGGTCGTTGGCGATCTGCACGGACGCCTGCACGTCGTCGGGCACGCCGACGCCCGGGTTGATGCTCATGGTGACCGTGGTGGCGTGCTTGGTCAGCGCGGTGGAGCTCACGGTGCCGACGGGCACGCCGTTGAGCTCGACCTCGAAGCCGGCGTAGAGGCCGGACGCGTTGGGGAAGTTCGTCGTGAGCGTGGTGGGGCTCGAGAGCGGGTTGCCGAGCAGGTTGACGATCCCGTAGCCGACGAGCGCGAAGCTCACGACGAAGAAGACGATGAGGTTGATGATGAGGCGGCGGGTGACCATGGCGCGCCCTAGCCCCCGCTGCCCGAGCTCGTGGAGTTTGACTGGTTCGGCGCGCACGAGAACGCGGGCTGCGAGTTGTCCGATCCGAGGCCCGGGATGCCGCAGACGATGATGTTCTCGTAGAGCTGCACGTAGCCGCTGCGCACGGCTTGGGGCAGCGCGTTGTCGGCGAGGGGGATCTGGCTGAGGAGGTTGGCCAGATCGGACTGGTGCTGCGCGAGTTGACCGCTCACCGCCTGGAGCGTCTGCAGCTGGTCGACGATCTGGGGGTAATAGGCCTCGAGGAGGCTGCGCCCCTGGGTCGACACGTTGTCGAGCGACTGGA
>DATDIE010000015.1:0-5169 GCA_036521235.1 Acidimicrobiales bacterium | reverse complement strand
CTTCGGCCCGGCCACGGGTCACTTGGCCGAACACCGAGCCCGCATCGAGATATTTGCGAATCCGCTCATTGCTTGCCATTGAACAACAGTATCTAAAGTGCTAGCTAGTAGCAAGCACTTTCTACGACCGGCTCAGCGTCGCTCTTACGAGCGCAAGGAGGTCTTTGGCCGTGGCGGCCGGCTCCACGGCCCCAGGCGTATCCTGCGCCGGGGGGTCACCTTCCCTGGTCACGCCCGAAAAGACGAGCGCAAAGGGGATCCCGAGTTGGGTCGCCAACGCCCCGTCGGTCGCAGGCCGGTCCCCCACCATGACCCGGAGCTCGTTTGCCGGCACGCGGGCCAGGATCGCGTCGGCCGTCGGACGGTGGGGCTTTCCTGCCACCTCCGGCATGGCCTCGGCCGCCGTCGCCACCGCTGCGAGGAGGGCGCCCGCCCCCGGCACCAGGCCGTCGGGCGTGGGAAAGGTCGGGTCGCCGTTCGTGCCGATGAGCCGAGCCCCCTCGCGCACCGCCCGCGCCGCCTGGTCCACCCGCTCGAAGGTGAAGCCCCGCGTCCAGCCCACGACGACGGCGTCCACCGGTCCTTCGGGCACGACCCTGACCCCGCGCGCCGCCAAGGCCTCGATGATCCCGTCGTCGCCCAGGACCACCGCCGTCGTGCCCGGCTGGAGGAGCCCGGCCGCGACGTCGGCCGACCGCAGCAGGTCGTCGTCCGTGGCTGCAATGCCGCAATGGTCGAGGCGCCGCTTCAGCTCGGCGCGCGTCGGTGACGAGTTGTTCGTGGCAAACAACACGCGCACGCCCGCGCCACGCAGACGGGCGACCGCCTCGTCGACGCCGGGGATCGGGCGGCCGGACAGCCACACCACGCCGTCGAGATCGAGCACCCAGGTGCCGCCGGGAGCAGGTGGCCACATGAGTGGCGAGGCTAACCCTCGCGCCTGTGAGCCCGTTCGTAGACTCGGCGCCATGGCGGAACTCACGGTCGACGGCAGCGGGCTCGTGCTGCACCTGCACGCGGCCGAGAAGGCGGAGGGGTTCCACGGCGACATCCGCGTCCCGCTGACCGCAGTCGACTCGGTGCGCGCGGTCGACGACGCCTGGCCCGAGTTGCGCGGCATCCGCGCTCCGGGCACCGGTCTTCCCGATGTGATCGCCGTTGGCACGCGCCGCGGTGGCTTCGGCAAGGACTTCGCAGCCGTGCACGGCCGCGGTCAGGCGGTCGTCGTGGAGCTCACGGGCGCCGAATACGGGCGTCTCGTCGTGACGTGCGACGACGCTCTAGGTGTCGCCACGACGATCCAGGACGCGGCGCGCGCCACCAAGGGGTAAGAAGAGACTGACGGCCGGCGGGGCGCTGGCCCCGCCGGCCGGGACTCAATCCCCGGTGCCCGGGAGGGAGGACGCAGCGAAGGAATGGGGCTCGAACGCGGCATCGGCCACGCGGCGGTAGGGATGGAGGCCCGCCTTCGCCATCTCCCCTCGCTTTCGTCCTCGGGCCGGCACGACGAGACCCACGCCGTCCGGCACCCCCCGGGCCCACTCGGAGCCTTTCCCCAGAAAAACCGTGCGTGTGCGGCTGACTTGCGTCAGGAAAGTAAGCGTAGAAGGAATGGCGTCAGTCCGTCACGTTCTCGCAACATCCAGCCGTCAGCGACCGGGAGACAGCCGGACCCCGCGTGTCGCCCTCGTGACGGCAGGCCTCAGGTCCCGAGCGGGTTCAGGCGTCGGTCCAGGACGGGCGGAACGAGAGTGAGCGGGCGATGTCGCGCTGGGTCACCTGGCCTATGACCCGATTCCCGCTGGTGACAGGCAGACGGGCCCGGTGCTCGCGGTACATGTAGCTCGCCGCATCTTCGACGGTGAGGTCGGCGTCGAGCGCCGGCACGTCGATGGGTTCGGCAAACTCGGCCAGGATGATCTCTCGCGGATCAAGACCCTTCGCCACGACCTTGCTCACGATGTCGCGGTTGCTCACCGAGCCGGCCAAGCTCCCGTCGGACAGGCAAAGGGGTACGGAGTCGTCGACGTGGGACGCCAAGAAGCTTGCGGCGTCGGCGGCGGTCTCCGTGGTCCGAAGGACCTCGATGTTCCCACTCATGACGTCTCGGACGGTCCTCATCGCACCCTCCTTCTCGTGGCTTCGCGGTGCCCCGCGAACACACGCTTATACCTTCGCGCCGCCGGGGCAAAACGACAACGGACACGCGGGAAAAGGTCGCTCAGCTGGCTCGGCGTCGCGGCCCTTGCCTCCACCGCTGTGCGAACGTATGTTCGTAGCGTGATGGAACGGCGGTACGAGCTGGAAACGCTGCGACGCTCGCTCGCCATGCTGCGCCCGGGCGCCCCGGCGCTCGATCGAGAAGAGGCGATCCGGCTCGTGCGTGAGCTCCAGGACCTCGAGCGCCAGTTGCGCACGCTGCGCCATGGTCTCCAGCATCTACTGGCCGAAAGCGGCTGAGGACGCCCCGATCAGCTCAGGGCAACGAGATTGGTGGGGTCGGTCAGCACCTCACCCACCGCGCGCAGGAACCGCGCCGCGCCTTGGCCGTCGACCAGCCGGTGGTCGAACGCCAGGCTCAGCGTGACGACGTCGCGCAGGGCCATGGCGCCGCCGTGCTCCCAGGGCCGCCGCTGCACTGCGCCGAGCGCCAAGATGGCCGCCTCGCCGGGGTTGAGGAGCGGCACGCCGGCGTCGACGCCGAACACGCCGACGTTGGTGATCGTGATCGTCCCGCCGCTCAGGTCGTCCGGGGTCGAGCGCGCGGCCCGGGCTTGTTCGGTCAGTGCGGCAAGCGCCGTCGCCAGGTCTCGCAGGTTGAGGTCGTGGGCGTCCTTTACGTTCGGCACGACGAGCCCGCGCGGTCCGGCCACTGCGATGCCCAAGTTGACGTAGTGCTTCGTCACAACTTCATTCGTCGCGTCGTCCCATGACGAGTTGAGCGAGGGATGGTCACGGAGGGCCAAGACGACCGCCCGTGCCACCAGGGTGAGGACTGTGAGTTTCACACCCTCGAAGTGGCGATTGGCGCGGAGCCGCTCGAGCAGCTCCGACGTGGGCGTGACGTCCACGGTCAGGAACACGCACGCTTGGGGTGCCGTCGTGGCGCTCCGGACCATCGCCTCGGCCATGTGCTTCTGTATTCCATGGACGGGGACCCGGCTCTCGCGCTCGGGTTGGTCTGTTGCCTGCGGCGTCTGCCGCACGGCGAAAGGCGCCGTGCTCGCCAGGTGCGCCGCGAGGTCTTCGCGGGTGATGATCCCGCCGGGCCCCCGGCCGACGACGTCGGCCAGGTCGATGCCCTCTTGGCGCGCCATGAAGCGGACCGGCGGCGACGCCAGGGGGCGCGCACCGGCCGGACGTGCCGCGGTCGGCCCCGACGCGGGGGGTGCCGCCGACGGGGAGGGAGTGTGGCCCCGGTGCGCGCCCCCGCCCTTCCCGCGACGCCGGCGGCTGGGCGCCGGATCGGAAGGGCCGTAGCCGACGAGGACGGACACCTTCTCGCCGTCAGGGGTGTCGGTGTCACGAGTGCCCGCAGGGTCCGACCCGATCGAGATGAGCGGCGCGCCGACCTCGACGGACTCGCCCGGCGCGGCGAACAGCTCCACGACGGTGCCGGCAAAGGGGCTTGGCAGCTCGACGACCGCCTTTTCCGTCTCCACCTCCACGAGGACCTGGTTCAACTCGACACGGTCGCCGGGCGCGACGTACCAGGCCACGATCTCCGCCTCGGTGAGGCCCTCGCCCAGGTCGGGCAGGAGGAACGGGCGGACCTGGGAGGCGTCGCCGCTCATGGCCGCAGGCACCGGTCGACCTCGTGGAGGATGCGATCGGCGTCGGGCAGGAAGTGGCGTTCGAGCTTGGCCGGTGGGTACGGCGTGGCGAAGCCACCGACTCGCCGCACGGGCGACTCCAAAGAGTAGAAGCAATGCTCGGCAACGCGGGCGGCGATCTCCGCACCGAGGCCCCCGAACACGGGTGCCTCGTGGACGACGACAAGCCGTCCGGTCTTGCGCACCGAAGCATCGAGCGTCTCGAAGTCGATCGGCGACAGCGAACGTAGGTCGACGACCTCGAGGGAGATTCCCTCCTCCGCGCCGATTCCGGCGGCTTCGATCGAGGTGGCCACCATGGGGCCGTACGCTGCAACGGTGACGTCGGTGCCGACGCAGGCGATGCGGGCTTGGTGGAGCGGGACGGCATCGAGGGGAGCCGTCTCGTCGACGTCGCCCTTCTCCCAGTAGCGGCGCTTCGGTTCGAAGAAGATCACGGGATCGTTGCTGGCGATCGACTGGCGGATCATGCGGTGCGCATCGGCGGGATTGGACGGCGTCACGACGCGCAGGCCGGCCGTGTGGGCGAAGTACGCCTCGGGCGACTCGGAGTGGTGCTCGACGGCACCGATGCCACCGCCGTACGGGATGCGGATGGTGAGGGGCATGGCGACGCGGCCCTCGTTGCGGTAACGGAACTTCGCGACCTGGGAGACGATCTGGTCGAAGGCGGGGTAGACGAACCCGTCGAACTGGATCTCGCAGACGGGTCGGTACCCGCGCAGGGCGAGCCCGACGGCGGTGCCGACGACACCGGACTCGGCGAGCGGCGTATCGATGACCCGGCGGTCGCCGAAGTCGGCTTGCAGGCCCTCGGTGACGCGGAAGACGCCGCCGAGCTTGCCGATGTCCTCGCCCATCAGGACGACCTTGGGGTCGTCGGCCAGGGCACGCCGGAGCCCCGTGTTGAGCGCCTTGCCGAGCGTCATGGTCGTGGGGCCGGTGTTGGTCGTGGCGTCGTCGACGACGGAAGTGGGGGCGATCGCGATGGCCATCACGAAAGCTCGTCGAATTCGGCGAGGTATTCGAGGTAGGCGTCCCGCTCGGCGTCGACCAGGGGGTGGGGGCCGGCGTAGACGTGCTCGAAGAGGGCGGCCGGTTCGGGGTTGGGCATATCGAGGACACCCGTGCGCAGCGCCGTCGCCACGTCGCCCGCCGCCACCGAGACGTCCTGTTCGAACTCGTCGTCGGCCAGGCCCTCGTTGTGCAGGAGCGCGCGCAGGCGGACCAACGGGTCCTTGGCCCGCCACTCCTCCTCCTCGGCGCGTGAGCGGTAGCGCGTCGGATCGTCCGACGTGGTGTGCGGCCCCATCCTGTACGTCACGGCCTCGATGAG
>DATDIE010000014.1:0-2368 GCA_036521235.1 Acidimicrobiales bacterium | reverse complement strand
ATCGTGTGGGCCGTGTGCGAAGAGTGGCTCGTGGCACCGGGATTGATCAGCTACCCGCACACGACGCGCGACCGCTTCCTGATCGGCGGTCCGTCCAACGCGGGGGCATTGTTCGTGGACTGGGCGCGGCGGTTGCTGCGTGGCACTCCTCAGCCGGGCCCCGACCGCGAGCGACTCGAGCCGCGGCTCGGTCAGCCGGACCGGGTGCCCGTCTGGCTGCCGTACGTCCGGGGCGAACGCACCCCCTTCGAGGACCATTCGTTGCGCTCCAACCTCTACGGCCTCGACATCGGCTCAGAGCCCGAGGCACTCGAGCGCGCCGCGTACGAGGCGAGCGGCTTCGTGGTGCGACGGATGCTCGACCGTGCCGGCGTCAAGGCCACCCGCATTGTCGCGAGCGGCGGTGGCTCACGGGTCACGGCCTGGATGGCGGCGGTGGCCGACGCCACCGACCTGCCGGTCGACGCGGTCGCTGTACCCGAAGGCGCGGCGCTGGGCGCCGCCTACTTCGCCCGCCTGGCGGCGGGGCTCGAGACGTCACTTGACGACTCGGCCCGTTGGTCCGCGATCGGGAGGAGGATCGAGCCGGACCCGGTGTGGGTGCGCGCCGCGACCGTCCGCTACGAGAAGTTCAGCGAGCTCGGCACCGGCGCTTAACAGCGTCCGGCGTCAGCCGTTGGGCGTGAACGCAACCTTCAGGGCACCGCTGCGGTCTTGGCGAGCCAGAGACTTGAGCGCGGGCCACCAGTCCTCGAGGCTGAAGCGGTGCGTCAGCATCGGCGTGATGTCCAGCCGCCCGTCGGCCACCAATTGGAGGTAGTGCGCGATGGCGTGCTGGCGCGTCCCCTCGAAGTCTTCGACACCGAAGGCGTTGGACCCCGCGATGGTGATCTCCTTGAAGTAGATCGGGGTGGACTCCCAGCGCTCCGGCGTCGCGACGCCCGTGTACACGAGGCGGCCGCGTTCGGCCAGCACCCGCACCCCGACCTCGAGCGTCTCCGCCTTGGCGATGGAGTCGTACACGACGTCTATGTGGCCGGGATGGGTAACGGGTAGCCCGTCGAGCGGCATGTGGAGCACGGCGCCCGACCACGCCGCCAGCTCCTCGACGAGAGCGAGCCGGGGTTCGTGGGAGAAGACGGCGGACGCGCCGAAGCGCGTCGCCATCTCGCGCTGGGCCTCGAAACGTGCGACGACGCCGACCTCCACTCCCGGGTACAGCGAAGTGAGGATGGCGACACTGGTTAGGCCGAGCGCACCGGCCCCGTAGACGAGGACCCGGCCGTTCCGTGGCGGGGGATGCCGGACGATGGCGTGGAACGAGACCGAGAAGGGGTCGGCCAGTACGGCGGCCTCGTTCGAGACGCCCTCGGGCACCGGGATGAGCATCGAGTCGTGGGCGGCCAGCCGCTCAGCCCACGCGCCCGGGGCGGCGGTGATGACTCCCACGTGCACACCTGGGCCGAGGTCACCCTTGGTGAAACTCCAGCAAAGGCTCAAATCCCCGGCCTGGCACGGTGGGCACATCGGGTCGATGCCCCGAGGTCCGCAGGTGAGCCAAGGGTTCAGCACCACCCGCTGGCCGACGTCCAGCCCGTTCGCTCGGGGCCCCAGTTCGACGACCTCGGCTACGACCTCGTGCCCCGGGACGTGAGGGAGCGAGGCGAAGGCCGCCATCGGATTGTCGATGTCGCCGGTGTTGAAGTCACCCAACACGAGCTTGGCATCAGAGCCGCAGATCCCCGACAGGATGGGCTTGGTCAGCACCCAGTCGGGCCGCACCAGGCGGGCGTCTTCGATCTGGTGCAGGCCGAACGGAATGCCGACGAGCGCTTGCTCCAACTCGTCCTCGGGCGTGGGTCGCACCTCGCCCTCGTCGGGCGGGGCGCCGAAGAGGAGGGCCTTCACGATTCGGGGTCGGTCAGCGCGCGCATGCCGAGCATGAAGGCGTCGATGTCCGACGTCTTCATCTCGATCACCGCCTTCATGTCGGGCAGGTAGTGCTCGAAGCGGTCACTGTCGATCGCGTCGACAAGGGCGCCGGCGATCGACTCGGGCGGTTCCTTGGGGCCGTCGTAGAGCGGAGCATCGTTGTCCGGCTGGTCCCAGATCTCGGTGTCGATGGCACCGGGAAGGATCAGCTTGACCGAGACGCCGGTGCGGTCGAGGTCGATCGCCATGGATTCACTCCAGCCGGCCAGCGCGAACTTCGAGCCGGAGTACGCCGCCTCTGTCGTGATGCCCAGGCGTCCACCGAGGCTCGACACGTTCACGATGGTGCCTGCCTTGCGCTCGAGCAGCCGTGGCAGCAGGGCCAGTGAGATCGCCACCGGCGACAGGTAATTGATGCGCATGGTGCGCTCCACCT
>DATDIE010000013.1:0-16614 GCA_036521235.1 Acidimicrobiales bacterium | reverse complement strand
GGGCGGCACGGTGAACGTGTCCGCGCCCACTGTCTGGTACGTGCAGGTCCCCGTCTGACCGGAGACACCGAAGACGCCGGTGTTCCCGCACGGGACGTCGGCGGAGGCGGGCGCGGCCGGGAGAAGCATGAGCGAACCCATCACGAGCCCGCCGATCGAGAGACTGAACGCCGCGGCCACGGTGCCGATACGACGCAGGTTTCCTCCGGACGATGAGAACATCGAATCCCTCTCCCTCCCCCTCAGCCAAATGTCGCCAAGGAGCTCCGAGACCCTCTGGGTGGCGGATGAAACAACACTGCCTGTAACGCAGAATCGTGACATTACCGCGTGACATAGGCGTGACAAGGGATTGAGAATCCTGGCCGCCACCGGCGGGGCGTCCGCCCTCACGCGTCAGACGGAGTAAAACACCAGCTCGTGGCCGAGCAGATTCGAAGCCTGGCGCAGTACTGGCTGGCGCTGGGCGACGACGGCACAGTTGCGCCGCTCGGCCAGCTCGACGACGGCCACCGTGCTGAGGTCCGAGGTGTCGCAGCGGGCGGCCAGCTCGCCGGAGCGCCGGGCGGCCTCGCCCGAGAACGACTCGACCACGGTCCCGGCCAACAGCTCGGCGATCCGGTCGTTGCGCGCCTCGGTCCGGTACCCCTCGGCCACGGTGACGGCGGGTACGAGGGGGACGATCCCGTTGGCCAGGGCGGCCCGGTGCAACGCCCACATCATGCGGTCACCCCGGGCGGCGGCGTGCAGGGCACCTAAGCCGTAGACGAGTCCCTCCCGGCGACCGGTGCTCACCGGCGCCGGACGCGTGACGCCACGCCGGACACCCCGGAGCGCAGGCGGGCTAAGAGGGCCTCGCCCGCCGCCAACTCCTCGGCGCTGAGCGAGCCCGTCTCACCCTCCCAGGCGGCGACCCCGCGGAGTCCCTGGCGCACCCGCAGCTGGCGCTCGGCGGCGGTCGAGAGCCACGCGCTGAACGAGACGCCGTCCTGCTTGGCCGCCTCCTCGACCGACGAGGCGACCTCGTCGTCCAAGGAGACCGAACGCTTGGTGACCATGGATCGAGGGTAACACCTGGAGTAGTACCAGCGCGGTCCGGTGCGGCGGGAGTCAGCGCGAAAGTGCAGGTCTCCGGACGCACCAATGCCGGCCCGAAGGCCGGCATTGGGCGAGCCGGCCAGGAGGCGGATCCCAGCAACGGCTCATTTGGAACCAGGTGGCGGGACCCGGTTCCAACGCCTAATGGTAGCGGCAGGTGTCTCGGTTTTCAGCACGCGAAATCCGAATTGCCCAAAAAGGGGCCAAAAGACCCCCCCTCACGCGACTCGATGCGCGTAGGGGCAGAAATCGTTCATCACGCAGACCGAACAACGCGGCTTTCTGGCGACACATGTCTCCCGCCCATGGAGAATCATGCGCAGGCTGAAGGCGCCGCGTTCGGCCGGGGGGATGAACGAGTTGAGCTCGTGCTCGACCTTGACCGCGTCCTTACGGTCGTTGGCGCCGAGCCGCTCGGTCAGGCCGAGCCGCTCGCTGCACCGCAGGACGTGGGTGTCGACCGGGAGGCCGGGCTCGCCGAAGGCCACGCTGCGGACCACGTTGCCGGTCTTGCGCCCCACGCCGGGCAGCGTGACGAGGTCCTCGAGCGCCGAGGGCACCTCGCCGTCGAACCGCTCGACCACCGCGCCGGCCATCCCGATGATGCTCTTCGTCTTCGAGCGGAAGAACCCGGTGGAGTGGATCAGCTCCTCGACGGCCTCCGGGTTCGCCGCCGCCAGCGACTGCGCGTCGGGGTACTTCTTGAAGAGGTCCGGCGTCACCATGTTCACGCGCTGGTCGGTCGACTGGGCCGACAGGATCGTCGCCACGAGGAGCTGAAACGGGGTTTCGAAGTCGAGCGCGCAGAGATCCTTCGCCGTCCCCGGGAAGAGCACTGCCAGGCGCTCCATCACGAGCTTCGCCCGTCCCTTCGGTGTCCTCGGCTTCGCCACCCGCTCAACGTACCGGGTGGCCGGGTTACCTTGGCCGCCATGGACGTCGTGCCGCTGCGGGAGATCGACGCCGATCGCCGCACGGCGCTGACCGCGCTGCTCCGGAGAGCAGACGAGGCCGCCGACCACCCGCCACTGCCCGAGCCGCAGTACCACGCGGTCGCCGGCGAGGCCGGCGCCGGCTCCGAAGCGGACGACGCCATCCTCGTCCTGGCCGACCGCGACGGCGCCCTCGCCGGCTACGCGCTCCTCACGTCGGCCAAGGACGGCACGCGCACGCTCCACCTCGTCGTCGACCCCGCCGGCTCGGGCGGCGCGCCGGCCGACGAGCTCGTGGACGCGGCGGTCGCGCTCGCCGAGCAGGACGGTGCCGGCGCGCTGCACCTGTGGGCCATGCAGGCGGGGCCGGCCGACGACGACCTGGCGCGCCGTCACGGCTTCGCGCCCGAGCGCGACGTGGTGCAGATGCGGGTGCCGCTGCCGCTGCCCGACGACGTGGTGCGGGCGACCCGGCCGGTCGTGACCCGTCCGTTCGCGCCGGGCCAAGACGACGACGCCTGGCTCAGGGTGAACAACCGCGCCTTCGCCTCCCACCCCGAGCAGGGCTCGTGGAACCTGGCCCAGCTGCACGAGCGGCTGGCGGCCGAATGGGTCGACCTCGCGGGGTTTCTCGTGGCCGACGACCCCGACGGCGACGGCCTCATCGGCTTCTGCTGGACCAAGATCCACTGGGCCCGCACGCCCGTGCTCGGCGAGATCTACGTGATCGGCGTCGACCCGGCGCACCACGGCGCCGGTTTGGGGCGTGCCCTCACGGTGGCCGGTCTCACCTCGATGTCCGACCGCGGCGTCCGCGTCGGGATGCTGTACACCGACGCGACCAACGAGGCCGCGGTGGCGCTGTACGAGCGCATCGGCTTCACGGTCGACCACGTCGACCGCTCGTACCGGCGCCCCTCGCCGCTCAGCTGACGCCCGTTCCGATCGCCTTGCCGACGCCGAAGGTGACCCCTGCGGCGACCGTCGTCACCGCGAGCTGCCGCAGGGCGGAGGCGATCACCGACCGCTCGGTGAAGCGGGCCAGCACCGCCCCCACGACCAGGGACGCCAGCGCGCCGAGGACGATCGACGCCACGATGGCCGCCGTCCCCGACCCGATCAGCCACGGCAACAGCGGGATGAACGCGCCGATGGCGAACGTGACGAACGACGCGGCGGCCGCCTGCCACGGCGACCCCAGGCGTTCCAGCGAGATCCCCATCTCCTCGCGCGCGTGCGTCTCGAGGGCCAGGTCCGGATCCTGCATGACCTGGTTAGCCATGTCCTCGGCCACCCCGGGGTCGATGCCACGGCGGACGTACATGCCCCGGAGCTCGGCCTCCTCGCCCTTGGGGTGCCGTTCCAGCGCCCGGCGCTCCACCTCGAGCTCGCGCTCCATCAGCTCGCGCTGGGCCGTCATGGACAGGTACTCGCCGGCGGCCATGGAGAAGGACCCCGCGACCAGGCCCGCGATCCCGGCCAACCGCACGATCGAGCCGCCGGGATTGGCGCCGGCCATGCCCAGGACCAGGGAGATGTTGGTGACGAGGCCGTCGCTCACGCCGAACACGGCGGCCCTCGCCCCGCCGCCGCCGATGTCCCGGTGGTGATGCGGCGGGAGGTGCTCGTGCTCGTGGGGGACGGTCACAGAGTCAGCGTAGTGAGGCACCCCCGCGCGGGTAGCGTGCCAAACCTGAATCGAACGTGACCAGCGAGGAGCGCAGCATGCCCACCACCATCGACGGCGTCGACGCCTTCGGAGATTTCGTCGGTAAGGAGCTCGGCCACTCCGAGTGGCTGACGATCAGCCAGGAGCGGGTGAACCTCTTCGCGGACGCCACCGACGACCACCAGTGGATCCACGTCGACCCCGAGCGGGCCAAGGACGGCCCCTTCGGCGTCGCCATCGGTCACGGGTACCTGACCCTGTCGCTGGCGCCCGTGCTCCTCAACCAGGTGATCCACGTCGAGAACACGAAGTTCGGCGTGAATTACGGCTGCAACAAGGTCCGCTTCCCTTCTCCCGTCCCGGTCGGCTCCGACCTGCGCATGGGGGTCACGGTGGCCGCCGTCGACGACGTCGAGGGCGGCGTGCAGGTCACCTACGACCTGGTCATGGAGGTCCGCGACGCGCCCAAGCCGGCGTGCGTCGCCCAGGTGGTCTACCGCTACTACCGCTGACGACGCCGGCCTCCCCCACCTCCAGGGCGCGCCGTCGCCCGCCCCCCGGGGCCCCGTCGGGGCCGTCCGGGCCCACGATGCCCCCGGACGCGTCCGTCCTGCCGGCCCCCGAGGAGAAGACGGCACGCGTGCGCGCCATGTTCGACCTCATCGCGCCGCGCTACGACCTCGACAACCGGCTGATGACGCTCGGGCTCGACCAGCGCTGGCGCCGCACGACCGTGACGGCGCTGGGGCTCCCCGACGGCGCCCGCGTCCTCGACCTCGCCTGCGGCACCGGCGACCTGTCCCGCGCCGCGACCCGCCACACGTACACCGTCGTCGGCACCGACCTGAGCGCCGGCATGCTGGCGGCCAACCACTCCGGCGTGCCCCTCGTCGAGTCCGACGGGTGCGCGCTCCCCTTCGCCGACGAGGCGTTCGACGGGCTCGTCTGCGGGTACGCCCTGCGCAACTTCACCGACCTGGCCGCCACGCTGGCCGAGGCCGCCCGCGTCCTGCGACCGGGCGGGCGTCTCGGCGTCCTCGAGGTCGACGCCCCAACGTCCGGCGTCTGGCGCGCCGGCTTCGACCTGTGGTTCAACAAGGTCGTGCCCCTGCTCGGCGGCGCCCTCTCGGACCGCACGGCGTACCGCTACCTCCCCGAGTCGGTGGCGTACCTCCCGCCGGCCCCGGTCCTGCGCCGGATGCTGCTCGACGCCGGGTTCTCCGCCGTCGGCATCCGGCCGCTCGCCGGCGGCCTGAGCCAGCTCGTCGTGGCAACGCGGGCCGGAGCGCCGGCGTGACCACCGCCCTCCACGCCCGCACCGTCCCGCTCGAGTACGGCCCCGACGCCCTCCAGTTCGACGGCAGCCCCACCGCGCTCTTCGACCGGCCCGGCCTGACCCTCGTCGGCTGGGGCACCGCCGAGCTGGTCGAGGCGCACGAGGCCCACGACGCGCTCACCGCCATCCCGTGCGACGACGCCGTCGGGGGGCTCGGCACGGGCCCCGTCGCCATGGGCGCGCTCCCCTTCACCGGTGCCATGGCCGGGTACCTCGTGATCCCGCGCTTCACCATGGGGATCGCCAGCGACGCCGGCGGCGTGACGCGTCGCTGGGCCACCGCCGTCGGGCCGGCCGGCGAGCCCCTGCCCGACACCGACGAGCTGTTCGACGCCGTGCTCTGGCAGTACGGGACGGTCCCCGAGGTCGAGGCGGCCGACCACGGCACGCCCGTCACGGTCCGCCGGGTGACCACGGCGCTCGACAGCGCCGGCTACCGCGCCGAGGTCGCCCGCGCCGTGCGGGAGATGCAGGCGCCGGGGTCACCCCTGCAGAAGGTCGTGCTGTCGCGGCCGCTCAGCGTCGACCTCGACGGCGTGCTGGCCCTCACGCCGGTCTTGCGACGACTGCGGGCCGCCGAGCCGACGTGCACCGTGTTCGCCATGCCGACGCCGGACGGCACTTTCTTCGGCGCCACTCCCGAGCTTCTCGTCGCCCGGCACCAACGGCGCGTCACGTGCCACCCGTTAGCGGGCACCGTTTCGCGGGGCACCACCGCCCGCGCCGACGCCGACGCGCAGGGCCGGCTCGCCGGGTCGGACAAGGAGCGCGCCGAGCATCGCTACGTCGTCGACGCCGTGGCGGACATGCTGCGCCCTTTCTGCGACGAGCTCGACGTCCCTCCCGAGCCCTCCTTGGTGGCGTTCCGCTCGGTGGCACACCTCGGCACGCGCATCACCGGGCGGCTGATCGAGCCGCTCCCGACGGCGCTCCAGCTGCTCGAGTGCCTCCACCCGACGCCGGCCGTCGGCGGCACGCCCCGCGCCGCGGCGCTCGAGGCGATCCGGTCCGGCGAGCCCGACGACCGGGGCTACTGGGCGGGCCCCGTCGGGTGGGCCGACGCCCGCGGCGACGGCGAGTGGATGATCGGCATCCGCAGCGCGCTGCTCAGCGCGGACCTCACCGCCCCGCCCACCGCGGTCCTCCGGCTGCGCGCCGGCGCGGGGATCGTCGCCGGCTCCGACCCCGAGGCCGAGGCCGAGGAGACCAATGTGAAGCTCGCCACCGTGCTCGACACGGTGATCCCGGGTGCGTCAGTGGAGCTGCGGTGAGGGGACCGGCCCGGGACTCGGCGGCCTCGCCGACGCCGCCGCCGCAGCCACGTGCGTCGCGGCCAGGGGGATGCTGACCCGCAGCGTCGCCCCGCCGGCACCACCCGGCAACACGACCTCCGCGCTCCCCCCGAGCGCCTCGGCGATCGCCCGCACGATCGCCAGCCCCAGCCCCGTCCCCTCCCCGGAGCGGGCGCGGTCGGACTGGTAGAAGCGGTCGAAGACGCGCCCGACGTCCGCCACGGGGATCCCGGGCCCGTCGTCGGCCACCTCCACGTAGCCCATCGCCCCCCTCACGCCCGTCGAGGCCCGCACCCTCGTCCCCGGAGGCGTGTGCGCCAGTGCGTTGCGGACGAGGTTGTGCGCCACCTGCGCCAGGCGCTCGGCGTCGCCCATCACGACGACGGAACTGCCCGGCACGAGCTCGAGCACGTGGTCGTGCGGCACGGCGTTGGAGTCGCCGACGGCGTCGGCACAGATGCGGTGCAGGTCGACCGGCTCGACCCGCAGCGGCCGGCCCCGGTCGAGCTCCGCCAGCAACAAGAGGTCCTCGACCAGGCCCCCCATCCGCGTCGACTCTTCCTCGATCCGCTTCAGCGCCTTCGTCCGCCCGCCCTCGTCCGCGAACCCGCCCCGCCGTAGCAGCTCGGAGTACCCGCGGATCGACGTCAGCGGCGTCCGCAGCTCGTGCGACGCGTCCGCCACGAATTGGCGCAGCCGCTCCTCCGACGCCGTCTTCTCCTCGAACGCGCCCTCGATCTGCCCCAGCATCTCGTTCAGCGCCGAGCCCAGCCGGCCCACCTCGGTGCCCGGCCGCTCCTCGGGCACGCGCCGCGTCAGGTCGCCCGAGGCGATGGCGTCCGCCGTCTCCGCCATGTGGCGCAGCGGGCGCAGGCCCCGCCGCACGACGACCATCACCAGGACGCCCATCGCCAGCAGCACGGCCAGGGTGGCGACGATCTCGACGTTGCGCAGCGACGCCATCGTGCTCGTCGTGGGGTTCAGCGACAGCGATGTGATCAGCGTCCCCTGCGGCACGGACACGGCGATCGTGCGGTACGCCCCGTCGTTGTCGCCCCGGGCGCCGACGACGACCGCGTTGGGGTCGGGGTGGAACGTGCCGGCGTAGCGCCCGGCGGCCACGCCGTGGCGCCGGTAGAGCTCGGGCACCTGCTGCACCGGGATCCCCTTGGTGAGGACCGGCGCCGGGTCCGGGTGCGTCGGCGAGCCCGACGGCCGGCGCAGAATCACCTGGCCCTGGTGGTTCACCACGATCACGTAGACGTCCGTCGACACCCGCCGCGACAGCGCCGACTCGCTCAGCGGCACCGCCGGGTGCGCCGCGGTGGCCGACAGCGAGTGCGCGTACGTGAACGTGAGGTAGTTGAACGCCAGCGCCTCGTCCTGGGCCAGCGTCGAGTCCACCTGCCCGTAGAGGTACGAGTGCACCGAGGCGTAGATGACGACGTCGGCGACCGCGAGCCCGATCACCAGCAGCAGCGCCGTGAGGGCGACGAGCCGCTTTTGGAGGCTCATCCCGGCCTAGGTCTCCCGGGGCAGCCGCAACGTGTAGCCGACACGCCGGATGGTGTGGATGAGCGGCGGGTCCCGGTCGTCGATCTTCTTGCGCAGGTAGCTGATGTACGTCTCGACGATGTTGGGGTCGCCCCGGAACTCGAAGCCCCACACGTTGTCCAAGAGCTCCGACTTGGAGATGACCCGCCGGGCGTTCTCCAGGAGGTACCGCAGCAGGTTGAACTCCGTCGCCGTGAGGTCGATCGAGATCTCGTCCCGCCACACCTCGTGCGTGTCGACGTTCATCGTCAAGTCGGCGAACTGCATGATCGACGTGTCGGCCGCCGCCACCTCGCCGGCCCGCCGCAGGATGGCGCCGATGCGCGCCATGAGCTCCTCGACGCTGAACGGCTTCGTGACGTAGTCGTCGCCCATGCTGAGGCCCTCGACCTTGTCCTGCGTCGTGTCGCGCGCCGTCAGGAAGACGATCGGCATCTGCTCGCCCTGGTTGCGCAGGCGCCGGCAGACCTCGTTGCCGTCGAAGTCCGGCAGCATGACGTCGAGCATGACGAGGTGCGGCCGGAACGCCCGCACCTGCTCGAGCGCCTCCGCCCCCGTCGCGGCCACCCCCACTTGATACCCCTCGAACGTCAGCGCGGCCGACAACAGCTCCGCGATGTTCGGCTCGTCGTCGACCACCAAGATGCGCGCCGCGGACGTCTCGACCGTCATGACGCCGTCACCGTCACCGTCACTCGGATGTTCGCCCCTGTCTGCCTAGCCACTCTGCACCCTCACCCTCGGTCGACGCGGCCCCGCACAGGGCCTCAGTTGATCCGGCTCGGTCCCGAGCCCGTATAGCTCGGCGCCGACCCGTTGCTCGCCGTGCCGCCCGACGCGCCGTCCCCTCGCCCGCCGCTCCTCGACATGCCCCGACCCCGGCCCCGGCCCCCGGCCGCCCGCCGCATCCCCGCGACCAGCCGCCCCAGGCCCCACCACGTCACCAAACCCAGCGCCTCGACCACGATGACCGACGACATCTTCGACTCCCCCGCCGCCCTGTCCACGAAGCTGATCGGCACCTCTCTGATCGTCGCCCCGTGCTGCTTGGAGCGGTACGTCATCTCGATCTGGAAGCCGTACCCCTCGGCCCGGATCCGTCCCAGGTCCAGCCTGCGCAAGATCGACGCCGAATAGCACCGGAACCCCGCGGTCGAGTCGAGCACGCCCAGACCGAGCACCCGGTCGGCGTAGTAGTTGCCGCCCCGCGACAACAGCTCGCGGTGCCACGCCCAGTTCGGGATCGTCCCGCCCTCTACGTAACGCGACCCGATCGAGACGTCGTACCCCTCGGCCACCGGCGCGATCAGCCCCGGCAGCGCCGCCGGGTCGTGCGAGAAGTCGCAGTCCATCTCGACGAAGGCGTCGTACCCGCGCTCGAGCCCCCACCCGAAGCCCGCCCGGTACGCACTCCCGAGCCCGGACTTCTCGTTCCGCCGCAGCAGGTGCAGGTCCCGGTACCGCTCGGTCGCCGCCTCGACGAGCCCGGCCGTGCCGTCGGGGCTGCCGTCGTCGACGATCAGCACGCCGGCCTCGGGCAGGCACTCGCTGACCCGTTGCAGCATCCGCTCGATGTTCTCCGACTCGTTGTACGTCGGGATGACGACGAGGGCTCGCATGCAGGGCATTCTAGGTGAGGCCACCGCCCCGGCTCCTCCGAGCGTCCTCCCGGCGGCCACACCGGTTCCGCCCCCTGAGCAGGCCTTCGACACGTCCCGCCGCCGGCGCCGTCCCCGACACCGCCCGACGAATTCTTAGACAACTCTCAGGAAGTCCCGGCGTGGTTCAGATGTCGGTGATGGTCGGCGGACCCGTCCCCAAGATCTGCTCGGGCGTCTCGTTGGTGTCGGGCCCCTTGCGCAGCTCCCGCACGACGACCTGGATCGCGCCACCGAACGGGATGCCGACCAGCGCGCCGATGAACGACCCCAAACCGCCTGCGATCCGGCCGCCCAGCGAGGCGCCGACCAGGACGGCGAGCAGCACCCAGAACGGGTTGAGCCGGACCGTCTTGCTCATGATCACCGGGTTGAGGATGTGGTTCTCGATCTGCTGGTACACGAGGAAGACCACCAGCATCACGATCCCCGCGGTGAGCGAGTGGATGACCGCGATGACCACCACGGGCACGCCGGCCAGCAGCCCTCCCACCAATGGCAGCAGGTCCACCAGGGCGACGAAGATCCCGAGCAGCAACGCGAACGGCACACCGAGGATCGCCAACGTCACACCCGACACCACGCCCGCGATGATCGAGGTCAAGAAGTTACCCCCCATGTAGCCGGTGATGGAGTGGATCGTCTCGTCGACCACCCGGCGCAACCGAGCGCTCGTGTGCGACTGGAAGACACCCAGGAAGCCGCCCCACATCTTCGGCGCCTCGAGCATCGTGAAGAACGTCATCACGGCGATCGTCACGATCGAGACGAGCGTCGAGAAGGCGGCGGCGCCGACCGAGAACGCCGTCGCCGGCTTGAGCACCTTGGTGATCTGCGACGTGATCTTCGACGAGCTCTCCGACAGGTACTTCTGCAGGTGGAAGCGGTACACCAGGTGCCCGAGCCAGCCGTGCCCCTTCTTGGCCTTCTCGATCAGGCTCGGGAGCTCGTGGCCGAAGTTCGTGGCGGCGGTCACGAGCGGCGAGGCGAACAGGTAGACGAGACCGATGAGCGCCAGCGCACCGATCAGGAACACGGTCAGGCAGGCGCCGCCGTGCGACATCCCGTGGCGCTTCAAGAACCGCGTCGCCGGGGTCAGCAACAGCGTGATGAACAACGCCACGACCACGTACAGCACGATCTGGCGCAACACCCACAGGCCGATGATCAATCCCGCATTGAGGTCCAAGAGCAGGATCGCGACCGCCACGGTCACGACGATCGTCCCGAGGGGAATGCTCCTCTTGTCCGCGCTCCCCGTCAGTCGGGACCGCCACGTCTCGGGGGGTCCTTGGGGCATGCGACCAGCTTGGCAGGTGGGACTCCCGAGAAGGCGGTTAGTCAGGTGACGGACGTGCAAGCATGAATTCGATGGAGCAGGTCGAGCCGCTGGAACCGGGGGAGCAACCTCCAGGCGACGACTCACCCGCGTCCGGTCTTTCAGCTGTCTCCCAGCCGCCCGGCGACTCCGCGACGCCGAAGGCCAAACGGCACTGGATGCCGCGCAACGTGAAGATCACGTTGATCGTCGTCGTGCTCTTCTTCGTGCTCGAGTACATCCTGTTGCCCGAACTGGCGAGTGCGCGCAAGGAGTTCCACCAGCTGCGCCACCTGAACTTCCTGTGGCTGGTCCTCGGCGTGCTCCTCGAGCTCGGCGCGTTGGTCGCCTACGCCGAGCTCACCCGCACGGTCCTGTCTCCGGAAGCGCCCTCGCGCTGGCGCGTCTTTCGCATCAACATGTCGGCGCTGGCCATCAGCCACACGCTGCCGGGCGGCACCGTCCCCGGCACGGCAGCCAGCTACCGCCTGCTCACCGAGTCCGACGTGCCGGGGAGCACGGCGGCCTTCGGGCTCGCGGCGCAGGGCATCGGCTCGGCCGTGGTGTTGAACCTCATCTTCTGGCTCGCGCTGCTGATCTCGATCCCCCTCCAGGGCTACAACCCCGCCTACGGCTTCGGCGCCATCCTGGGCGTCCTGCTGCTGGGCATCTTCGCCGGCCTCGTCTTCCTGCTCACCCGCGGCGAGCGCCAGGCGAGCGTCTTCGTGAAGAAGGTCGCCGACCGGCTGCCCTTCGTGCGCGCCGAGACCGTGACCGCACTGCTCCAGAAGGTCGTCGACCGGATGAAGATCCTCTTCGCCAACCCCGAGCTGGTGGTGAAGGCGGGTATCTGGGCGGCCGCCAACTGGATCCTCGACGCCGCCTCGCTGTGGGTCTTCCTGCTGGCGTTCGGTGCGCACGTCTCGCCCATCGACGTGCTCGTGGCCTACGGCCTCGCCAACATCGTCGCCGTGATCCCGCTGACGCCGAGCGGGCTGGGGGTGATCGAGCTCACGATCATCGCGGTGCTCAAGGGCTTCGGCGTGCCGAGCGGCGTCGCGGCGGCAGGCGTGCTCAGTTGGCGCCTCGTCAATTTCTGGCTGCCGATCCCCTTCGGCGGCGTCTCGTACCTCTCGCTGCGCTTCGGGCGTACCGGCCTCGCTTCAGGGGGCCGCGCCCGCGGCAAGGCGCGGGCCAAGCCCGTCACGCCCTGAGCCCGGCACTCCCGAGTCCCTGAGCCGATGCGCGCCGACCGTCCCTCCTTCACCGCCCGCTGGGTGGCCGCCCGACGGGTGCAACTCGCGTCCTCGAGAACGTCGACACCCACCGGCGACGTCGAGGGCGAGCGGGCGCTGTACGAGGACGTGAGCAATCCGTTGCTGCTGGCGCTCGCCCGTCCCGCCGGGTTCGCGCAACGGACGGCCTTCATCGACGGGGAGATCGCGGCGGCGATCGGGCGGGGCGTCGAGCAAGTCGTGATCCTCGGGGCCGGCTACGACGGCCGCGCCATGCGCTTCGGTGGCGGCGCCACCCGGTGGTTCGAGGTGGACTACCCGAGCACCCAGGCCGACAAGCGTCGTCGTCTCGACGCGTTGGGGCTGACGCCCGGACACGTCGCCTACGTCCCCATCGATCTGTTGGACCGCAACAGCGACCTCGGCGGCGCGCTCGAGGCCGCCGGGCACGACGCCAGCGCTCCGACGCTGTTCATCGGCGAGGGCCTCCTGCCGTATCTGACGCTCGAAGCCTCCGCCGTGATGCTCCGCACGCTCCGGGAGCGGACGCCCGAATCGGGCGGGTCTGCGCTCGTCGCCACGTTCTTGGTGGCGCCCGCACCGCACGACCTGCTGCTGGCGGTGCACCACGCTCGGGACGTCTGGTTCCGGGCCCTCGGCGAAGCCCGGCGACAGGAGTTCCAGCCGGGCGATCCCGAGAAGCTGTTCGTCGTCACGGGTTGGCGGGCGGTGCGCTCGATGAGCCGTCAGGCCAGCCGGATCAACCGAGAGCAGCAGATGCTGGTCCTCGCCGGGGAGCCCGGCCCGCTGCGCTGAGCCTCAGGTGCTGAGTCTCGACGGGGAGACGCTGTCGCGCCGGCGGAACGCCGGTCGTCTGACGGGCGCCCGGAAGACACGGACCCCGGCACCGACGACGAGCCCGATGAAGAGCAATACGTAGGCGTCAGAGAGCGGGATGAGCCACCCGCGGCCGGCGAAGATGATGCCCGGCCCGTGCGGTGCCCACCACGGCGGCGCAGCCCAGAAGAGCACGGCGACACCGAGGGCGAGCCACTCGCCGTAGCGCGGGCGGTCCGGCGCCAGCGCCAGCCAGGCGATGAGCAGCACCACCCAGATGAAGTGGTGTGACCACGACACCGGGCTGGCGAGGGATTCGGCGGCCTCGACGACCAGGAAGCCGAGAAGCGGAGACGAGCGGCGGTAGGCGGCGGCCGCCACGGCGAGGCCGACGGCGGACACGGCCAGGACGATTGCGACCGTCGTGGGCGTGCTCACGCTGTGGCCCACCATGCGCTCGAGCGCGCCGAGCACGCCCTGGTTGCCGATCCACGACAGCATGCCCGCCCGCTGTGGGTCCCTGATGTAGTGCGTCCAGTAGGCCCACGACGTCGAGAAGTTCACGGCGGCGGCCAGGAGGGCGGCGGCGCAGAACGTGGCGGTCGCCCGCATGCCGGCGCGGCCCTGGCGGGTGAGGAAGAGATACGGGATCAGGATGATCGGCGTCACCTTGATGGCGGCCGCCAGCCCCACGAGGATGCCCCGCGGCAGCGGGAGATCGAGCGTCATGTCGGCGACGACCATCACGGCGAGGATGATGTTGACCTGGCCGAGCAGGAACGTCTGGCGCACCGGGTCGAGCATGACGACGGGGACCAGGAGCACGAGGGCCCACCAGAGAATGGTCCGCCGGTCGAACTCCTTGCACACCGCGCGCAGGCACACCGCGATCAGCGCAAAGATCGAGGCGAGGTTGAAGAGCGAGAACGCGACCTCGGCGACCGCCAACGGGGCGTGCGCGATCGGGGCGAAGAGCAGCGCCGAGAACGGCGGATACGTGAAGCCGAGCCCGTCCTTCGCCAGCGTGACGGAGAAGAGGTCGCTGGTCCACGCGTGCTGCCCGCCCAACAGGTACGTGCTGAGGTCGATCTGCTGGTGCACGACGGCCAAGACGACGAGGCCGATGGCGGTCGCAGCGCCCGAGAGCACGGGCCAACCCCAGCCACGGCCTGCTGCGATCCCGCGCATGCGGAGAGCCAAATTGCTCGCCATGCGCGTGATCGTACCGGCGGAGCACGCCGGAACGAGACATTTGCCGGTCAAGACACCGGCTGACCTCCCCCTGGGGCTGCGGCTAGCCCCAGCCGGGATCCCGGCCGTAGAGGCCCAGCAGCCGATCTTGGATCGGCGCGTCGTCGGGCACCGAAACGGGCGCTTCGATGGCCCCCGCCTCCTCGAGCAACGTGCGGTTCGCCAGCGATCGGTCGTAGCCGGCTTGGCAGAGCCCGGGATCGAGGGACAACTCGAGGCCGACGGCGCGCGAGAGGTCCCACGCATGGATCAGCACGTCGACCGTCAGTATGCCGACGAGCAACCGGCGCTTGTCGAGCGCACCGGGCTGACCGAGCACCGGGAAGAGCGCGTCGATCGCCGCCGACCAGCGCTTTTCGTGGTCGTCGCTCTGTTCGCCGGGGACGACGTCGAGCGGCTGCAACAGCAGCCCGTCGAGGGAGCCCATGACGTGCTCGAAGACCTGCCCCGTGTCCCCCTCCTGGGCCGGCGTGGGGGCGTCCCAGCGCTCGCCTACGGCGTGGACGGCGTCGGTGAACCCGTCGCACGCCGTCCGGTAGTCGGCCAGCAAGGTCGCATCGTCGGGCACGGCGCTCACCCTTCCGGCACGGAACCGCCCCCGACCGCGGCTCAGTCCGGCGTGGCCTGCAGGGGCGGACGGGACTCCTCGCCCTCCGCCACGACTCGCAGCTCGGAGTCGAGGCGGCGGCGGGCCCGCTCGCGGGCGAGCTGCTTGAGGCTGTCCTGCGAGCTGATGCCCCGCGTGTTGGGGACACGGCGCCAGCGGCGGTCCGAGCCCAGCTCCCAGGCGTTGGTGTCGTCGGCGAACACGAGGTCCAGCACCTCGAAGAGCCGTCCCTGCAGCTCGGGGTCGTGCACCGGCACGACCACCTCGATGCGGCGGTCGAGGTTGCGGCCCATGATGTCCGCGGACCCGATGAAGATCTTGAGGGGCAGGCCGGGCCCGGCCGCCGGGTCGACGGGGGGACCACCGAAGCGGTAGATCCTCGAATGCTCGAGGAAGCTGCCGACGATGGAACGGACGCGGATGTTCTCGGACAGTTCGGGGATGCCCGGGCGCAGGCGGCACAGGCCCCGCACGGCGAGGTCGATCTGCACGCCGGCGCCGCTGGCGCGGTAGAGGGCGTCGATCATCGCAGCGTCGGTGAGGCCGTTGACCTTGAACACGATGCGGCCGGCGGGGCCGGCGTCGGCCTGCTCTTCGATCATTGCCATGATGCGCTTGCGCACGGTGACGGGCGACACGAGGATCTCGCGGTAGTCGGCGTGCTTCGAGAAGCCGGTCAGGTAGTTGAACAGCGCCCCGACGTCGGCGCCGATGACGGGGTCCGAGGTGAGCAGCCCGAGGTCCTCGTAGATGCGCGCCGTCTTGGAGTTGTAGTTGCCCGTGCCGACGTGGCAGTACGGGCGCACGCCGTCGTCCTCCCGGCGCAGCACGAGCGCCGTCTTCGAGTGCGTCTTGAGGCCGACGATGCCGTAGACGACGTGGACGCCCACTTCTTCGAGCGCACGGGCCCAGCCGATGTTGGCCTCCTCGTCGAATCGAGCCTTGAGCTCGACGATGGCGGCGACCTGCTTCCCGTTCTCGGCCGCCTGGATGAGGGCCTGGACGATCGGGCTGTCGAAGCCGGTGCGGTAGAGCGTCTGCTTGATGCCGAGGACGGCCGGGTCGTTGGCCGCCTGCGCGACGAACGCCTCGACGGAGGTGGCGAACGAGTCGTAGGGGTGGTGGACGAGCACGTCGCGCTCGCGCAGCATCGCGAAGAACTCGTTGGGGTCGTGCGCCGCGTTGGCGAGGCGGGGCGGCGTCATCGGCGTCCACGTCTCGGCGTGCAGGTCCGGGCGGTCGAGCGCGTACACGCCCCAGAGGCCGGACAGGTCGAGCGGGGCGGCGACGCGGAAGACGCCGTCGCGTCCGACCTCGAGCTCCGTGGCGAGGAGGTCGACGAGGTCGTCGCTCATGTCGGTGCCGACCTCGAGTCGGAGGGCCTTGCCGAAGCGGCGCCGGCGCAGCTCCATCTCGATGGCGACGAGGAGGTCGTCGGCCTCGTCCTCCTCGAGGGCCAGGTCGGCGTTGCGGGTGACGCGGAACGCGTGGTGGGCCCCGATCGTCATGCCGGGGAAGAGGCTGTCGAGGTGCGCCGCGATGACCTGCTCGAGGGGCACGAAGCGCTCGCCGTCGGGCATGACGATGAAGCGGGGCAGCGCCGGCGGCACCTTGACCCGGGCGATGCGGCGCTCGCCGGACGCGGGGTCCTGGACCTCGACGACGAGGTTGAGCGAGAGGTTGCTGATGTAGGGGAACGGGTGCCCCGGGTCGACGGCGAGCGGGGTGAGGACGGGGTAAATCTCGCGCTGGAAGACCTCGACGAGGTGCTCGCGGTCGTCGTCATCGAGCGCGGACCAGTCGGAGAGGCGGACGCCGGCGTCCGCC
>DATDIE010000012.1:0-48920 GCA_036521235.1 Acidimicrobiales bacterium | reverse complement strand
ATGGGAACCCGGCCCCGGACGAAATGACCCTTCGAGGCGGCGAGAGCGCTGGCTCGTGGTCGCGGTGGCAGTGGTCGCCGCGCTGGTCGTCGCCGCGGGCATTGCCTTGGCCGCGTCGCAGGGCAAGAGCGGGCCCCAAGTCGCCGCGCCTCCGACGTCCTCGCCCTCCACGACGCACCCGAGCACGCACCACGCAGCGGCGCCACGACACTCCGGG
The DNA here is from genome assembly GCA_036521235.1 of Acidimicrobiales bacterium. Taxonomy (GTDB): domain Bacteria; phylum Actinomycetota; class Acidimicrobiia; order Acidimicrobiales; family RAAP-2; genus Bog-473. Next base: position 48,703 of record DATDIE010000012.1, on the reverse strand, counting down.
CACCAAGGGTCTTCGGGCTCCTCGAACACCTCGACGACCGCCCCGGCGGCGCCGGCCGTCGCCGGTGGACCGCCGGTGATCTCTTCGATCACTCCATCGTCGGGCGCGGCGGGCCAGGGCATCCAGGTCGCCGGCGCCAACTTCCTCAGCTCGAACGGCCAGATCACGGCGACCTTCAACGGCCAGGTGGCGCCCACCAGCTGTCCGGCGCAGAACACGTGCACGGTCACCGTGCCACCGAGCACCGGCGCAACGTCCGCTCAGATCGTCATCACGACGGCGAGCGGGACGTCGAACGCCGTGACGTTCAACTACTCGTAGGCGCGCCCGGTTCCTCCGCGTCCGGCCACATGGACTCGGGCTCCCGGCCCTTCGTCTCGGGCAAGAACCAGAAGAGCGCGGCCGCCGCAGCCGCGGGCAGGAACACCAGCTCCCCCGCCGCGGCAAACCGGTTTCCGACGTCGGCCACCGCGCCGAAGGCGACCAGACCGATGACAGCGCCGAGCACGCCCGCCGTGACCCACCAGCCGGTGACCGAGGCCCGGACCGACGTGGGGAACAACTCGGTGAGCAGCGAACCGACAACGGGCGCAAGGAGACCGCCGCCGAATACGCCGAGGATGTAACCGAGGACGTACGCGGTGTCGGATCCCGTGTAGGCGAGCGCTCCCGTGCACGCAATGGCGACGAGGGCGACGGTGCCAGTCGGCCTGCGACCGACGTGGTCCGCCAACCAGCGCCCGGCCACCAGCCCGAGCAGGCCGCTCAACCCGGACACCGTCACCGTCGCCGCCGTGACCCACCCCTGCAGGTGCAGGACGTCTTGGGCGTAGAGGAAGGCGAAGCTGTTGGCGGGCCCGGTCACGACAGAGATGGCGAACCCGATCACGGCCAGGACGATCACGCGGCCGCGAAAGCGGGGCCCGACGGCTCCCCACACTGGCGTCGGGTGATCCGCCGCGGCCTCCGCCACCATGAATCGGCTGGGCTCCTCCACCCAACGCCGCGCAGCGTAGACCCCGACGAGGGGCACGATGGCGAGCGCGAAGATCCCGCGGAACCCCAGCGTCGACGACGCCAGACTGTGGACGATGGCGGAGAGCCCGGCCCCCACCCCGTAGCCGCCCGCGACGAACGCAACGGCAGCCGAGCGATCCCGGGAGCCCGTCTCCTCGGCCGACATCACCCCGGCCAGCGCGTTCGTCGCGCTGAGCAGCGGGCGCCCGAACGCGAAGATCACGACGAACCACCAGTAGCCCGGGCTGGCCGCCGCCACCACGGTCAGAGCGAGTCCAGCGATCGTCACGCCCAAGATGACCCGCCGCCGACCGAGACGGTCGGCCATCCCGATCAGCGGAAGGCTGCCGAGCGACGCCAAGCGGATGATGGCCAGGCCGACCCCGAGACTGGTTCCCGAGAGGCCGACCTTGTCCGCGATCGAGCCACCCGCGGCGACGTGACCGAGTTGCTTGGAGACGTCGCCCAGCGCAGCGACGGCGCCGTATTGCCCGAAACCCGATGCGAGCGCGATGAACGCGATGGCGATGATGGCCGGGTCCGACCACCTCCGCAGCTGCAAGCCGCCACTTGCGACCTCGCTGGACTCCTCCGGCAACAGCGAGGCCACTACGTTCGCTCCGACGTGAGCTTGTCGACGAACCAGTCGCCCGCCGCTTCGGCCACCGCCTCGAGCGCACCCGCCTCCTCGAAGAGATGCGTCGCGCCCGGCACGACGGTGAGGTGGTTCTCGCACGTGAGTTCGGCCTGGGCCTTCCGGTTGAGCTCGAGGACGGCCTCGTCGCACGCACCCACGATGAGCAGCGTGGGCGCGGTCACGGCCGCGAGCGTTGGTCCCGTCAGGTCCGGCCGTCCGCCGCGCGACACCACGGCACCGACGCCAGAGCCGGGTCGGGCGGCCGCCCGCAGCGCCGCCGCCGCACCGGTGCTCGCCCCGAAGTATCCGAGCGGAGCATCCGACAGTTCCGGTCGGTCGGCGGCCCACGTGGTGGCGTCCTCGAGGCGGTCGGCCAACAATCCGACGTCGAATGCCGCCGACGCGTCCTTCGCCTCCTCGGGTGACAGCAGATCGAGTAGTAGCGTCGCCAGTCCTGAACCGTGCAATGACGCGGCGACGAAGCGATTGCGCGGGCTGTGCCGGCTGCTCCCGCTCCCGTGAGCGAAGATCACGGCGCCGGTCGGATCGTGCGGCACCGCCAGCCACCCCACCGCCGTGGTCTCGCCGCAGGGGATCGCCACGTCGTGCTCGTGCTCGAGGTGTCGTCCGGCCACGTCGCTCTAGCCCCGTTGTGCTGCCCGCTCGACCGAAGCACGCCGGAGCAGCTCGACGACGTGCTCGTCCGACGTCGGCGAAAAGTCGCGGTACCACTCTCCGACGGCAAAGAAGTGCTCGGGCGCGGAGAGGCACCAGAGCTCGTCACACTCGCGGCGCAGCTCGAGGGCGGCGCTCCGCGACGCCACGGGCACCGCCAGCACGATCCGCGCCGCGCCGAGCGCCCGGGCCACCTGGCACGCCGCGCGGGCCGACGAACCGGTGGCGATGCCGTCGTCCACCACGATGACGCAGCGTCCCGCGACGTCGAGCCGGCCTCGCCCACCCCGATACATCGCGGCGCGCCGGTCGAGCTCGGGCCGCTCCCGGCGTTCGGCCGCGTCGAGCGTCGCGGCGCTGAGACCGCTCGGCCCCAAGACGTCCGCGTTCTCGACGCGCACGCCTCCCTCCCCGATGGCGCCCATGGCCAGCTCAGGCTGGAAGGGGACGCCGAGCTTGCGGACCACGAGCACGTCGAGGGGGGCTTCGAGTGCCCGTGCGAACTCGAATGCCACAGGCACGCCACCGCGCGGCAGGCCGAGTACGGCCGGAGCGAGACCGCCGAAGTCGGCCGTGCGTGCGACTTCGGCCAGGTGACGACCGGCGTCCACCCGATCGCGGAACTTCATGAACACCTCCTCGGCGCCACCTGCAGTGTTGCCCTTACCCACTTCCGCCGCCAGCACCAGCGGAGCCGGAACCGATCAGGCACGCCACGAGGGGGCCGGGCCCGCGCCGATCGGCGCCGGACCCCCGAAGGGGCGCGAGCGCAGGCCCCGGTGCGATGATGAGCGCCGACAGGGGAAATCGAGAAGCGGACGGAGAGAAATGGAAACGGGAGAGGGACGCCTGAACAGCCACCAGCGGGACACGCTGGCCGTCATCTTCCGCCATCCGCTGAGCCACAACCTCGAGTGGCACGACGTGCTGTCGCTGCTCGAGGCGTTGGGCCAGGTGCAAGAGACGCACAAGGGGCACCTGGTGGTCGGCATCGGCGGCGAGACCGAGACTTTCGAGCCCCGTGCGGGCCACAAGGACATCGGCCCGGACGACTTGTCGCTGCTGCGGAAGTTTCTGAAGCGGGCGGGGTACAGCCCCGAGGGTGCCGACGCCTAGCCCATCGAACCGCGCACTCGCGACGTGACCGAGGACCTCGTACTGGCCGCCGACATCGGCGGCACCCACATGCGCGCCGCGCTCGTGGACGGGGACGGCGCCGTCGTGCACCGACGGTCCGCGCCGACGCCGACGTGGTCCGAGGCGCCGGCTGCCCTGATCGAGTTGATCCGTTCGGTCCGCGCGTCCGACGCGGCCGAGGCCGTGTCCCACGCGGTCGTCGGCCTCCCGGGCGACGTCGACTATGGCGCGGGCAAGCTCCTCTGGGCCCCGAACCTGCCGGAGAGCTGGCCCGACCTCCTCTCGAAGGAGCAGTTGTCCACGCAACTGGGGCTGCGCACCCATATCGCCAACGACGCCGACCTGGCCGTGCTCGGCGAAGCGATCGGCGGCGCCGGACGCGGTACGGCGGACCAGGCGTACCTCACGATCTCGACAGGGATCGGGGCGGGCGTCGTCTTGGGCGGGAAACTCGTGCGCGGGAAGAGATCCCTGGCCGAGGTCGGCCACACGATCATCGACTGGCACGCGTGGGGCCGAGGGGAACCCTCCACGCTCGAAGAGTTGGCGTCGGGCAGCGGCATCGCCCGCATGGCCCGCGAGTCCGGACTCGGTGAGCTCGACGCCGTCGAGGTGGCAGCGTCGGCCCGAGAGGGTGACGAGCGGGCGGCGGGCATCTGGCGCGGGGCGATCTCTGCGGGCGCGGCGGGCGTGGCCAATGTCGTCATGGCCTACTCCCCCAGCCTCGTCGTCATCGGTGGCGGCCTCGGGCTGAGCGATGCGTTCTTCGCGCCGATGCGCCAGCTCGTGCTGAGCCACCCGTGGCACTTTCCCGACGACTTCGACGTCGTGGCGTCGGCGCTGCGCGACGACGCCGGCCAGTGCGGCGCGGCCCATTGGGAGGCCAGGTCCGGCGTCTGCACCTGACCGCGCCGCATCCTTGTGCGCGGGTTCACAAGAAGAATCCCGAAATTTCTCAGCCAACGCTGAGCAAGAAGGCGAAATCCGTGGGAGATTTCTTGAAGCTGCAACGAAACCGCAATCGAAAGTCACAAATGCGGGTAGAACGCAGTCACGGGGGCCTCGCCCAAGGGGACGGGCCGCAAACAAAAGGAGACAATGTGCGTTTCAGCAGGGCAGGCATGCTCGGGGGACTCTCCCTCGTTTTGTCGGCGACGCTGGTCGGTGGGGTAAGCGGGATGGCTTCGGCCTCCGAGCGCGCCAGTGGGCCGTCCAACATCTCCGTCAAGTCCTTCACGAACAACTTCTCGGTGATGTCGCAGTTCCAGTCGCTCGCGAAGGCGGGTCACGGCAAGGTGGCAGCGATCCTTCCCGACACGGTGAGCTCCACTCGCTACGTCGAGTTCGACCAGCCCGACATCACCAAGGCCTTCCAAAAGGCCGGGCTCAGCTCCTCCCAGTACGTCGTACAGAACGCTCTCGGCAGTGACGCCACGCAGCTGACCGACGCGCAGACGGACATCTCGAACGGTGCGACCGTGCTCCTCGTCGACCCGCTCGACTCGGGCGTCGGCGCGCAGATCGAGAGCTACGCCAAGTCGCGTGGCGTCAAGGTCATCGACTACGACCGCCTCACGCTCGGCGGCAACCGGGCCTACTACGTCAGCTTCAACAACGTGAAGGTCGGGCAGCTGATCGGCCAGGGCCTCGTGAGCTGCGAGTCCGCCTGGCACGTCGCCAAGCCCCAGGTCGTCGTGATGCACGGTGCCGTGACGGACAACAACGCCACGCTCTTCGCGCAGGGCTACGACGGCGTGATCACTCCGAAGTTCTCGTCCGGGAAGTGGACGGCCGTGGCGCACACGGCAGGCACGTGGGACCCGCCGACGGCTGAGACCGAGTTCCAGGCCATCTACACGGCCCACCCGAACGTGAACTCGGTCCTGATCCCGAACGACGAGACGGGCGCCCCGATCATCACGTACCTGCAGTCGCTCCACGTCAAGCCGAAGACCTTCCCGACCACGGGCCAGGACGCCACGCTGACGGGGCTGCAGAACGTCCTCTCGGGCTACCAGTGCGGGACGGCCTACAAGCCGATCTACCTCGAGGCGCAGTCCGCGGTCGCGCTGGCTCTCTACATCCGGGCCGGCGCCAAGCCGCCCTCGTCACTGGTGAACGGGTCGACGAAGGACACGACGTCCAACGTCAGCGTCCCGTCGGTGCTCGCGGTGCCCGAGTGGGTCACGACGGCGAACATGAAGAGCACGATCGTCAAGGACAACTTCGTCCCGACGTCGCAGTTGTGCGCCGGCCAGTACGCCAGCGACTGCACCGCCGCCGGCATCACGCAGTAGGAAAGCGTTGGACCGACCTGCCCGTCTCGGTAGTGTCGGTCCGACAAGAACGAGCTCAGGCCGACCTCCCGCTTCGGTTCTCCGGGGCGGGAGGTCGGTAACTGGGCAAGCTGACCGATCCAGCTGACGGTGACGGGGGGTGCCAACATGACCGACGCGACGCCGCTGCTGGAGCTGCGGAACGTCAGCAAGTCGTTCGGCGCGGTGCAGGCGCTCAACGGCGTGAACCTCAAGGTGCCGCCCGGCAAGGTGACCGCGTTGGTCGGGGACAACGGTGCCGGCAAGTCCGTGACGATCAAGACGATCTCGGGGCTGTGGCCACCTTCGGCCGGAGAGATCCTGTGGGACGGGTCGCCCGTGCACATCCACTCCCCCAACGACGCCGAGGGGCTCGGGATCGTCACGATCTACCAAGACCTCGCCCTGTGCGACAACCTCGACATCGTGCAGAACATGTTCTTGGGGCACGAGAAACTGCGCTTCGGCCTCCTCGACGAGGCGAGCATGGAAATCGAGGCGCGCAAGATCCTGGCCGACCTGCACGTGACGACGGTGCGCTCGATCCGCCAGCCCGTCGCCTCGCTCTCGGGCGGCCAGCGCCAGTCGGTGGCCGTGGCGAAGGCCGTGATGTCCGCGGCCAAGCTCGTGATCATGGACGAGCCCACCGCCGCCCTGGGTGTGGCGCAGACGCGCATGGTCCTCGATCTGATCAAACGCCTCTCCGGCCAGGGCACGGCGGTCCTGGTGGTCTCGCACAACCTCCCCGACGTCTTCGCCGTCGCCGAACAGATCTCGATCCTGTACCTGGGCCGTTTGGTGGCACAGGGTCCGGCCTCGGAGTTCGACCCCCAGGTCGTGGTCGACTACATGACCACCGGGCAGTCGGAGCGCGCGGCGGCAGCGGGGTGACGGGCCGATGACCGACACCATCGACGAGCCCACGACGCCGGGACAGAGCCCGCAGGAGGACGCGGCCGCCGGACACGCCGAGCCGAGCGCCCTCGACCACGAGCAATTGGTCGCGCTGGCCCCCGACGTCCTCGCGGATTCGCTGGGCGACTACTTCAAGGCCTGGTGGAAGCGCATCCGTGGCGGCGAGAGCGGCGCGCTGCCGATCATCGCCGGCCTCATCGTCATCTGCATCTTCTTCGAGGTCCAGTCGAGCGCCTTCTTGACCGCCACGAACATCGTCAACCTCTTCGTGCAGGCGACCTTCATCGTCCTGTTGGGGCTGGCCGAGCTCTACGCGTTGCTGCTCAGCGAGATCGACCTCTCGGTGGGCTTCGTCGGCGCCGTCGGCGCCGCCATCGCGCTGGCCCTGATGGGCCAACCCCAGAACTGGCCGTGGTGGGCCGCCCTTATCGTCGGGATGCTGGCGTGCGCCGTCATCGGCGCGTTCCAGGGCCTGATAATCACGCGGCTCAAAATTCCCTCGTTCGTGGTGACCCTGGCCGGCCTCCTGGGGTGGCAGGGAGTCCTGATCTACGTGTTCGATGTCGACAAGGGTGCGGTCGGTGGCGTGATCTCCATCTCGAACAACGTCATCGACGATCTGGTCAGCGGGAACATGACGCCGGCTGCCGGTTGGATCGTCCTGGTGGTCGTCATCGCCCTGTACGCCGTGAGCTCGATCCTTCGCACCACACGGCGGCGGGCCCAGGGCCTGAGCGCGCCGCCCCTCAGCATCACGATCCTGACCATCGCAGCGGCCAGCATCGCCGGGATCGTCCTCGTGTGGATCTGCAACCTCAATCGCGGCTCGCTGACGGCCGTGCAGGGCGTGCCGTGGGTGATCCCGATCGTCCTGCTCATCATCGCCGCGGCGTCCTTCCTCCTCGATCGCACCCGGCTCGGCCGGTACATCTACGCGATCGGCGCCAGCCCGGAGGCGGCCCGGCGTGCCGGCATCAAGGTGCGTCGGATCCGCACCGTCGCGTTCGCCCTGTGCAGCTTCACCGCCGGCCTGGCGGCGATCGTCTACGCGTCACGTTTGGGCTCGCTCTCGGTGGGCTTCGACGGAGGCACGTACGTGCTCTACGCCGTGGCGGCGGCCGTCATCGGAGGCGCCAGCCTCTTCGGCGGCTACGGCAAGGCCATCCACCCGCTCCTCGGCGGCCTCGTGATCGCCACGCTCACCAACGGCCTGGCCCTGCTGAACATCAGCACGGCGGGCACCGACATCGCGACCGCAGCGGTGTTGTTGGTGGCCGTCGCGGTGGACTCGATCTTGCGCCACCGCGGCCAGTCCGGGGCGCTCTGACCGGGCTTCGCTCCGCTGACCCCGAGAGGTTGAGCGCACCGACCGGCCTCCGTCTGGTCGGTGCTGCCGCACTGGTCGTCGTGCTGGCCGCCCTGCCGGCCTCCGCCGCCACGACGACTACGACGACGACCGCGCCGAGCGCCGGCACCTCGTCATGGACGGTGTACCACGGCGACCCCTCGGGCGACGGCGTCGCCGGTTCCGTTGCGTCCGTCAGCCTCACTGCCCCCGCGTGGACGTCGTCGGCGTTGGACGGCCAGCTCTACGGGGAGCCTCTCGTCTCGAGCGGGCGCGTCTACGTCGCGACGGAGAACGACACCGTGTACGCGCTGTCCGCGTCGAACGGCGCCGTGGCGTGGTCCACCCACGTGGGAACTCCGGTGCCCGCGTCCGCCCTGCCGTGCGGCGACATCTCCCCGACGGTCGGCATCACGGGCACACCGGTCATCGACCCCGCACGCTCCGAGGTGTTCGTGGTCGCCGAGGAGCTCGTCAACCAGGCTCCGACCCACGAGCTGATCGGGCTCGACACGGCCACGGGCAAGGTCGAGCTGACGCAGGTCGTCGACCCGTCCGGCTCCACGCCGTCGGCGTTGCTGCAACGCACCGGCCTCACGCTCGACGCGAGCCGCGTCGTGTTCGGCTACGGCGGAAACTTCGGCGATTGCTCCACGTACCACGGGTGGGTGGAGTCGGTCCCGGAGGCCGGTGGCGCCGCCGACTTTTTCCAGGTCGACTCCGGCCCGGGCGAGAGCCAAGGGGCCATCTGGATGGGCGGCGCGGCGCCCGTCGTGGACGCCGGCGGCAACATCTGGGTCGAGGCCGGGAACGGCTCGGTCAAGTCGTCGAGCGGGCCGTACGACGACAGTGACTCGGTGCTCGAGTTGTCCGCCGCGCTCGCGCTGCTGCAGTACTTCGCCCCCGCGACGTGGGCCTCGGAGAACGGGACCGACCTCGACCTGTCGACGGCGCCGGCCCTGCTGTCGGACGGTCAGGTCGTCGCCGGCGGAAAGGACCGAACCGCCTACCTTCTCGACGGCGCGCACCTCGGCGGCATCGGGGGCGAGCAGTCGTCGCTCCCCGACGCCTGCGGGGACGTCATCGACGGCGGGTCCGCGGTGGTCGGAACGACGGTCTACCTGCCCTGCCTGCAGGGGCCGGTGGCGGTCCAGGTGTCCTCGGCCCCGGCGGGACTCCGCGTGCTGTGGCGATCCGCCTCCGGCGGCGGCCCACCGGTCGTCGCCGCCAGCCTGGTCTGGACGATCGGCCAGGACGGGGTGCTCGACGGCCTCAGCCCGACCACCGGCGCCGTCGTCCAGCACGCCAACGTGGGCACTCCGGCCAACCACTTCCCCACCCCCTCGGTCGGGGGTGGCCTCCTCCTCGCACCCGGTTCGAATCGGGTGACCGCGTTCAGCGTCACCTCGAGCAGCGCGGCGTCGAGCACCACGACCACGACGCGGCCGACCACCACGCCGACGACCGCGCGTGCACCGAACACGGCGCCCCCGCCGAGCTCGGGCGGGCTGCCCGCCTGGGCGATCGCGCTGATCGTGCTCGCTGCGGTCGGACTCGGCGGGACCCTCGTGTGGTGGGTGCGCCGCCGCCGCTCGGCTGCGCACCCACCCGGCTGATCGAGGCCCTTCCCCATGCGCGCACCGCTGACGCGCGTCGCTCAGCGAGCGGATAAGAGGACCTCGAGCACGGTGCCGACGCCCCCGATCGCGAGCGAGAACGCGACGATCACCGCCAGGAGCTTGACGACCGGCCGGTGTCTCGGCTCCCACTCGCCGACGTCGTCGAACATGTCGAGCGCGTTGCCGTCCTCGTCCGCCCAACCGGGCTCCTGCACCACGGGGTCGTCGAGCGGCCGGGGCTCGCGGACCGCCAGGTAGCCGATGAACGGTCCGAGGCCCACGGGGAAGTGGGGCTGGGGCGGTCCGGGAACATGGCCCTGCATCGGTTCGCCACGTTACCCCTGCGCAGAGCGCTGCGAGCGGTGGCGCGTCTAGGTTCGGTCCCATGGACGAACCCCAGCAGATCGGCTTCACCGCGGCCGAGTCGATGCCGCGTTTCCCGCACGAGCCCAAGCCCCGCGCCGGCGCCCCCAACGTGGTGGCCATCGTGCTCGACGACACGGGGTTCGGGCACCTGGGGTCGTTCGGCTCCGACATCGGGACGCCGCATCTCGACGCCCTCGCCGCGGGCGGGGCACCCTTCACCCGCTTTCACGTCACTTCTCTGTGCTCCCCCACCAGGGCCAGCTTCTTCACCGGGCGCAACCACCACGCCGTGGGGATGGGGTTCCTGGCCGACATCCCCCTCGGGTTCCCCGGCTATCACGCCCGCCTGCCCAAGTCGGCCGCCACACTCCCCCGGCTCCTGCGCGACGCCGGGTACTCGACGATGGCGGTCGGCAAGTGGCACCTCACCCCGCGCTGGCAACGGTCGGCGGCCGGCCCCTTCGACACCTGGCCGCTCGGCCTCGGGTTCGAGCGCTACTACGGCTTCTTGCAAGGCGACACGAACCATTGGGCCCCGAACCTCGTGTGCGACAACCACTACATCGAGGCCCCGCGCCGGCCCGAGGAGGGCTACCACCTGAGCGAGGACCTGGCCGACCAGGCCGTGCGCATGGTCCAGGACCAACAGCAGGCGGCGCCGGGCAAGCCGTTCTTCTTGTACTTCGCGCTCGGAGCGATGCACGCGCCCCACCACGTCGCACCGGAATGGGTCGACCCCTACCGCGGCCTGTTCGACAAGGGGTGGGACGCCTGGCGCGAGGAGGTGTTCGAACGCCAGCTCTCCTCGGGCATGGTGCCCGCCGGCACCGAGCTGACCCCGCGTCCCGAATGGGTCGACGCCTGGGCCGACCTGTCGGTCGACCAGCGCCGCATGCTCGCCCGCCAGCAGGAGGTCTTCGCCGGGTTCCTGACCCATACCGACGCGCAGATCGGCCGGGTGCTCACCTCGCTCGAGCGTCTCGGCGCCCTCGAGAACACCCTCGTCCTCGTGTTCTCGGACAACGGCGCCAGCGCCGAAGGCGGCAAGGAGGGCAGCGCCAACGAGATGCGGTTCACGGCGCACCTCCGCGAGTCGCTGGCCGACAACCTGGCGCACTACGACGACTGGGGCGGCTTCAGCACCTACAACCACTACTCGTGGGGCTGGGCCTGGGCCGGGAACACCCCACACAAGCTCTGGAAGCGCTACACGTGGCTGGGGGGCACCCGCACCCCGCTCATCGTCAACTGGGGCGCCCGGGTGGCGAACCCCGGCGCCGCGCGCACGCAGTTCGCCCACGCCATCGACCTCATGCCAACCGTCTTGGAGGCCGTCGGCCTCGAGGTCCCCGACGAGGTCGACGGGGTGGCCCAGCAGCGCGTCGACGGGGTCAGCCTGCTCGCCACGCTGGCGGACCCGGCGACGGCCGAGCAGCACCACACGCAGTACTTCGAGATGCTCGGCTCGCGCTCCGTCTACCACGACGGCTGGAAGGCGACGACCAACCACATCAGCACGGGCATCCTCGACGAAGAAGAGCTCGCCGTCGGCAGCCGCAGCTTCGACGACGACCGCTGGGAGCTCTTCGACCTCGGCACCGACTTCTCCGAGGCGAACGACCGCGCCGCGGACGAGCCGGAGCGCGTCCGCCACCTGACGGAGCTGTGGGCCGCGGAGGCCGGGCGCAACAACGTGCTGCCCATCTCCGACGGCCTTGTCGACCGGTTCGGCGGGTTCATCCCGCCCGCGTGGCCGGCGGGGTCGTCCCGCACCTACCTGTCCGGCGGCGGCCCGGTCTTCGACGAGTCGGTCCCGCTGCTCTGGGGCGGCTTCCGCCTGATCGCGACGGTCGAGATGACCGCAGCGGCCGACGGCGTGATCTGCGCGCTCGGCGACTGGTTCGGGGGCTACGCCCTCTACGCGTCGGGGGGCGCGGTGCACTTCACCTTCGCCCGCTCGGCCGATGCCGTCGAGCTCGCCGGCCCGCCCGTCGGCGCCGGGTCGCACGAGCTCGCCGTGCTCTACGAGGCGGGCCACGACGGCGAGGGTCGCATGGCCCTGCTCGTCGACGGCATCGAGGTCGACGCGACCGGCGTCGACGGGCCCTTGCCCATCGCGATCCAGCACGGCGGGGCCGGGCTGCGGCTGGGGCACGACAGCGGATTCCCGGTCTCCGCCCGCTACACGCCCCCCGCCCCGTTCAACGGCACGGTGCACCGGCTGACGATCGAGACACCGGGCGCCCACCGCCCGGACCCGGCGCACGAGGTGCAGGCCGCTCTGCACGCCGACTGATGGCCCCGCTCTCCCCCGCCGTCAGGGAGGTCATCGCCGAGGGACACCTGGCCCACCTCGTCACGCTGAACCCCGACGGCAGCCCGCAGGTGACCATCGTCTGGGTGGGCCTCGACGACGACGAGCTCGTGAGCGCCCATCTCCACCTGCACCAGAAGGTCCGCAACGTCACCCGCGACCCCCGGGTGGTGATCTCCATCGAGAGCGGGCGGCCCGGGCCGGGCGGCCTCGACGAGTACCTCGTGCTGCACGGGAACGCCCGCATCACCGAGGGTGGCGCCCCCGAACTGCTGCAGAGGCTGGCGCACGTCTACCTCGGGCCCGACGTGCGCTTCCCGCCCATGGACGACCCCCCCGCCGGGCTACGTCATGCGGACGACGGTCGAGCGCGTCGGCGGCAACGGCGAGTGGGGCTGACCCCGGCGCCTCAGTAGTCCCCGGCGACGGCCCCCCGCGCGTGGGACAGGTGCTCGCGCGTGTGGCGGGCCGAAACGGCCGCCAGGTCCTCGGTGCGCAACGCGCGCCCACCCGCCGGACCGAACGGCGCGGCGCGGTCGAGCTCCTCGTCGCTCAGGCCGCGCAGCACCTCCTCGAGCTGCGTGCCGTTCAACCCGTGCAGGGCGACGGTCTCGTCGCGCCCGCTCGCCTCGGCGCGCACGGCGTGGGCTGCGTTCTCCTTGTCGATCTCCTCCGCCGTGTCGATGACGCCCCGGCCGCTCGCCATCTCGCCGAGCCAGCGCACGCCGTGGGCGTGGCCCTCGGCGATGTGATGCAGCACGACGCCGACCGCCCAGCCCTCGCCCGGCACGGTCAGCGCCCACTGCTCGTCCGTGCACGCGCGCGCGAACGCCACCACCTCGGCGTTGGCGCGGACGAAATCGTCGGCCAGCTCGCCGGACCGTTCACTCGCCATGAGGCACCCCGGCCAGGTCGCTCAGGTCCTCGATGCGCCACGTGCCCGGGGGCGTCCCCTCGGCCGCGGCGCGCAGCGCGAGGCGCTGGAGTAGCTCGTTCACCGGCGTGGCCACGCCGTAGAGGCCGCCCAGCAGGACAATCTCGCCGTTGAGGTACTCGGCCTCGATGGAGCCGGCCCCGCGGGCGAGGCTCTGCCAGCTCGACCCGCCCTGCCACTCCCCCGACGCCGTCGGCGCCATCTGCAGCGCGTCGCCCCGGCGCTCCCGGTCCTCCGCCGCGCTCACCGCTTCGATCCCGGCCTCGGCCAGCGCCTCGTGCCCCTCGCGCTGAACCTCCTTGGCCAACGGGCTGAACCGCGCGCCCGGCCCGCTCAGCGCCTCGATCGCGTTCGCCAGGTTCATCAACAGCTTGCGGTACTTCCAGCGCATTATCTCCGCTCGGGGAACCGATTCGAACGTGGTGCTCGCAAGGGCGTGGGCGATGGCGCGCCCCTGCTCGTCGATCCCCTCCGGATAGCACCCCAGGTCCATCAGGCCGGAGACGGGCGCCGAGTGCACCTGGACGACGCCGGGACGCACCTGGCTGGCGGGGCACATCACGCACATGCCGTACGTGCGCGAGAAGTGGCGCAGGGCGCGCCGCTCGTTCTCGACGCCGTTCTGCATGCAGACCACCGGCGTCGAGGGGGGCGCCGCAATCAGCTGGGCGAGGGCGTGATCGGTGTGCTGGCCCTTGACGGCAAGTAGGACGACGGCATCGCCGTCCGCGTCGCCCGCCCAGGAGGCCTCGCGCACGTCCTCGACGGTGGGGATGGGCAGGGTGACACTCTCCTTCGGGTCCTCGAGCACGAGGCCGCCCGCCCGCAACGCGCGACCGTGCTCGCCCCGGGCCACGAGCGTCACGTCGAAGCCCCGCTGGAACAGCCGGGCCCCCACGGCGCCCCCGATGGCACCCGCACCCACGACGACGAAGCGCATGCCCTGCACTCTGCCATGCGTCGGCCCGACGGGCGCCGGCCCGACGAAGCTGGTCCTACGTGGCGATGGTGAGCCCGCCGTCGACGACGACCACCTGGCCCGTCATGTAGGCGGCGCCGGCCACGTCGAGGATCACCTGGGCGGCGTCCTCCGGGCGCCCGGAGCGCTTCAGCGGCGCCACCTGGCGCACCGCCTCGCGGATGGTGTCCCAGTCCTGGGTCCAGGGCGTGTCGATCAGGCCCGGGGCGACGGCGTTCACCCGGACCTCGGGCCCCGCCACCTTGGCCAACAGCACGGTCAGGTGGTTCAGCGCGGCCTTGCTGGCGGCGTACGGGATCGACGAGCCCGTCGGCCGGACGCCGGCGATCGACGTCACGTTGACGATGGCGCCGTGCGCCTCCCGCAGGGCCGCCATCGCGGCGACCGACATCGCCCACGTGCCGAAGACGTTGACCTCGAAGATACGCCGCCACACGTCGACGGACGCCGCCTCGAGGTCCTGGTGCGGGATCAAGGCGGTCGTCCCCGCATTGTTCACGAGAACGTCGAGGCGTCCCCACCGCTCGAGGGCGGCGGCGACGAGGCGCTCCGGAGCCCCCGCCTCGGCGATGTCGCCCTGCACGTAGTGCGCGTCGGGCAGCGACGCCGCGACCGCCTCGCCCTGGGCGACGGAACGGGCCGAGTTGACGAGGACCGAGGCGCCCGCTTGGGCGAAGGCGCGCGCGGTGCCCTCGCCGATCCCGCTCGACGAGCCGGTGACGGCGACGACCTTGCCGCGCCACCCGCTCTCGCCCACGGCGCTCACCGCGGCGCGATGCCCCAGCGCGCCGACCATTCCTGGTCCGGCTGGAGGTCGATCACGTCCTTGCCGGTGCGCAGCGCATTGGGCGGGCACGTCATGGGCTCGATGGCGACGGCCCGGCGGCGCCGCTGGATCTCGCCGAGCGTGTCCCCCGTGTACACCATCAAATACGGGAAGCCCTCGTCCACCCACAGCGCCGCGCCGGTGGCGCCGCCGGGCGCGTCGAGACTGGCCCAGGCGCGGCCGTCGGCGTCGCGTTCGAGCGTCGTGTACGCGGTGTCGAGTACGGCCGGCCCGACGAACCGCGCCGCCGTGAAGTCGCGGTCGGTGCCGTCGACGGGGGTGAGCGCCCCGGTGGGCAGCCCGCGGTCGTCGACGTCGAGCGTGTGGCGAGCCGGGACACAGAGGATGGCGCCGTCCACCGTCTCGGGGCCGGCGGTGAGGTACGGGTGGAACCCGAGGCCGAAGGGGATCATGCCGTCGTCGAGCGAGCTCGCCCTCGTCGTGACCGTCAACCCGTCCCGCCCGACGTGGTACTCGATCTCGAGCAGCAGCGAGAAGGGGTAGCCCGGCGAGGGGTGGAGTTGGAGGCGGAGCGAGAGCTGGTTCTGGTGCCGGGTCTGGAGCGTCCAGGGGAGCCAGCGCACGAGGCCGTGGATGGCGTTGTGGCGTTCGGGCTCGTCGAGGGCGGCCTGGGCCCGCACCCCGTTGAACTCGTAGCGCCCGTCGGCCAGGCGGTTGGGCCAGGGGGCCAGCACCTGGCCCCGCCCCGAGTGCGACCACTCGTGGGGCCCGAAGCCGTCGATGACCGCATGATCGCCCGCCGAGTACTCCCGGAGGGTGGCGCCGACCTCACAGACGACGACGTCCTGTCCGCCGTGCCCGATACGCCACTGCTGGCCCGTCGGCGAGGCGACGGAGATCCTGGGCGTCCGGTCCGTCATCGCCAGTGAATTGAAGCAGACCAGGACGTCGGGAGGGGTGAGGGTCCCCGTGAAGGCGCGGTGATCGGGCGACAAACGCCACGCGACGCGGTTCCGGCGGGCGCGGGGCACCCCGGTAGGGTCGACCGGGTGAGGATCCTGGTCACCAACGACGACGGCGTCAGCGCTCCCGGCCTGGCCGCGCTGACCCGGGCCCTGATGCGCTGGACCAAGGAGGCCGGCGGGGACGGTCCGGGCGCCCCGCACGAGATCGTCGTGGTCGCCCCGAGCTCGAACTACAGCGGCGCCGGCGCCGCCGTCGGCTCGGTCACCG
This sequence comes from Acidimicrobiales bacterium, assembly GCA_036521235.1. Lineage (GTDB taxonomy): Bacteria > Actinomycetota > Acidimicrobiia > Acidimicrobiales > RAAP-2 > Bog-473. The sequence goes on along the minus strand of DATDIE010000012.1, from coordinate 32,430 downwards.
ACGGCACCGCCATCCCGTATCAACGCGCCGTGGTCGAGGGCGCGGAGGCGGTCGAGGCGTACGGGCTCGACGCCTCGCCGGCGCTGTCGGTCATCGCCGGGGCGCTGGGCGCGGTGGGCCCCAAGCCCGACCTGGTGCTCTCGGGCATCAACCACGGCGTCAACGTCGGGCGGTCGGTGCTCCACTCGGGCACCGTCGGCGCCGCGCTCACGGCCAGCCAGCTCGGCATCAGCGCGCTCGCCGTCTCTCTGCGCGCCGGGGCGGACCCCGACCCGTGGGAGTCGGCGGCCGACCTCGCCGTGGCGCTCGTCCCGCTGCTCGCCGCCGCGCCGGTGCGCACCGTGCTCAACCTGAACGTGCCCCACCTGCCGCTCGACGAGATCCGCGGGCTGCGCTGGGCCCGCGTGGGCGGCGCCGGGCTGATCAAGGCCGCCCGTGGGGGCGCCGCGACGTGGGAGGCGCCCAACCCCGAGGAAATGGAGGGGCCCGCCGCGGCGGAGGCGGCCCGCGCCGTGATGGAGGGCAGTCCCGGCGAGCGGGGCGAGATCGTGCTGACCGTCGGGACGCCGTTTCCTGAGACCACCGAGGGCGAGGACGACGGGGCGCCCGCCGAGGACGCGGCGCTGGTCGCCCGGGGCTACGCCGCGCTCACGGCACTGCAGGGCCCGCGGGCCGAGGAGGACCCGGACCTGCTCGCCCTGATCGACCGCGGCCTCGACGGCGTGCTGTCCCCCTTCGCCTTCCCGGGCTGACGGCCGCCCTCAGTCGTCGTCGCCGGGGCGGCGGCGGGCCCGCTTGATCTGGCTGCGGTGGCGCTTCTCCTCCACCCGGCGCACCTGCGAGCCCTTGGTCGGCCTCGTGGCCCGCCGCGGCGTCTCGACGCGCAGCGCGCGGTCGATGCGGGCGGCCAGGCGCTCGAGCGCCAGCTGCCGGTTGCGCGCCTGGGAGCGCGAGTCCGACGCACTGGACCGCACGACCGGCCCGACGCGCTCGAGCAGGCGCGCCCGCTGCCGGGGGCCGAGCACCCTCGAGGCCTCGACGTCGAATTCGACCTCGACCCGGCTGAGCGTGCGGTTGGCGTGCTGGCCGCCCGGGCCACCCGACGTGGTGGCGCGCCAAGTGATCTCGGAGAGGGGCAGGTCGAGGCCCCGTCGCACGTGCAGCGTCTCGGGCCCGGCCACCCAACGAGCGTACGGCGACCCCGATACGCTCCGGGGCCATGGAGTACCGGCACCTCGGAAGTTCGGGCATGGAAGTCTCGGCGCTGGCCTACGGCAACTGGATCACGCACGGCAGCCAGATCGAGGAGGACGCCGCCCGGGCGTGCGTGCACGCCGCGCTCGACGAGGGCATCACCACCTTCGACACGGCCGACGTCTACGCCCAGGGGGCGGCGGAGACCGTCCTCGGCCGTGCGCTCGAGGGCGTGCGCCGCGACTCGATCGAGATCTTCACCAAGACGTACTGGCCGACCGGCGACAACCCGAACAACCGCGGGCTGTCGCGCAAGCACATCATGGAGTCACTGCACTCGTCGCTCGAGCGGCTGCAGACCGACCACGTCGATCTCCTCCAGGCCCACCGCTTCGACTACGAGGCACCGCTCGAGGAGACGATGCGGGCCTTCGACGACCTCGTCCGCCAGGGCAAGGTGCACTACGTCGGGGTGTCGGAGTGGAACGCGGAGCAGATCGCCGAGGCGGTCCGCTTGGCCGACGACATGGGCTTCGACCGGATCGTGTCGAACCAGCCGCAGTACTCGCTGATCTGGCGGGTGATCGAGGCCGAGGTCGTGCCGGTGTGCGAGGCGGAGGGCATCGGCCAGATCGTGTGGTCGCCGCTCGCCCAGGGCGTCCTCACCGGCAAGTACGCCCCCGGCGGGGATACCCCGCCGGCGGGGTCGCGCGCCACCGGCCCCGAGGGCGGCGAGATGAGCTGGCTGCTGCGCGACGAGGTGCTGGAGCCGGTGCAGGCCTACGCCGCGCTGTGCCGCGAGGCGGGCTACCCGCCGGCGGCGGTCGCGCTGGCGTGGGTGTTGCAGAACACGAACGTCTCGAGCGCGATCGTCGGCGCCAGCCGGCCCGAGCAGATCGCCGAGAACGTCAAGGCGCTCGACATCGAGCTCGAGCCGGACTTCGTCGAGGCCATCGAGAAGGCGCTCGCCCCGGCCACCCTCTTCGACCCCGCCTTCACGTTCAGCCCGGGGCAGCGAAGCGAGATGTAAAGGAGCGCACGGCCAGCGTCGAGTGCGTGCGGTGCTCCTCGAAGACGCGGGTATAGCCCGTGTGTGCGATCCTCCAGCCCGCGCCGGTGCGCCGATAGCGGTCCTCGTAGAACGCGGTCCCTCCGATCTCGATGTCGGCGCCGGGCACGATGACCCGGTCCTGGAGGTACCACGTGCCCCGGGCCTCGCTGTCCGAGCTGAAGGTGATCTCGGGATGATGCCCGTGGTGCTCGGTCACGATGCCCGGGTCGGCCAGGGCCTGGCGCAGCCACGAGACGATGGCGACCCGGCCCTCGAGCACGGTCTGGCCGTCCTCGTACGACGCCGTCGCGTCCTCGGTCAGCAGCGCCCCGAGCTGGTCGAACTGCTTGAGGTCGAGCGTGCGGAAATACGCGTACTTGACCCGCCGGATGTCCTCGAGCTCCGCTGCGGTGTCCATCGCTGGGCTCCCCTCTCCGTCCGGCCCCAGGTGGCCGGGGCCAGGGTAGTTGGCGTCCGAGTTGGCGACCGGGCCGGAGCGGGAGCAGCATGCACCCGGTGCCGGCCGAGAAGGAACGACAGCGGATCGCCGTCTACGGCGTCGTGCGCGACGACGAGGACCGCCTCCTGCTCGCCCGGGCGGCGCCGATGCTCACCCTGCGCGGGCGCTGGTTCCTGCCCGGCGGCGGGGTCGATCACGGGGAGGGCCCCGAGGACTCGCTCCGCCGCGAGATCGCCGAGGAGTCGGGCCTGACGATCGTTCCCGGTCCGCTCCTCGACGTCCTCTCCGATGTGCGCACGCTCCCCGACGGGACGAGCCTGCACACGGTGCGGCTGATCTACGACGTCTCGTCCTGGCACGGGACCCTGCGCCCCGAGGTCGACGGGACGACCGACGACGTCGCCTGGTTCACGCTGGAAGAGGCGCGTGAGCTCCCCCTGGCGCGCTACGTCGAGACCGTGGTGGCCGGGCTGTGAGCACCCCGGCGGCGCCCGCCGGCGATTCCCGCCACCACGTCGTGATCATCGGCTGCGGCTTCGGCGGGCTCTTCGCCGTCCGGGCCCTCCGCCACAAGCCCGTGCGCGTCACGATCATCGACCGCACGAACCACCACCTCTTCCAGCCGCTCCTCTACCAGGTCGCCACGGGCATCCTCTCGGAGGGACAGATCGCGCCGGCCATCCGTGACGTGCTGCGCAACTACGAGAACGTGCGTGTCGTCCTCGGCGCCGTGCAGACCCTCGATCTCGAGGCCAAGGAGGTGCACGTCGACGAGTTCGGCGAGGAGCTCACCATCCCCTACGACAGCCTGATCGTGGCCGGCGGCGCCGCCACGTCGTACTTCGGCCACGACGAGTTCGAGAAGTGCGCGTCGGGGCTCAAGTCGCTCGACGACGCACTGGCGCTGCGGGGCGAGATCTTCGGGGCCTTCGAGCTGGCCGAGAGGGAGACGGATGCGGCGAAGCGCAAGCGGCTGATGACCTTCGTCGTCGTCGGCGGGGGGCCGAGCGGGGTGGAGCTGGCGGGTCAGCTCAAGGAGCTCTCGCGCCGGGCGCTCCGGCGGAACTACCGGCGCATCGACCCCCGCGACACCCGCGTCGTGCTCGTCGAGGGGACCGACCGCCTCCTGGCGTCGATGGGGACACGCGTCTCGCGCCTCACGGCGAAAAAGCTCACGCGCATGGGCGTCGAGATCCACCTCGACACGATGGTGAGCGGGATGGACGGCGACACCGTCGAGGTCACCACGTCGGACGGCGAGAAGAAGACGTTCCCGGCCGCCACGAAGATCTGGGCCGCCGGGACCCGCGCCGCCGGGATCGGCGGGCTGCTGCACGAGGCGTCGGAGGTCGAGCTGGACAAGGCGGGCCGGGTGAAGGTCGAGGGGGACTGCTCGATCCCGGGGCACCCCGAGGTGTTCGCGGTCGGCGACCTCATGGCGCTCGACGGCCTGCCCGGCGTGGCCGAGGTGGCGATGCAGTCGGGGGCGCACGCCGCCCATACGATCGCCCGCCGGCTCGAGGGCAAGCCCACCAAGAAGTTCAAGTACCACGACCTCGGCACGCTCGCCGTGATCTCCCGCTTCACCGCCGTGGCGCACATCGGCCCGTTCCAGCTGGGCGGGTTCATCGGATGGCTCCTGTGGCTCGTGGTCCACATCACGTTCCTCACCGGGTTCAAGAACCGCTTCGGCGCCCTGGCGCGGTGGGGGGTGAGCTTCGTCGGGCACGGCCGCTACGAGCGCGCACTCACGGGCCGCTGGGTGGCCCACGCCGGGCCGCCCGGCGACACTGCGTAGAGTTCCAGCGGCAGCACACCATCGACGGCACCGACACGGGGAGGGACCAATGCCGATCACCGTCACGCCCGTCCCGGGCCTGAGCGAGCACATCAACGACGTCCGGCTGAGGACGGCGCGGATCGTCAACGAGATGATCCTGCCGAACGAGTCGCTCCTGTGGGCCTCGCGGCGCGGCGGCGCCACCGACGCCCAGCGGGCCGACGCCAAGGGCCTGCGCACCGAGATCACCGACGAGGTGAAGGCGCAGGGCCTGTGGGCGCCCCACCTGCCCCCCGAGTACGGCGGCATGGGCCTCGACTTCCTGGCCCACGCCTACATGAACGAGATCATGGCCTACGCCGTCGGCGCGGCGTCCCTCTTCGGCGTCGTGGCGCCGAACTCGGGGAACCAGACGATCCTCGTCAAGTACGGCACCGAGGAGCAGAAGCGCCAGTGGCTGCTCCCGCTCGTCGAGGGCACGATGCAGTCGGGCTTCTCCATGACCGAGCCCGAGCACGCCGGGTCCGACCCGCGCTCCATCCAGACCAGCGCCGTCCGCGAGGGCGACGAGTGGGTGATCAACGGGCACAAGTGGTTCACCTCCAACGGCCTGGCCGCCGACTTCTTCATCGTGATGTGCCGCGCCAAGGACACCAAGGACGACGAGAGCCCGGGCCGCATGGTCCAGATCATCGTGCCCACGTCGACGCCGGGCGTGATCATCGAGCGCGGCATCGGCATCTGGGGCGCCCCGGTCTCGGACCACTGCGAGGTGCGCTACGACAACGTCCGCGTCCCGCTCGACAACGCACTCGGGCAGGTCGGCGACGGCCACCGCGCCGCCCAGGACCGTCTCGGCGCAGGCCGGATCTTCCACTGCATGAACTCGGTGGGCCAGATGTGGCGCGCCTTCGACATGATGATCGAGCGTCTCCTCGTCCGTGAGGTCCACGGCGGGCTCCTGAAGGACAAGCAGTTCATGCAGGGCTTCGTGGCCGACAGCTACATGGACCTCCAGTCGGCGCGGCTGATGACGATCCACGCGGCCGAGAAGGTCGACCAGGGCGACCCGCAGGCCCGGACCGAGATCAGCTCCATCAAGGTCTTCGTGCCGGCGGCCTACAGCCGCGTCGTGGACCGGGCCATCCAGGTCTGGGGCGCGGCGGGCGTGACGAGCGAGCTCCCGCTGGCGCAGATGTACCTCGGCGCCCGCACGCTCCGCCTGGCCGACGGCCCCGACGAGGTCCACCGCATCCTCATCGCCAAGAACGTGCTCCACCACTACGAGAAGGGCGAGAGCTGGGACTTCGCCGGATGACCGCCGCGCCGTGACGTGGCGGCCCGGACCGGCGGTGTCGGTCTTCGCCGCCGGGCTCTTCGAGGGGAAGGTGGCGGTCATCACGGGCGGGGGCACCGGACTGGGGCGCGAGGTGGCGCACGCCGTCGCCCACCTCGGCGGCCATCCGGTCATCGCCGGGCGGACGGCGGCGCGCCTCGAGGACGTGGCGGCGTCCATCGCCGCCGCCGGCGGCGCATGCACCGCCATCCCGACCAATATCCGGGAGACCTCCGAGGTCGACGCGCTGCGCGACGCCGTCTACGAGCGGTTCGGCCGCGTCGACGTCCTCGTCAACAACGCGGGCGGGCAGTTCCCCGCGTTGCCGAGCACGATCAGCGACAACGGCTGGCGCTCCGTCGTGGACCTCAACCTGAACGGGACGTGGAACATGACGAGCCGGTTCATGGTGCCGATGGCCGCCGCGCACAGCGGTGCCATCGTGAACGTCGTGCACACCTACTCCTTCGAGCGCGGCGCCCCGATGTTCGTGCACTCGGGGGCGGCGCGTGCCGGCGTGGTGAACATCGTGAAGACCCTGGCGCCATACCTGATGCGACGTGGCGTGACGATCAACGCCTTCGCCCCCGGCGTCTTCGCCACGCCGGGCCTGCTGGAGTCCGAGCTCGCCCCCGTCGGCCGCACCGAAGAGGGCTTCGCCGACGAGCTGGTGGCCGAGGGGACGACGGTGCGCCTGGGGACGGTCGACGAGATGGCCGCCATGATCCTGTACCTGTGCTCGCCGGCCGCCCGCTACGTCTGCGGCTCCACGGTCATCGCCGACGGCGCCTCCATGCAGACCAACTGGGTGGACTTCTTCCCGACCGACGAGCTGTAGCCCGCGTCGCCGCTAGGCGGCCGCGGTCCGGAGCGGGTCGCGGTCCATGGTGGCCGGCGCGGTGCGTACGAGGACGATCACCGCGGCGCACATGGCCACGAGGGCGACCGCGGCGATCACCACCCGCAACGCGTCGTCGGTGAACCGCTCGTCGAAGATCCAGACGCTCAGCGCGATGCTCACGATCGGGTCGACCACCACGAGGAACGGCTGCGAGGCGCTGAGCGGCCCCACATGGAAGGCGGCCTGGTTCAGGTACTCGGCCGCCAGCCCGGCCACGGCCAGCGCGTAGATCGGCCAGTGGGCGAACATGCCACCCAGCCCGTACTGGGTGAGCGTGTCGGTGGTCGCCTTGATGAAGGCCGCGACGAGCGCCCACGACACCGACGCGGCGGCCCCGAGGAGCGCGGCGCGGCGCACGGGCGATCCCCGGAGCGAACACAGGGCAAGGACGGTGGCGGCCCCGGCGGTGGCGGCGACGGCGCCGGCCCAGGCTGAGCTGGTGGGAACGGCGTTGCCGCCGGTGGGCTCGGACACGGCAATGAAGAGCGCGAGCGTCCCGCAGGTGGCCGCAGCGGCCGTCCAGGTCACGGTGCGGATCTGCTGGCGGACCCAGAACCGCCGCAGCACCAGGGCGAAGACCAACTCGGTCACGAGCAGCGGCTGCACCACCGACATCTGTCCGAGGTGCAGTGCCCAGGCTTGGAACACGAACGCCCCCGCCAGCGCCACCCAGCCGAAGAGCCACAGCGGGTTGGAGAGCAGGTAGCGCACGAAACGCCACCCCTTGGAGTGCCCGGGGTCGCTGATGCTGGCGATGTGCTGGGTGACGACGTTGAGCGCGTTGCAGATGGCGGCCGCGAGCGCGACGACGACCGTCACGGTGCAGGTGGCGCCGGCTCGTGCTGGATGCGGATCAAACGGCCACGGCCGTGCACACCCAGCCGAGGTCGTACGTGCGCACGTCCACGTCCTCGAACCCCGCCCGGCGCAACCGTGCCTCGAGCTCGCCGGGGTCGATCGGGTTGTACGTGTCATCTTCGTGGAAGGCGGCGGTCCCCTCGTTGTACGTCCCGTCCGCGGCGACGAGGACCGCGCCCGGCGCGAGCACCCGGGCCAACTCGGCGAACACCCGGTCCTGGACCTCGTCCGGCGCGATGTGGTGCAGCATGTGGAACGAGGCCGCGCCGGAGAACCGGTCGGCGGGGAACCTGAGGTCGGACGCGTCGCCCACGACGACGTCGACGTTGTCGTCCGCCATCCGCCCGGCCAACGAAGCCGCCAGCCCCTCGTCGATCTCGACGGCGGTGAGACGCCCGGTCATGGTGTGCAGGACGTCGGTGGTGAAGCCGGGCCCCGGCCCGATCTCGATGGCGTCGTCACCGAGCTCGACGCCGCGCAGCGCCTCCGGGAGGATCGTGTCGTGCACCATGCGCCGCCAGTCCTCGCTGGCGCAGTACTCCATATGGGCGTCGTTCACGAGCGGTGGCCCTTCAGCCCGGCGCCTGCACCTGGTACTCCGCCTTCCACCAGCGCGCCGCCTCGACGGCCGCCGGGTCGGTCACGACGGTGACGTCCTGCCCGAGGTCGGCCGGCGTCGGCCCGATGCGCTCGGCAATCGGGCGCAAGGCATCGAGGTCGAACCCGTAGCAACGGGCCGCGGTCTCGCCCAGCAGCTGGCGCGCGTCCTCCACGGGGATGCCGCCGAAGTCCGTCCGCAAACGCTCCTGCGTGTGCGGCCAGGTGCCCTCGGGGTGCGGGTAGTCGGTCCCCCACATGACGACGTCGCAGCCCAGCACGTAGCGGCGCCGGATCTCCTCCTTCGACATCGTGGACGCGCCGATGAAGATGTTCTCGCCGAAGTAGTCCGAGGGCAGCTTCGAGATCTTGCCCTTGAGGAGCGCGGCCATCTTCTTCGTCGTGTGGCCGCCGCCCATGTACTGGTCCCACTTCCACATCATGTCGGCGGCCCAGTACGCCGCTGCCTCGGTCACGACGAACTTCAATCTCGGGAACCGCTCGAAGGCGCCCGAGAAGAGCAGGTGCCAGGTCGGGCGGGCGGCCCACCACACCACCTCGGCGAGGTAGATCCCGATGTTGCCGTTGTACTCGTCCTGCGGCGCTTCGCCCGAGTGCGTGTGCACCGGGAAGCCGGCGGCCTGGCAGGCCGACCAGACGGGGTCGTAGTCGGGGTGGTTGTAGGGCACCCGGTCGTGCCACATCGTGGGCACCATGATCCCGCGGATGCCCGGCTGCTCGGCCAGCCACTCGATCTCGGCGACGGAGCGCTCGACGCTGTGCGTGATCGGCACGAGCGCGATGCCGCCGTGTCGCTCGGGACTGCGCGCGCACATCTCGGCCAGGAAGCGGTTGTGGGCCCGCGCGCCGGCGAACGCCAGCTCGGGGTCGGTGATCTCGCCGGCGTTCAGCCCGGCCCCGAAGGGCGGCGACGCCATGCCCGTGATGGCGTCCGCGTCGGCGAACATGACCTCGGCGGCGACCCCGTCCGCATCGAGCTCCTTGTCGCGTTGCTCGATGTCCCAGGCGCCGCGCAGGCCCTCTTCGTTCTCCGTCTCCCACCCCATGATGTAGTCGTAATTCATCTTGAGCGCCTCGCCGCGATGCGCGTGGCGCTCGGCCAGGTACTCGTCGAACTGCGGGTGGTACGCCGCGTCGAGGTAGGGCCGGTAGCCCTCGGCGGGCAGGCCCGCATGGGCGTCGGCCGAAATGATCGTGTAACGGTCGCTCATCGCTTTGCCCCCAAGACCGAGAGGTCGTCATACCGCTGGTGGATGAAAGGCTCGAGCCCGGCGCGGGGTACGGGCCCGATGACCCGTCCCACCTGCGTCGAGGCGCGCTCCGTCCAGTTCAGGTCGACCATGCGCCGGACGACCAGGTCGGCGACGGGGTCGAGCGGGGCCTCCTTGAGGATCAGCTCCCCGTCGATCGACTCGTACACCCGTGTCTTCTCCGTCTTCTCGCCGTAGACGAGCAAGGGGTCTTCGTCGAGCGCCCCCGCCGCCTCGCACGACGGCGAGAGCTTGAACCAGAAGTCCGTCTTGGCGAGCTCGTAGTTGTCCCGGGTCCCGTCGATGCACCCGTTGACCTCGCAGATCACCGAGCCCATGCGGGCGATGCGCGCCGACACCGTGTCGCCGTCGCGGTGGACCTCGACCTCGGCCAGCTTCTTGGGCTCTCCGTTGATCTCGCGTCCCCCGATGACGGACTGCTCCGTCGTCATCGGCATGAAGATCGGGTACTCGCCCACCCGGTCCTCGTGCCGGGCCTGCACGCCGATCCAGCCGGCCCCGAACACGGGCAGGCCGGGCATCTGCACGCGGGTGATGGTGATGCGCACCAGCGGTTCAGGCCCCGGCTCCAGCGGCGGCGGCAGGATCGCTGCGATGATCTCGGGCTCGGTCTCGTAGACGGCGGTCACTGCCTCGGACCAGATATCCGCCTTCTTCGCCTCGATCTCACGGTTCACCTGCTCGCGCCGGGCGCCGTAACGGACGGTGTGCATGCCTCCTCCCATCTCAGCTCTCCCTCACCACGACCGCAGGATCTGGGTCGGGTCGAACGCGTTGCACGTCGTCTCGGTCGGCCAGTCGCCCACGGCGAGTGGGCGCGCCACGTCGTCCACCCGGGGTCCGATGCGGTCGCCGATCGGACGCAGCCGCTCGAGGTCGAACCCGTAGAAGGACGCCGCGGTCGACTCGACCATGGCGCGCACGTCGGGCTCGTCGAAGTCGGCGAACGCGACGCGCAATGCCTCGGTCGTATACGGGTAGCTCCCCTCCTTGTGGGGGTAGTCGGCGCCCCACATGACGTGGCCGATCCCGAGCTCGCGGCACAACGGCGCCTCGCTCGGACGCAAGAAAGAGGCCCCGATCCAGAAGTTGCGGGCGAAGTACTCCGAGGGCTACATCGTCAATTTCGCCGCGGCCGCCCCTAAGAACAGCGACTCCGCCGCGTTCGGCAGCGTCATCCGGCCGTAGAACCAGTCCAGCGTCTCCAGGCCCCGTGGCAACCAGGCCACGCCCTGCTCGGTGACGGCGAAGCGCAGCGTGGGATAGCGCTCGAGCACGCCGGAGAAGATGAGGTGCCAGACCGAGCGGTGGCTGAACCACGGGATCTCGATCAGCATCATCGCCCGCGCCGCCTCGTGCTCCCCGTAGTCGGGCAGGGCGCTGCCGCCGTGGATGTTGATGGGCACGTCGAGCTCGGCGCACACGCGCCACAACGGCTCGTAGTTGTCCTCCCACAGCGGCGGGAGGTGGGAGTTGGGCGGGATCGACGGCAGCAGGATGCCCCCGAAGGGATCGCCGAAGGCCTCCTTGGCCCAGCGCACCTCGGCGACGGCGTCGGCGATGTCGTTGGCGAACACCTGCACGATGCCGGCGCGCCGCCCCGGCGCCGCGGCGCAGAAGTCGGCCATCCAGCGGTTGTGCGCCTGGACGCCGGCCCAGCGCCGCTCGTAGTCCTCGGGGGACGGCGGCAGTGCGACCAGGTTCCCCTCGGCGAAGAACGGCGGCACGGTGTTGGGGAAGAGCACCTCGGCGACGATGCCGTCGGACTCGGTCTCCGACAGGCGGCGCTCGTTGTCCCAGTTGCGGTACGCCCACGGGAGGAGGAGGTCGGCGAAGGGGTTGACGTAGGCGGCCGCCCAGGCGTCGAAGTCGTCGTGGAAGCGGCTGGCCAGGTACGGCCGGTAGTCGGCGATGTCGCCGCCCGCATGGCCGTCGGCGGAGACGATCGTGTAGCGCGGCGGCGCCGTCGTCGCCGTCACGTCAGGGCCGCCGGTGGGAGTTGGCCCGCACCGATCGCGTCAGCTCGGCGGTGCAACATCGCCGCCGTGTCCTCGAGGCCGTGCCCGATGACGAAGTCCCCGCGTTTGACACCGGCGACGCAGAAGCGGCCGAGCTCGCCCAGGTCCATCAGCTGCGCCGGGTGCCCCGACGCCTCGAGCTGCGCCTTGAACTCCTCGAAAGTGGTGCCGGGGGCGGGTGGGCGCGACTTCGTCCGCGCCAAGTCCGCCGGGCGGTTTCGTTGGGCCGTCCACAATCCCGTGTCGAGCAACCCGCCGGACGGGTAGAACACGGCGGCCCGGACGTCGGTGCCGGCCGCGACGAGTTGGTGCGCCAGGGCCTCGGTCAGGCACGAGATCGCCGCCTTGCTCGAGGCGTACACCGACGCATAGGGCACCGGTGCGATGCCGCCGTCCATGCTCGAGGTGTTCACGACCACACCCGGCTCGCCCGACTCGATCATCCGTGGGACGAACGACAGCATCCCGTTGGCCACGCCGAACACGTTGACCGAGAAGCACCAGACCCAGTCGTTGGCCTCCTGCTCCCAAGGGCGCCCGCCCCCGCCGGATGTCACGCCGGCGTTGTTGAAGAGCAGGTGACACGCGCCCTCGGTCGCATACACGTCGGCGGCGAGCGCCTCGACCGACCCGGGTGAGGAGACGTCGGTCACGACGCCGCGGACCTCTCCCAGCTCGCCGAGTTCCTTCACCGCCGCCTCGAGGACGGGTTCTTCGACGTCGGCGACGACGACCTGCGCCTTTTCTTCGAGGAGGGCCTCCACGATGCCGCGGCCGATGCCCCCGGCTCCCCCGGTCACCACGGCCACCTTGCCGCTCAGATCGTCCAACGTCATGCCCCCACGTCGTCCTAGGTCAGCGGCCCACGTTAACCCCCCGTGCACCGCAGCCCCGAAGAGGCGCGAAGCGGGGACGGCCACCGCCTGGGGCGTGCGGTAGCGTCCCCCCGCGGCTCGGAGAGCAGAGGAGCGGACGAATGTGGCGCGGTCGGCGGTGGGCGGGTGGGTGCGTCGGTGTCGCCGCCGCCTTGACGCTCGTCCCGGTATGGACGGCAGGTGCGGCAGCCACGTCGAAGGGTGCGGCGTGCCGCGCCATCAGCTCCGAGGAGCACAGCGCGGACCGCGTCGACCTCTCTTTGGAGCAAGCCGTGACGTCGCGCAATTTCGCGGTCTCCAAGCAAGGCCTGTTGCGCGCATACGGCACGGACGAGAGCAACGTGGTCAGGGCCCTTGCGGCGGCGAAGTCTGCGCCCCGGGGCGTCCGCTCCGCCCTGGAAGACCTGCGGTCGTTCGTGCGACAGGTCAGGCAGGCCATCGGGCGGTCGACCAGTTTTCAGGGTCTCGTCACGTCGTTTCAGCACCTGGCCAAGAACCCCAAGCTGGTGACCGATGGCGTCACGATCGACGACTGGGTCGCGTCGGCGTGCGGCGGATCGACCACCACCACCACCACCTCAGGCGCTTCCTAAGCAGCACCTGGCAGGAGAGCCGCGCCCCGGGGGTGCCTCGAACTGGCACGGCACCCGGGCCGGCGACCGCCCGCGCGCAGACCTATCCCTAGGCGGTACCCGCGCGCTCCCGCCGCGTGAGATCCTAGAAGGGCCTGCACGGGACCGCCGTGTGGGTGTCGACGCCCTTCCCGGGCGCGACCGACAATCGTGGCGGCTGCGAATTCGGGGCGTGGGAGGTCGAGGTACCGGCCATGGACGTGCATACCGGTGAGACGAAGCATCGGCCTGACCCGTCCGCGACCGCGGTCGTCCCAGCCGTCGGGGGTCAGGGCCAAGGCCAGCTGTTCAACGAGCCCGGCGGATACGTGGGTATCGCGGACACGGACCAGATGCCGGCCGTCGGCCGCCGGGATCGTGCGCCTCGCCGCAGTTACGGCACGCCACGCTGGCTCCGCGTCACCGTCGCGCTCGTGGCCGTCGCCATCGTGGCGGCCGGGATCGCTCTCGCCCTCGTCGAATCGGGGGTCATCGGGAAGACGACCAGCCCCCCGGCGAACTCCGGCCACACGCACACCACCACGGCGCCCACAGTCGTGCGGCCCACGAATACCCTGCTGACACCGACCCAGACCGTCGCCGGCTCGGGCACGGCCAGCTACACGATCGCGGAGCGGGCGTTCGCCGTCACCGTCACGGCCGGTCCCGGCATCTCGTGGGTCAGCATCGGGGTGGTCGGCCAACACCCCATCTACGCAGGCATCCTGCAACCGAACACGAGCCAGCGCGAGATCCTGCTCGGGCCCGCCCAGGTCGAGATCGGCGCCGGAGGCACGAAGATGACGGTGACCTCGGGGCGTCGGAGCCAGACCCTCACCCCGCCCTCGGCGCCGTTCAGCTACACGATCACTCCGGCCGGCTGAACGCCGAGGAGCGGTAAGGCGCCGCCGCGACGGCGGTCCGTCTCAGTGGGACGAAGAGTGGCCTGGTGCGTGCCCCGACGGCGGTGACGCGTGGCCACCGGCCGGCGGTCCAGGGGGCGGGCTGAAGCCGCCCGCATGCGGGCCACCCTCACCTTGCGGAGAGCCGTGGGACGGTCCGCTCTGATTGCCCGTGTTGCCCGTGCCTTGACCTTGCGGAGACCCGTGCGGCGGTCCGCCCTTGTTGCCCGTGTTGCCCGTGGTGCCCGTGCTTTGGCCTTGCGAAGGCCCGGGTCCGGTTCCGCCGGTGTCCGCGCCCGGACCTTGCGGATCGCCATGGCCGCCAGGGCCTCCACCCGGAGGCTGCACGCCCCCGGCGACCTCGGTGCCCGATCCACTCTGACCGCTTTGTCCTTGGCCCGCCGACTGATTCTGCTGTCCGCCGCTCGCCGAGCCCGAGCCCGACGAACCCTTGAAACCATTCGTGCCGCCGCGGTGGGTCGTCGTCGTCGTAAGGCTCGCGACAGTGGCGGTCGGCTTCGGGTCGCCCGCTGGGACCGACGTCACCGTCGGCGTCGACGTGACCGTGGCTGGCGTGGCCGACGAAGGTTGGGCTGCGGGTGTCGACGACACGACACTTGCATGCACGACGCTCGCGACGTCGTAGACCGACACTGCCGAGTTTGCCGACGCGACGCCGGAGGTGGGAGCGACTGTGCTCGACGCCGAGTCCTGCGCGACCGCCCAACTGGGTACGGAGGGGCTTACGAGCGCCGGACCGGTCACCGCTTCACCGCTCGCAGCCGACCCGACAGCGAGCCCGATGTTCGCCACCGGTGCCTCGAGCTCCATGACGGCAACGACGGATGCGACCGCGACGAGTCCGCCTGTGGCATTGATGGCCGCCGTCCACCGCCGGCGCCGACGAGACCGACTCGGTCTCACCGAGGCTCTCCGGCGACTGCAACCCAGACTCCCAGGCCACACCGCTGACGATCAGCTGGCACGCCCACCTCCTCCCACCACCTCCTACCCTAGTTCCGCGTGGACGGCGTGCGCGAGGGGTGATTTGCTGCAATCGGGGTGGCCGGGAGGCCGTCAACAACCCGGGTCGAGGTGGGACGCGAACTGGGCCAGGTCGAAGTAGTCCCGCCAGGCCTTGATCCGCGGGCCGGCCAGCTCGAAGACGCCGGCGACCGGCAGGGCGAGCGAGCGGCCGTCGACCTCGAGGTAGTCGACGCGCTCCGTCATCACGAGGTCGCCCTCGGCCACGACGTGGCGCATGTCCACCGAGACCCGGCCGCCGACCTCCATGAACGCCTGGAGCGCAGCCAGGATCGCCGTCCGGCCGGCCACGGGCTCGAGCGGGCCGTTGCAGTACACCGCGTCCTCGGTGAAGAAGTCGGCCAGCCGGCTCGCGTCTCCGGTCGGCCACGCCGCGACGAACGCATCGACGAACACGTTGATCGTCTCCCGCGGCTCGCGCATCCGTTGGCCAGCGTACGACCGCCTTCCATCCTCGGGCCCGGGCGCCTCGACGGTGGCGACGACTTCCTTCTCGCGTCGACCGAGGCGCTCAGTCGTCGGCGTTCACGCTGCCGACCTTATGGTCGATACTCCCGACCGTCATTCTCGGTGAACCGTCGCCCTCGATGCACGCGCGCTCGGGTGCCGCGGCGACCGCACGCCCGACACGGACACAGACGCCGACACAGGCCCCGCGCCCCGGGCAACCACCATGTCCCGACACGCACACCGCCGTGTCCGCGCCGGCTCGCTCGCGCGCACCACAACGTTCGAATTCATTTCATCTCGGGGTCACCGATCCTCCCGGGAGCCGTCACGCGCGCTGGGTACCCATGCGCAGTCAGTCCTTTTGCACGCGGACCAACCGAAAGGTGCCCAACCATGACCACCCGACGAACCCGGCTCGCCTTCGCGGCCGTTGCGGTGTCGGGGACCGTCGTGACGACTGCCGCAGGCATCGTCGCGCCAGCCTCCGCCCAGACCACCCTGACGATCAACGCGGTGACGTTCACGGCGCCGCCCGGCACGTCCTTGGACAACCCCCAGGGCATCGCGGCGGCGGGCGGCACCGTCGACGTGTCGAACTCTGCGGACAACGTGGTGGCGAGCATCGCCGGCACCACCACCGCGACGATCGCCGGGTCCTACGAGGCCACCGGTGAGACGGGCGACGGCGGGCCGGCCACGTCCGCCACCCTCGACAACCCGACCGGGCTGGCCGCCGACGGCAAGGGGGACCTCTACGTCGCCGACAGCGAGGACAACGTCGTGCGCGAGATCACCTCGGGCGGTGTCATCCAGCTGATCGCCGGCAACGGGAACGAGGGCGACCGGGGCGAGGGCGGTCCGGCCGCCCGGGCCGAGCTCGACGACCCCCAGGGTGTCGCCGTCAATAGCAAGGGTGACGTCTTCATCGCCGACACGTACAACAACGTCGTCCGCCTGGTCACGCCGCAGGGCTTCATCTCGACCTACGCCGGGGACGGGGACCCGGGCTACCGGGGCGACAACGGTCCCGCCGCCCGGGCCCAGCTGTCCTCGCCGACCGGGCTGGCCGTCGATGCGCTCGGGAACCTCTACATCGCCGACTCCGGCAACAACGTCATCCGCCGGGTCTCCACCTCGGGGGTGATCACGACCGTGGCCGGCAACGTCGCGGCCGACGAGGCCTCCGGCGGGCTCGGCGGCTTCGCCGGGGACGGCGGCCCCGCCACCGCCGCCCGACTGCACAGCCCCGAGGGCGTTGCGCTCGACCAGGCGGGCGACCTCTTCATCGCCGACACGTTCAACAACGCCGTCCGCGAGGTGACCCCCGGCGGCACGATCTCGACCATCGTCAACACCGCCGCCGCCAAGGGGAACAGCGGCAACGGCGGACCGGCGGCCTCCGCCAAGCTCAACACGCCCTTCGCCGTCTCCGTGGACCCGAGCACCGCCGACCTCTACATCGCGGACACCTCCAACAACCACGTCCGGGTGGTGACGGAGTTCACCGTGCCCACGACGACGGGTGGCGGTCCGGTCGCCCCCGGCTCGCCGCCGCCTTCGCCCCCGCCGCACCACCGGGGTCACAGCCGCACGAACGACCGCCGCCACTGATCCGCGATCCCAGCAGCGAACCCAACGTCCACCCAGAACGCAACCTCACGAAAAGGGACACAGACCGATGACCGATGAATCCACGTTCCTGTCCACCCCACTCTCCCGGCGCAGTCTCCTCAAGGGCGCGGCCGGCGCCGGTGCCGGTGCCGCCCTGGCCGCGTACCTCCCGTCGAGCGTCCGCAAGGCGATCGCCGGGGCCTCGGCCCACCCGTCGCGGTTCGACCTGAGCCAGGTGAAGCACGTCGTTCTGCTCATGCAGGAGAACCGGAGCTTCGACCACTACTTCGGCACGCTGTCAGGCGTGCGCGGCTTCGGGGATCCCCGCGCCCTGCGGCTGCCCAGCGGGCGCTCGGTGTTCCAGCAGCCCGACCCGGACAACCCCGACGCGTACCTGCTGCCGTACCACCTCGACACGTCGATGTCGGCTGCCCAGGCCGTCCCGTCGCTCAGCCACGCCTGGCAGATCCAGCACGACTCGTGGTCCAACGGCGCCATGGACGGCTGGCTGCGCTGTCACATCGCCTCCGACAGCGACTCGAACGGCCCCTTCACCATGGGCTACTACGAGGCCGCCGACATCCCCTTCCAGTACGCGTTGGCCAACGCGTTCACGATCTGTGACAACTACTTCTGCTCCGTGCTCGGGCCCACGCACCCCAACCGCTACATGTGGATGACGGGCACGGTCGACCCGGAGGGCCAGTACGGCGGCCCCGCGCTCGACAACAACGCGCCGAACGGCACGTACTCGTGGACCACCTACGCCGAGCGGCTCCAGAACGCCGGCGTCTCGTGGAAGTGCTACCAGCAGGCCGACAACTACGGCACCAACGTGCTCGAGTTCTTCCGTCAGTTCATCGACGCGCCACCCTCGTCGAGCCTGTACCAGAGCGCCTTCGGTGTCAGCACGCTGTTCAACGGGCAACCGGCCAGCGACCCGACCATGGCCTTCGAAGAGGACTGCGCGAACGGCACGCTGCCGACCGTGAGCTGGCTCTTCCCGACCAGCGTCGCGTCGGAGCACCCTTCCTACCTGCCGGCCGCGGGCGCGCAGTTCGTCGCCTCGAAGATCGAGGCCCTGGCCGCCAACGAGGACCTCTGGAATTCGACCGTATTCATCCTGGACTACGACGAGAACGACGGCTTCTTCGACCACGTGCCGCCGATCACGCCCCCCGAGGGCACCTCGGACGAGTTCGTGTCACTCAACTCCCCCGGCGGCACGCCCGGCGGCGGGCTGAACATCGGGTCGGGCTTCCGGGTCCCGGCGATCGTCGTCTCCCCTTGGACCGTCGGCGGCCTGGTCTCCTCCGAGCCCCTCGACCACACGTCGTGCCTGCGCTTCCTCGAGCGCGTGACCGGCGTCACCGAGCCCAACATCAGCGATTGGCGACGCGCCACGTTCGGCGACTTCACCGCGGCGCTGCAACGGGCAGCGGCGCCGGCCCCCTCGATCCCCGCCGCCGCGCCCTCGGCCACCGCGGCGCAGCTCGCCTACCAGACCCAGCAGTCGTCGCTGCCCCTGCCCGCCTTCCCTGGCGCGCTGCAGACCGCGCCGGTGCAGCAGGGAGGGCGACGACCGCCGGCCGGCTGACGCGGCCCGCCCGACGGCCGCGGCGCGCCGACTACGACGGCGAGGATCGGTTGCTCACGGCCGGGCGTGCACGGTGTCGTGCAGGAGCATGAACCGCATCGGCCAGAGCCCGGGCCGCGGCTCGGAAAGCTCGCTGCGGGCCCGGAACACCCCCGTCAACGTGACGGCAGCGCAGACGAGCCAGACGATCACGCCGGCGGCCAGGAGCCACGGCGTGGATCCCGACGACAGCACGATGACGCCCACGAGGGCGACGGCCAGCCCGACGAACCCGACCCGGAGGGACCAGACCGCCATCCGCCAGTGTCGGTTGTGCTGCAGCTCCGCCGGCTCGTTCATGCCTTGGATGGTGCCCGAGCCCCGGCGGCGTCAACAGTCCAGGAGGCTCCCCCGGTTCGCGCTTACGGCTCCAGGCTGAAGGGCGGGTACTCGTCGTTCAGCAGGAGGTAGTACGACATCACCCGGAGCTGCCACCGGTACACGCCGACCGCGAAAGTCTTCAGCGACGGGTTCCATTCGCCCGTGAAGAGGGCGATGAACCACGCGATGAGGAGAACGACCCCGTTGACGATGTTGAGGAAGTACAACACGATCAACTGCGGGATGACCATGATGATCCGGATCGCCACGGTGCCCCGGTTGCGAGCCCCGGTGGCCGGAGTGACCTGCAGCTGCGCCGGGTAGCCACCCGGGTCGGCGTAGCCCTGCGGGATCGGCGCGAACGGCGGGTACGGCTCGGCCCACACGTAGAGCCCCGTGATCACCCGCCACTGGTAGCGCATCACGCCCGCGATGAACTCGAGCATGCTCGGCGAAGCCGAGCCGGTGAACACGATGGTGAACCAGCACACGATGGCCGCAAGAAAGGCCACGATGGTGAGGATGTACGCCCAGATGAACTGCGGGATGAAGATGATCCAGTTCGTCAGGACCTTGACCGGCGGTATCTTCGCCGGTCCCTCCGGGATCTCGACCGTCAGCGGTGGATACAAGCCCGCCATGTGGACTCCCTTCGTTCGCCCCTCTGGGGCGGCACGATAGCCCGCCTGCCCCCGCCGTTGCTGGATCCCCGCGACCCCGCGAGGTCAAGGGCGAAGGCCGCGTGACGAGGGCGTGACTACGAGCACCCGCTGGTCGTCCCGCAGCTGGAGCACACGTAGCAGGACCCGGCCCGCTGCATGTGGTTGCCGCAGTTGTAACAGAACGGCGCGTCACGCTGTTCGGCCCGGGCGATCGGCTGGTTGGCCCCGTACGCCGCCGGTCCGGTCGGGGTCACCGGCCCGCCGGTCGCCCCGCTGAGCCCGTCGTCGACCAGGCTGGCCGACGGCGTCGCCATCTCCTCGACACCGGGCAGCGTCGGCTGCGTGCGCTCCTGCGTCGAGAAGATCCCGAGCTCGGCCCGCTCCGCCAGCGTCAGGTAGTCCAGCGCCATGCGGCGGAAGATGTAGTCGACCAGGCTCGTGACCAGACGGAGGTCCGGGTCGTCCGTGATGCCGGCCGGCTCGAACTTCATGTTGGCGTACTTGCTCACGAACGTGGACAGCGGCACGCCGTGCTGCAGGCCGAGGCTGATGGAGATCGAGAAGGCGTCCATGATCCCGGCCAGGGTCGAGCCCTGCTTGGAGACCTTGACGAACACCTCGCCCGGGCGCCCGTCCTCGTACTCACCCACCGTCACGTAGCCCTCGCAGTCGGCCACCCGGAACGAGAACGTCTTGGAGTTGCGCTTGCGCGGCAGGCGCTCGCGCACCGCCCCGACGACGACGTGCTCCACGCCCTTCGCCTGCTCGTTGGCCAGCGCGGCCTCGAGCTCGGCGATCCGGGCCGCGATCTCGCGGTCGTGCGCCTCGGCGTCCGACCCGGCCGGCGCCGTGTCGCCACCTGTGATGGCGTCGGCCTCCTTCTTGGTCGTCGAGAGCGGCTGGGCCACCTTGCAGTTGTCGCGGTAGATGGCAACGGCCTTGATGCCCAGGCGCCAGGCGTCGATGTGCAGCTGCTCCACGTCGTCGACCGTCACGTCCTCGGGCATGTTCACCGTCTTGGAGATCGCGCCCGAGATGAAGGGCTGGACCGCCCCCATCATGCGGATGTGGCCGGAGTAGTGGATCGTGTTGTCGCCCATCGAGCAGGCGAACACGGCGAGGTGCTCGGGCGACAGGTGCGGCGCCCCCACGATCGACATGTGCTCGTTGATGTACGACGCGATGTCGTCGATCTGCGCGTCGTTGTAGCCGAGCTTGGTCAGGGCCCGGGGCACCGTCTGGTTGACGATCGACATCGTGCCGCCGCCCACGAGCTTCTTCGTCTTCACGAGCCCGAGGTCGGGCTCAACGCCGGTGGTGTCGCAGTCCATGAGGAGGCCGATCGTGCCGGTCGGCGCCAGCACCGAGGCCTGCGAGTTGCGCACGCCGTACGCCTCGGCCAGGTCGACGGCGCGGTCCCACGACTCCTGCGCCGCGGACAAGAGCTCGGGCGGCACGACGTCCTCGTCGATGCGGGCCGCCTCGGCCTGGTGCATGCGCAGGACGTTGAGCATCGGCTCGGCGTTCTCGTGGTAGCCGGCGAACGGCCCCATGCGCGCCGCGATCCTCGCCGACGTGGCGTAGGCGTGCCCCGTGAGCAGCGACGTGATGGCGGCCGCCCAAGCCCGGCCGGCGTCGGAGTCGTAGGGCAGGCCCTCGGCCATCAATAGGGCGCCGAGGTTGGCGTAGCCGATGCCGAGCTGGCGGAAGGCCCGCGTCGTCTCGGCGATCCTCTCCGTCGGGTAGTCGCCGTTGCCCACGATGATCTCCATGCCGGTGAACACCACCGACACCGCCGCCTTGAAGCCCTCGGCGTCGAACTCGTCGTTGCCGTCGAGGAACGTGAGCAGGTTCAGCGACGCCAGGTTGCAGGCGGAGTTGTCGAGGTGCATGTACTCGCTGCACGGGTTCGAGCCGTTGATGCGGTCCGTGTTGGGCGCCGTGTGCCAGCGGTTGATCGTCGTGTCGTACTGCATGCCCGGGTCGGCGCACTCCCACGCCGAGTGGGCGATCTGGCGGAACAGGTCACGCGCCGCCACCGTGCGCACGGTCGAGCCGTCGGTGCGCGCCGTGAGGTTCCAGTCGCGCCCGTCGAGCACGGCCTCCATGAACTCGTCGGTCACGCGCACCGAGTTGTTGGCGTTCTGGTACTGCGTCGAGTGGCTGTCGACGCCGTCGAGGTCCATGTCGAAGCCGGCGTCGCGCAGCACGCGCGCCTTGCGCTCCTCGACGGCCTTGCACCAGATGAAGTCCTCCACGTCGGGGTGGTCGGCGTCGAGGATGACCATCTTCGCCGCCCGCCTGGTCTTGCCCCCGGACTTGATCGTCCCGGCCGAGGCGTCGGCGCCCCGCATGAAGCTGACCGGGCCCGAGGCGGTGCCGCCGCCCTTGAGCAGCTCGTGCGACGAGCGGATGCGCGACAGGTTGACGCCGGCGCCCGACCCGCCCTTGAAGATGACGCCCTCCTCGACGTACCAGTTGAGGATCGAGTCCATCGTGTCGTTGACGGCGAGGATGAAGCACGCCGAGCCCTGCTGCGGCACGCCCTTGACGCCGATGTTGAACCAGACCGGCGAGTTGAACGCGGCCTTCTGGTGGATGATGAGGTGCTTGAGCTCGTGGTTGAAGACCTGGGCCTCCTCGTCGTCGACGAAGTAGCCGTCCTTGATCCCCCACTCGGTCAGAGTGTCGGCTACGCGGTCCGCCACCTGCTTGAGCGACGTCTCGCGCTCGGGGGTGCCGAGGGTCCCCCGGAAGTACTTCTGCGCCAGGATGTTGGTGGCGTTGAGGCTCCAGGACTCGGGCACCTCGACGCCCAGCTGCTCGAAGGCCACCGAGCCGTCCCGGAAGTTCGTGATGCGCGCGTCGCGCCGCTCCCACGTCACCTGGTCGTAGGGGTGGACACCCTCGATGGTGTAGTAGCGGCGAATGCCGATCTCGGATCGCTGGGGGGCGATGGCCATGGTGTTGACGTCCTCCTGGTGGCTCGATGCTGGGGCTTGCCTGGTGCCTGCTCTGCTGCGTGGACTGCGGTTTCGAGCGCCCGTCGGCCCACCCATTCCAGCGGAGCGGTGTCTCAGGACGCCTGTGCTTCCGGCCTTCCGCCGGCTCCTCCCCATCAGGCGTCCGAGGGGGACCAAACTCGCCTAACCACAATATATAGTGGTCGGCCCCTCCCCGAGGCACGAGATGCTGTGGTCATTACAGCACTGTAGTTACGCCCTTGTCAACCAATGTCGCCTCGCGTCGCCGCAGGTCACGGACTGTTCGCGATGATTTGCGCGCGAGGCCCCCGGCGGACGCCTCCGGGGCGGCGTTAGCGTCGGTCCCCCATGGCCAAGGTCGTCGCCATCGATGCGGGCACGACCGGCGTCCGAGCCATGGTCGTCGACGAGCAGGCCCGGGTCACCGACGTCGCCTACCGGGAGCTGACCCAGCACTTCCCGCGCCCGGGGTGGGTGGAGCACGACCCCGACGAGATCTGGGCCGCCGTCCGGGCCACCCTGGCCGAGGTCGGCGCCCGCCTCGCCGAAGCGGGCGGAGCCAACCCCGACCGCCCCGCCGAGAGGGTCGCCGCCATCGGCATCACCAACCAGCGCGAGACCCTCGTGGCGTTCGACCGCGCCACCGGCCGACCCCTCCACCGCGCCATCGTCTGGCAGGACCGCCGCACCGCACCGCTCTGCAAGGAGCTCATCGACGCCGGCCACCTCCCCCTCGTGCGCGCCACGACCGGCCTCGTACTCGACCCGTACTTCAGCGCCACGAAGGCGGCGTGGCTCCTCCGCTACGGCGACCTCCCCCTCCCGCCCGACGACTCCAACCTCTCTTTCTGCACGGTCGACACGTGGGTGCTCTGGCAACTCACCGGCGGCCGCGACGGCGGCACGTACGCCACCGACCCCTCCAACGCGAGCCGCACGCTCCTCCTCGATACCTCGACGCTCGCCTGGTCCCCCGAGCTCTGCGACCTCTTCGCCGTCCCCGCCCACACGCTCCCCGAGGTCCGTCCCTCCGCCGGCCGCTTCGGCACCGCCGCGCTCGATGACCTCGGCCCCGCCGCCGCGGTTCTCGACGGCGCCCCCGTCTCGGCCATCCTCGGCGACCAGCAGGCGGCGCTCTTCGGCCAGGCCTGCTTCGACCCCGGCATGGTGAAGGTCACGTACGGCACCGGCAGCTTCGTGCTCGCCAACGCCGGCGCCGAGCGCCCGCCCCCGCCCGACGGCCTCGTGGTCAGCGTGGCGTGGGACCTCGGTGCGCACGCCGGCCCGGCCCGCCACCCCGTCGCGTACGCGCTCGAGGGCTCCGCCTTCGTCTCGGGCGCC
The DNA here is from genome assembly GCA_036521235.1 of Acidimicrobiales bacterium. Taxonomy (GTDB): domain Bacteria; phylum Actinomycetota; class Acidimicrobiia; order Acidimicrobiales; family RAAP-2; genus Bog-473. The sequence continues at coordinate 8,506 of DATDIE010000012.1, read as the reverse complement.
GCCATCCAGTGGCTGCGCGACGGCCTCGGCATCATCGACACCGCGGCCGACATCGGCCCGCTCGCCGCGTCGGTCGCCAACAGCGGCGGCGTCACTTTCGTCCCCGCGCTCGCCGGGCTCGGCAGCCCGCAATGGGACCCCGACGCCCGCGGCATCATCACCGGCCTCACGCGCGGTGCGGGCCGCGCCCAACTCGCGCGTGCGTGCATCGAGGCGATGGCGTTCCAAGTGCGCGACATGACCGATGCGATGGCCGCCGCCTCTTCCCATCCGCTCTCCGCGCTGCGGGCGGACGGAGGCGCCGCCGTGATGGACCTCCTCCTCGAGCTCCAAGCGGAACAGAGCCGCATGCCCGTCGCGCGCCCGCGCACGCTCGAGTCCACTGCGCTCGGCGTCGCCACCCTGGCCGGGCTCGCCGAGGGTGTCTGGTCCTCGCTCGACGAGCTCGCCACGAGCTGGGAGGCCGAGACCGTCTTCGAGCCCCAGCTCCCGGTCGAGCTGGCCGACGCGGTGTACGCCGTGTGGGGCCGTGCCGTCGAGAAGTCCCGGGGCTGGGCGGCGACCCAACCCAACTAGCGGTCTTTCTCCGCCGCGTGTTTGCGGGAGCATGCCCGCGGCCGGGCGAGCCCGGGACAGAAGGGGCGGACGCACGAATGCTGCGTCACCGGCTTCGGTTTGTCCTACCGGTCGGCCGCCCGAGGGAGCAGACTGAAGGGGGAACATTGCGTGGCGTCGTCGAGTAGTGGTCGCGCCACGCAGCACTGACGCTGGGAGGGCATCGTGGGGCCTCGCCATCCGACACTGCGAGGCGCACGCCGCAGAGCCCACCCGCACGCGCTCCGGAATCTCGGCGCAACCGCGGCGGGCCTCGTCGTCGTCGCCGGGGCCCTCACCATCTCCGGCGTCAGCGACATCGGCACCGCTCCCGCCGCCGACACGGTGCTCAGCTGTACGGACACCTGGACGGGTGGCGCCGGAACGACGGACTGGGGCAGCGCCGGCAACTGGAGCGCCGGTGTCCCCGACGGCATCGGCGCCGACGCCTGCCTCACTGGCGGCGCCACGGTGGTCGACCAGAACGCCGCGATTGTCGTCGGCGAGCTCACTGTGGCGACCGGAAGCTCGCTGACGGTCGGAACCGGGAGCACCCCTGCGACGGGATCCGCCGGCGCGACCCTCACCGTCACGTCGGGGTTGGACAACGACGGGACGCTGACCGCGGGGGCCTCCACCCCGGGCGCCGCCACACTCGTCCTTGGCGGGCCCATCACCAACACGGGGAATTTTGAGGTGTTCGGAACGCTCACGGTCGGCAACGCCGCCCCGTCGAACCTGACGAACACCGGCACCGTGGGGATCGCGCCGGGGGGCGCGATCGATCTGCAGAATGCATCCACGCTTTCGAACGCGTCGAATGGGCTGCTCGCGTTCGGAATCAGTGGTCCGCCGACCTCCGCGTCGAACTACGGCCGGATCCTCAACGGGTCACTGGCACTCGACGGAAGCGTCGCTCCGGTGTTCGAAGGGGGCGGGTTCACCCCTTCGCCGCGTGTCGGGTACGTCGTGGCAAATAGCTCCTTCAGCGGTACGTTCGCCACCGTGCGCGACGGTGCGACGGTCGACTACTCGCACCCTGATGCACTCGGCCTCGTCGGTGGCGCACCGGCCTCCACTACGGAGACAGCCATCACGAGCACCGCTCCGACTTCGGTCTTCGGACAGGTCGTGGGCCTCACGGTGACGGTGACGCCCTCGTCCGCGTCGGGTCCGACAGGCTCGGTGTCGTTCGCCGACGGAGGCGTGCTGCTCGGGAGCACACCCGTGGTCACCGCAGCGGGAACGACGACGGCCACCCTCGACGTCTCGGATCTCCCGGTCGGGACGCAGCCGGTCGCAGCGACGTACAGCGGTGACGTCCTCTTCGGCTCCAGTGTCTCCCCGGTCGACGTGCAGGTCGTCCACCCGGACAATGCAAACGTCACGATCGCGGCCGCACCATCCAATGCCGTCCCGGGCCAGCAGGTCGTCTACACCGTGTCGGTGACGGCCGGTGCGGCCGGTGCATCCGGTGCCGGCCAGGCGGCTGGCTTCGTGTCGCTGACCGACGACGGGTCCCCGATCCCGGGCTGCCAGTCGCTCGCACTTTCGACGACCAACCCGCCCCAGGTCACCTGCAGCGAGACCTACGACGCCGATGCAACCCACTCCGTCGTCGCCGCCTACAGCGGGAGCCCCGACTTCCTTCCCTCGACCGCAGCCGTCACCGAGACGGTCGCGCCGCAGCCGACCACCACCTCGCTCACCGCCTCGGCTCGCACCTCGACCACCGGCGCGGCCGTCTCCTTCACGGCTGCTGTGGCCGCGAACGGCGGGACAGCGGAACCGACCGGAAGCGTCACCTTCACCGATGACGGCACACCGATCGGCACATCGACACTGACGACAGAAGGAGGGACGGCCACAACCAGCATGCTTCTCACGACGCTCCCGCTGGGGGTCAACTCCATTACGGCGTCTTACGGCGGGGACCCCGGCTTCGGGGCGAGCGCGTCGGGTGCCGTGCTGGTCACGGTCGACCGGGCGCCCACCGAGTTGAGCCTTGGCAGCTCGGTCGATCCGTCGACCTCGGGACAGCCGGTGATCTTCACCGCCAGCGTGTTCCCGGCAACAGGCTCAGGGGAGACGGGCACGGTCACGTTCTCCTACCAGGGGACCGTCATCGGCCGCGCCAGCGTGTCGAATGGCCAAGCGGCCATCACCACTGCAACCTTGCCTGTCGGCACCGGATCCGTCACCGCGAGCTACGCGGGCGACGGCAACTTCGTCGGCTCCGCCACCCCCTCAGCGTGGTCGCAAGAGGTCGATCCCGCCCCAGGCTGAGTTCCGAGAAATAAAGCAAGGGAATCCTTGTTATATTCACCCATAGGGCGGACTTACCGCTCGGAAGGGTGGGCAGCCATGAGCGTGGCCATCGTGACAGGGGCGTCCCGGGGACTCGGGCAAGCATTGGCGACCGGGCTGGTGCGAGAGGGCTGGTCGGTGGTGATCGACGGGCGGGACCGCACGACCCTCGACGATGCCGCCGACCGCATCCGGGCGCACGCCATCGACGGCGCCCGCGTGGTGGCCGTGGCCGGTGACATCACTGACGCGGATCATCGCCATGACTTGACCGGCGCAGCGTTCGAACTCGGCGGGCTCGACCTCCTCATCAACAACGCCGGCACGTTGGGTGCGTCACCGCTCCCCTCTCTCGCCGACTACCCGCTCGACGAGCTGCGGGTCGCGTTCGAAATCAACGTCGTGGCGCCGCTCGGCCTCGTGCAGGACGCACTGCCGCTGCTGCTCGACGCGCCGCACCCACGCGTGCTCGACATCACGTCGGACGCCGGCGTCGAGGCGTACGAGGGCTGGGGCGGGTACGGCGCGGGGAAGGCGGCGCTCGAGCATCTCGGTGCGGTCCTGGCCGTCGAGTTCCCCACGCTCATCGTCTGGTCGGTAGACCCGGGCGACCTGCGCACGGTGATGCATCAAGCGGCCTTCCCGGGCGAGGACATCTCGGACCGGCCCGAGCCGACGACGGTGGTGCCCGCGTTCTTGGACCTCATCGACAGCGATCGGCCGAGCGGCCGCTACCGGGCCGCCGAGCTCGTCACGAGCGGAACGGTCGCATGACCGCCGTGACCACTCCCGTGGCGCCGCCCGGACCGGAGCTCACCGTCAGTGGGCCCGTCGCCCGGCGCCTGCCCAAGCTCAACCCGCTGACGTTCTCGTTGCCGCCCGAGCTCGAGGCCCCGGCGCCGCCCGAGTACCGCGGCATGACCCGTGACGCCGTGCGGATGCTCGTGGCGACGAAGTCGGACGGCGCACTCGTGCACTCCCACTTCTCCGAATTGCCGCGCTTCTTGGACGAAGGCGACCTGGTGGTGATCAACACTTCGGGCACGCTGGCGGCCGAGGTGGACGGGACGGCCCCCGACGGCTCTCCCGTCCAGGTGCACCTCTCGACGCAGCTCCCGGCGGGGCTGTGGACCGTCGAGGTCCGGCGAGACGGGCGGGCGGACCTCGGTGCGTCAGCCGGCGACGTGATCGTGCTGCCCGACGGCGGCCACGTCGCCCTGTTGGCCCCGTACTCCCCCGGTCCCGGCGGGTCCGGCGCGCGCCTCTGGGTGTCGCAGATCGAGACGCCCGAGCGGCTCCACAGCTACCTGGCCCGCAACGGCCGGCCCATCCGCTACGGCTACGTGCGGGGGAGCTACCCGATCACGGCCTACCAGAACGTGTACGTCACCGAGCCCGGGTCGGCCGAGATGCCGAGCGCGGGGCGCCCCTTCACCCCCGAGGTGCTCACCCGCCTGGTGGCCAAGGGTGTCGGGGTCGCACCGGTCCTCCTGCACACCGGCGTGGCTTCGCTCGAGGCGAGCGAGCCGCCCTACGCCGAATACTTCAGGGTGTCGCTCTCCACCGCGCACCGCGTCAACGACACGCGACGCTCGGGCGGCCGTGTGATCGCCATCGGCACGACGGTGGTGCGGGCGCTCGAGTCCGTGGTGGACGAACATGGGCACGTGCACCCGAGCGAAGGCTGGGCCGAGACCGTGGTGTCGCCCGAGCGCCCCGTGCGCTCGATCGACGGGTTCCTGACCGGCTGGCACGAGCCCGAGGCGTCGCACCTGGCCATGCTCGAGGCGATCGCCGGCCGCCCGCTGCTCGAAGCCTCCTACGACGCCGCGCTCGCCGAGGGCTATCTGTGGCACGAGTTCGGCGACGTGCACCTGATCCTGCCGTGAGCACCCGACCGTCCGTCAGCGCCACCGCGCCCGATGAGTCGCCGATCGAGCAGCTGCCGACGACGCGCCGGGCGATCCTCAACCTCCTCAAGCGCCAGGGCCCGCTCGATGCGGGGACGGTGGCCAAGGAGCTGGCGTTGACGCCGGCCGCCATCCGCCTGCAGCTGTCACGGCTCGAAGAGGACGGCTTGTTGACGCACCGCGACGAGCTCTCCGAGGGACGAGGCCGGCCGCGGCACGTGTTCCAGCTCACCTCCGCGGCCGAGGCGCTCTACCCCAAGCGGTACGGGGACCTCACGACCGAGCTCCTGGGCTATCTCGGGGGCCCCGACGCCAGCGCGGTGGACGAGCTCTTCGAGCAACGCCGGCGGCGGCGGGTCGCCGGTGCGCTCCCCCGCACGGCCAACCTGCCCTTCGACGAGCAGGTCGCCGCGCTCACCGCGATCCTCGACGAGGACGGCTACCTGGCCGACGCTGAACGGTTGGCCGACGGGAGCTGGCGCATCACCGAGCACAACTGCGCCATCCTCACGGTGGCGCACGGGTTCTCCCAGGCGTGTTCGAGCGAGCTCGCCTTCATCCGCGAGGCGCTGCCCGGCGCGACCGTGCAGCGGGTAGCGCACCTGATGGACGGCGCGCACGTGTGCGCCTACGTGGTCAGCCCGCCGGCGTCGTAGAGTCCGCGTCGCGGATCTCGAGGACCGAGACGCCGTCGACCTCGTGGATCTCGTGTTGGAGCAACTCGATCAGGGTTCCTTCGATCTCGACGACGAACTCGTCGACGGCGTTGCCGCTGTCGCGTTCGAGGATGTTGATGGCGACGATGTCACCGCCCACCGCCCCGATGCGGCTGGCGACCAAGCCGAGGGCGCCGGGCCGATCGGGCAGGGCGATCCGGACGACGTAACCAGCCATAGCCAAACGTTACGCGGTCAATGTGAACTGCCTGTTTCCAGCCGCTGACGAATCCATTGGCCTGCGGATACGTTCAGGCCGCGGCCTGCTTGCGTGAGGGCACGTACTCGTCGATGTACTCACGCTCGGAGAGCCGGGCGATCTCCCTCATCAGCTCGTCGGTGAAGTCCCGGCACTTGTTGTGGTCGTGGTCGAGCGGGTCGTCGGGGTTCTCCGGCGGGTCCATCTGCATCGGCTTGCCGAAACGGATGCGCACGGTCTTGAAGGGTCGCATGAACTTGGCGTCCACCGGCTGCACCTCGACCGTGCCGATCACGCCGACCGGGATCACCGGCACGCCGCACTCGCGTGACAGGCGGGTCACCCCGGTGCGCCCGCGGTGCACGTACTGGTCCAGGGTCCGGGTGCCCTCGGGGTAGAGGCCGAGCAGCGCGCTTTTGGCCAAGACCTCGGAGCGGGCCGTCTCGAGTGCACGGTCCGACGCCTTGCCGCCGCCCCGGCGGATCGGGATCTGGCCGGCGGCGCGGAAGAACCAGGCCGTCTTCCAACTGTCGAAGTACTCCGCCTTGGCGAGGAACGTGACCTTGCGCCTGACGACGAGCGGGATGAAGAACGAGTCGCAGAAGGACTGGTGGTTGGACGCCAGCACGGCCGCACCGTGCTTGGGGATGTTCTCCCGCCCCTCGACCTTGACCCGGAACATCACGAAGAAGATCGGGGTCAACACCGCCTTGAGCACCCAGTACATCACGGCGCCAACGTACCGCCCTGGGGCCGCCCCCGCACCGGGTGCCCCATGTGCTGAACTGCGTGCCGCTCGATTTCGCCCGGAGGTAGCCCGTGACGACCGAAACCCTGCATGCCGAGCCGTTCCTCTCAGGCCTGTACTTCGGCGAGTGCCCGCGCTGGCACGAGGGGCGGCTGTGGTACTCGGACTTCTTCGACCACGCGGTCTGCTCGGTGTCCCCCGCGGGCGAGCGCCGGGTCGAGGTGGAGTTCGACGGTGAGCCAGCGGGGTTGGGCTGGCTGCCCGACGGCCGGCTCCTGATCAACTCCCGGCTCGACCGCGTCGTCATGCGCCGCGAGGAGGACGGCTCCTTGGTCCGGCACGGCGACCTGCAGCCCTGGGCCACGTGGAACGCCAACGACATGGTGGTGGCGACGAACGGCCAGGCCTACTCCGGCAACTTCGGTTTCGACCTCGACGGCCTTTACGAGGGCCGGTTGGGCCCGAGCGACATCAGGCCCGCCTCGCTCATCCGAGTGGACCCCGACGGCAGCAGCCACGAGGCGGCGGACGACCTCGCCTTCCCCAACGGGGCGGTCATCACCGAGGACGGCGCCACCTTGATCATCGCCGAGAGCATGGGCGGGCGGCTCACGGCGTTCGACCGTGCGGCCGACGGCACGCTGAGCAACCGGCGCGAGTGGGCCGCCTTGTCGGGGGTCGCGCCCGACGGCATCTGCCTGTGCGAGGACAACACGGTCTGGGTCGCCAACGCGCTCGCCGCCGAGTGTGTGCGCGTCGCCGAGGGCGGCGAGGTGCTCGAGCGGGTGGCCACTTCGACGAACTGCTTCGCCTGCATGCTGGGTGACGACGACCGACGCACGCTGTATCTGGTCACCGCGCCCGAGAGCCACGACGCGAAGGCACGCGTCGCGCGGAACGGCGCCATCGAGAAGGTGCGCACGACCGTGGCCGGCGCCGGGCGGCCGTGAGGCGACCGGCTCGGCGCGCCGCGATCCTCTTCACCACGCTGGCGTTCGCCGCAACCGGTGCCATCGTCTTCGCCGGCGGGGCCACCGCGGGCGCCTCTGACCCGACCCCGTACTACTTGGCGGTGGGCGGCTCGGGCTCGGTCGGCTTCCAGCCCACCTCGGCCAGGCCGCACGGCGAGCCCACCGGCTCCGGCTACGCCGACGACCTCGCCGGAAGGCTGGCGGCGCGCTGGCCGGGTCTCAACCTGGTGCGGATCGGCTGCCCCGGTGCGACCACCGAGACGATGATGGAGGGGGGTGGACACTGCGCCTACGCCGCAGCATCCCAGCTCGAGACCGCCCTGGACTTCCTCCACACCCATCCGTCCACGGTCTTGGTGACGGTCGACCTCGGATTCAACGACGTGATCCCCTGCCTGCGCCACATGGTGGTCGACACCGATTGCGTGTCGACCGCGTTGTCCAGCGTGGCATCACAACTGCCCCGGATCCTGACGGCGCTGCGTCGGGCGGCCCCCGACGACGCCCGCATCCTGGGCGTCGGCCACTACGACCCGTTCGTGGCCGACGAGATCCGCGGGCCCATCGGCGACACCTTCGCCGACGCCAGCGTCGGCGTGATCGAGAGGCTGGACGAGGTCTTGCGGGCGGCCTATGCCCACGCCGGGATCGCCATGGCCGACATCGGTCGCGCCTTCGATCTGCAGGACACCAGCCCCGTTGACGTGCCGGGGCTGGGCGTGGTGCCGACGGACGTGGCCCGCGTCTGCTCGCTCACGTGGATGTGCGCGGCGCCACCCCTAGGCCCCAACACCCATCCCAACGACGACGGCTACCGGGTCGAGAGCAACGCCCTCGCTGCCGCACTCTCCTAACTCAAGTGGCGCCGAGTGCTCCCACCGGCTCGTGCACCTCTGGAGACGGGGCGGACGCAGAGGATGGCGCGGCGGCCTCGATCTCCTTCGCCTGCAGTCGCGTGCGGGGCGGGACGCGGGTGCGGCTGGTCAGGACCTTGGCCAGGGGCGTGCGAGCGAGGACCTCGGTCAAGGCGACGCAGGCGGCGAACACGAGCACGACGGTGA
>DATDIE010000011.1:0-30580 GCA_036521235.1 Acidimicrobiales bacterium | reverse complement strand
CCCGGGCCACCGCCCGCACCGCTTGGCCCTCGACCAGGACCGCGTTGACCAGGTACATCGCCATTTGCATCGGGGGCACCTCCTCGAAGGTGTCCACGATGTCGCGCGACAGGTGTCCGCTATGTCATGAAATCAGACACCGTCGCCCGCTCTCGCCAAACGTTTCAGGTCCGCCATGGTTCAGGTCACGGCGGTGTCGAGTGAGCGAGGGGCAGCGGCCCGGCGACACCTCGCAACCGTGGCCCGGCTGCTAGGACCGGAGTTGTGCGAGCGGACTGGTCTGGAACTGATCAACCATCTCCCCCACGTCTCGATACACATGGAGTGATCCCGCTTCGCTGAGCTCGTGCTGGCTGAAGCCTCCGGACTCCACGGCAATGCAGCCGATGCCGGCAGCGCGTGCGGCTTTCACGTCCCAAACGCTGTCTCCGACAGCCAGCGCACGCCGAGGATCGATGGAAAACCGTTTCATGGCGTTCACGAAGACTTCCGGGTCAGGCTTGGAACTGTCGACGTCGGCGGCGGAGGTCTGTCCGTCGATGGCATCTTCCGCGTTGAGCACCTTGCGGAGAGTGGCGAGTTCGTCGGCGGGGGCGGAGGTGGCGAGGACCACCAGTAGGCCACGATTGTGGACACCTCTCAGAGCCTCTGCTGCCCGAGGAAATCCAAGGATGTCCAAGGCCAATTCCTGATAGCGCCGGGGCCTCGCAGCGACCGCTTCGGGGCAGTCATGCCCCAGGAGCTCGGGGACCAACTGATCTCCCCCCATCCCGATCAATCGGTGGATGGCATTCATGGGAGCCCACTCTCCGGCGTCCCGGAATGCTCGCGACCAGGCGAGAGCATGGAGATAGTTGGTGTCGCACAACGTGCCATCAACATCGAACAACACTCCAGCTCGAAGAGGTTCAGTCACGCCGCAAGGTCATCTCTCCGGTTCTTGGCGGCCTGTTCTTCACCCGCCGGTTTCGCTCCCAGACTCTCCGCTACGTGTGAGGTCAGAGGCGCTGTACTCACCGCTATTTGGCGTAACATCACCGCGGACTTCTTCGGCAATCTGGTCCTGCGCGGTTTGCGTTCATCGTCCCGGCTATACCCCGGCAACGAACCGTGAACCCATCGCGGAGAACCGATTGATCGCGGTGACGCGAGGGGACGACCGGCATGGAGCCAGGGCCTAGTTGTTGGTTGATACCTCTCGCCATCGAAGCGGCAAGGTAGCGATTCGCGTTTGAGAACAGGACATCGTCGGCCCTTCAAACGTCCGATATGAGCCATTCGGGTGAGTTTGGTGCCCGCCTCGGCGGGTAAATCGCCTGTTGGACCCGCTCCGCGAGTGTCCCAGACCCCGGTCCTGATGCGGAAATCCCCGATCGGTTGAGCGAGGGTTTTGAAATTGATGAGAAGCGAGACGCACCGCGACGTGAACGTCGCAGTGCCTGGAAGCCGAGGGTTCATCGCGTTGTCGAAGATGGCTCCGTTTGCGTCAGCCAAGAATGAAAAGGAAAGAGCCCACTTCGCCGGGAAAATGGGGCGAGCGAGACGCCGGCTTGTGAGTGCTGCCAAGCCTCACCTGCCGACTCCTCGCGGCCCCATCAGTCACGAGGTAATCAAGGCGCTCTCACGCCCGACGGGCACTTTCAAGGCCCCGCGGGTTCGGACGAACGAGGTACTGACTGATGAGGACTTCCAGTTAGCGCTCTACTGCTGTTACGAACTGCACTATCAAGGGTTCGCCCACGTGAGCGACGACTGGGAATGGAATCCCTGGCTCCTGCAACTTCGAGGCCAGCTGGAGGAGGTATTCGAAAGGAGTCTGCGAGCGGCGCTGACGAACGACAGCGGCGTTGCGGCAGCTGATGTACCGGATGCACTATGGCAACTGAGTCTGGACAACGGGTTCTCGCTGTCTGGGTGGCTGCAGCAACACGGGACCCGGTTCCACGCGAGAGAGTTCGCGATGCACCGGTCCGGCTATCAGCTGAAGGAAGCCGACCCCCACACATGGGCGATTCCCCGCCTGAACGGCCGAGCCAAAGCGGCCATGGTGAAAATTCAGTCCGATGAATACGGCGGTGGGACAGCTGCCTCAATGCATTCGTCTCTTTTCGCCGAGGCCATGACGTCCCTCGGCCTCGACCCTACATACGGGGCCTACCTCGATCGACTGCCAGCCGTCACCTTGGCGACCACGAACCTCATCTCGCTGTTCGGCCTCCATCGCCGCCTGCGTGGCGCTCTTGTCGGGCACCTGGCGAGTTTCGAAATGAACTCGGTGGGTCCGATGGCTCGGTACAGCGCATGGCTCGAGTCGCTGGGGGTGCCGACTGGCGGCCGACGGTTTTACGACGTGCACGTCGAAGCCGACGAGGAACACCAGTACGTTGCGGTCGACGACCTCGTCGGCGGTCTGCTCGAGACTGAGCCGTGTCAGGCAAAGGCGGTTCTCTTCGGCGCGAAGGCCGTCGGTTTGGTCGAGCGAACCTTCGCGGACCATGTCGTTTCCGCATGGAGGGACGACCGGACCTCGTTGTGGTCGCCGTGACGGACGAGGTTCGTGACGCTGCGTCGTATGGGGCCCTGCTGGCAGGTGAGTACGACGCCATTTATGAAGAGGTCTTCGACACCCGAGGTGCAGTTGATCAGTTGGCTTGTCTGGCCGGTGGAGGCAGGGTCCTCGAATTCGGCGTTGGCACCGGTCGCATTGCCCTCCCGCTAGCCGAAAGGGGTCTGGATGTCTGGGGCATCGACGGCTCGCCCGAGATGTTGACGATCCTCAAGGAGAAACCGGGTGGCGACAAGGTCGCGACGCTGTGTGGAGATTTTGCGAGCACAACTGCAGAGGGCAAGTTCGACCTCGTAGTGCTCTTGATCAACACGATCTACGCAATGGGCTCCCAGCAGGGTCAGGTCGAATGCTTCGAGAATGCGGCCCGGCACCTAACTCCCGGCGGCCGGTTCGTCGTCGAGGCCTGGGTCCCGGATCCGCCGCGAGGAGATGCACTGGGGCTGAAAGCCAGGCGTCTGGGGCGCGGCTTCGCCGGATTGGTCATAGAGGATCATGATGCGGCCCGCCAGCTGTTGTCGACCACACAGATCGTCATCGACGGGACCGGCCGCACGCGGACGTTTCCACTCGTGCATCGCTATGCCTGGCCGAGCGAGTTGGACCTCATGGCCCGTCTGAGTGGGATGACCCTCGAGAATCGGTGGGCCGATTGGTCTGGCCACCCATTCGACGCCCGCAGCACTGACCACATATCGGTATGGCAGTCGCCGCCGATCCCGGACGGGACCTAGAGCGTGCCATCCTCAAAAGGTTTGTGTGCCGACACAGGTCGTCGAACTTCTGCAAGCGGCTCAATCGCTGAGAGCGCCGAGCCGTCCCGTGCCACAGCGTGCCACTGGTCGAATTCGCGCAATTTCGTGCCAAACGCGACGACGAAATAGGGCAACAGCGAATACCAGCAGCTAGGTGCGAATACCCCTACCTGGCCTTTACCTTTACCGCTTCACCGCAGGTCGCGGAACGTTCGTTGGTGGGCTTCCCAAGCTGAGAACGCGGGTTCGATTCCCGTCGCCCGCTCTCGACCGGCGTTGCAGGTCAGGCTTGATCGGCGGGTGTCACGCGAGGGTTCGTCTGCGCGAAACGGTCGTCGCGCGATGCACGTGCCACCAGTTTGGCGACGTGTCGAGCTCGTTGTCAGGCGGTCCTCAGCTCCCGACTCGTCACATCATCGGCGGCGACAACTCGCACAGGCTTTGCGGGCGAAATTTCCGACAGGTGGTCGGCGACATCCTCAAGGGTTCGACCCGCCGGTTCGGGCAGAAGACCCGTGACCGCGAAGCCCAACACCGCTGAGCCAGCCGCTACCGCAAGAAGACCGCGCAAACCGATGCGGTCTTGGAGGACCGGGACCAAGAACACCCCGACAAACGCTCCGAGTTTGCCGATCCCGGCGGCTATCCCGTGTCCGGTAGTGCGCATGCTCACCGGGAAGACCTCGGAGGGCAACACAAATGTCGTCATGTTCGGCCCGAACTGAATGAAGAAGTAGCTCAGCCCGAGGATGGCTAGAAATGGCGCCACTTCTTGGGTGAGCTGGGGGACGATGGCGAGCACGATGAAGCACAGAGCCATGACCGAGAACCCGATGAACTGCAGGCGACGGTGGCCAATGCGGTCCATTCGCTTGACCGCCAGTAGATAGCCAGGGACTGCGAAGATCACGAACATCGCGAGTGACCAGAGCAGCTTTGTCTCCAAGCTGGCTGTGGCGTCCACCTCTTTCAAGATGGCGGGAAGGGAGAGGGTATTGCCGTAGTAGGCGTAGTCAAAGAGAAACCAGGCTCCCGCAGTGCCAAGGAGAAGTTTGAGCATGTGTGGGTCGGTGAGGAAGGCGCCGAGACGCATCCGTTTTGACGCAGAACCAGTTCGCGCGGGCTCCGCAATCACGCCCTCGCTGAACTGTTCCAGCTCACCGGCGGCCCGATCGTGCTCGCCCTGCACTTGGGCCAGGTAGCGCGGAGACTCCGGCATCCTGGAGCGCAGATAGACGACAGCCGCAGCGGGAACGGCGCCGAGTCCAAGCAGGATGCGCCAGGTCAACGAGTCTCCGATGCCCGAGGACAGCAGCAAGAGCGCCACCAACGGGCCGACGATGAGGCCCAGCGCCTGCATGGAGAAGACCAGGCCGACGAGGCGTCCCCGGTCCTTACGGTTGGAGTACTCACTCATGAATACGGCCGACACGGGATAGTCACCACCGATGCCGAAGCCCAAGACGAGCCGCGCGACGACCAAGAAGATGAATCCCGGAGCGAGTGCCGAGGCGATCGCCCCAATGATCATGATCACCGCGACCGTGACGTAGACCTTTTTCCGCCCGATCACGTCAGCGATGCGGCCGAAGACGAAGGCGCCAATAAACGCTCCAAGAATGGCTGCACCGGTGACCCAGCTCGTCTGCAGCGTGCTCAGATGCCACTGGACGGCCACGAGGGCGGCCACGGTCCCGATCACGAAAAGGTCGTAGGCGTCGGTGAAGAATCCGACGCCCGAGATGATGACGGTGCGTCGATGGAACTTGCTGGTCGGGGCCTCGTTCAGTAGATCGGTGACGGTCGGTGACGAGGCGAGGCCGGCGCTCGGAGCTAACTCTCCAATCGCCCCGCCCCCCTGAGAACCTGACACGACCAACTCGCTCACTCGACCTTTGCCTTCCGTCTCGATGAAGCCCCGCTGCAATGTCGCAGGTCAGCGTGACGAGAAGGGAAACTTCGGGTTATCCCGAGGTGAACAGCTCGCGAATGTTCGGCAAACTGACCCTTCTGACCTGCGTATATTGCGACGGTGCCCCGAGCTCCTGATCCTCCAGCTGCGACGCTCGAATGGGCCAGTAGAGCCCAGGACTATCTGACGGTGGTCACTCAGGTCGTCGACATTCTCAGGGCCGCATTCCAGGCGGAACGAGAAACGCCCTCCGAAACTGACGAAGCAGTTGCGTCCCAGGTGGTCTCAGCCTGCAGCAATCTCAGCGAATGGCTCCGAAGCGGGCACCCCCCGAGAGGTTTCGCAAAAGCGGGAGGTCAGCTAGGGGCTGCAGCCGGTGTTTACCGGAACGCCGCGGTCGCCTTCAAAAGCCTGGCTGATGTGGACGGAGATCAGCGAAAGACCAGATCTCGCGCGTGCGCCACCCTTCTGGAACAGGGTGACCATCACGTAGAGATATTCGTCGCTGCCCTGGCGAAGAAGCTCGGGGACGCAGCGCCGTAAGAAGCGAGACCCACAGGTCTCTGGGGGCAGAACCTAGATTCTCGGCGCCGTGTCCCCGTTGTGGGCACACGGGCAGACCGACCCCTTCGCTTGCTGACGCGCGTCAGGTCATGACTTCGCCGTTCTCAGCTTGCGAGGCTGAGCCCTCCGTGCCCTTTCTAGGAGACCACCGGGGCTAGCTGAACGGCAGGCGCTGACGAATTACGACCTGCGTTCTTGCGCAGGAACGGTGTTTCCACCCACCGATAGGAGGCGGCGGCAAGCAAGACGGACGCTGCAATGCACAAGGTCGTCGTAAGGGCGAAACGAAACCCGTGGAGGGCGTGGCCCGCCACGAACAACAGCGCCAGGGGATAGTGATACAGATAGATCCCGTAGGACCGTCGTCCCAACCAGCGCATGATCCCCAATGAAAAGACCGCGGTGAGAGCACCTCTGGGGCTCAGAACGAGGCAGGCCACGAGCACGGTCGCCGCGAGGGTCGCCGGCACGATGACGAGGTCGAACGGTATGGCGAAGGCGGCAATCACGAGAAACGTCGCCGCCACGATGCCGGCAACGCCCAATCGCCGGGCCGAACGCGGCTCGATCGCTTTCACGTGCCCGTGTTGCCTTACCCACAGCGACAGCGCGGACCCGGCGAGAAGGCCCATGGCATGAGTGTCGGTGCCAAAGATGGCCCTTGGTGGTCCCCAACGAGCCAGCGCCACGAAAAAGTAGAGACTCCCGATCACCGCGAGCGCTCCGACCATCTGAGCAGCCCGTCGCCGGTTCGGGGTCCGGCACAGCCAGAGGACTCCCACTAACGGCCAGAGCAGGTAGAACTGCTCCTCGACGGCAAGCGACCACGAGTGAGAGAGGAACCCGAGACCGTGGGAAGTCGTTCCGAGGGCCATCACCCAGTTCCCGACGTAGAAGAGCACGTATGGGAGTCCGGCCAGCGTCGCGTGACCCACTGACTCGGCACCGACCAGCGATGCAAGCAGGGCGAGGGCGACGGCGCATCCGAGCGCGGGAAACAGGCGACGGGCCCTTCTTTGCCAGAAGTTCTTGAGACCTATCCGCTGCGACCGATCGCGCTCGGCCAGCAACAGGGACGTGATGAGGAACCCGGAGAGGACGAAGAAGACGTCCACACCGATTTGGCCCTGCGTCGCATGGAGGCCGAAGTGTGTGGCCACGACGAAGGCGACCGCCATGGCTCGAACGCCGTCCAGGCTGTCCCAGCGCGGCAGTCGTGAGCCCGAATCCCCGTCCATGCCCCCCTCCGGCGATCGTCACCCTCAAGACAACCTCGCGCCAGTCGGTGCTGCCGCAGGACTCGCTTAATGGTCATGAAGTAGTGGTGAATCGGTCATAGAAATCGTCACTCCGAGCGGACCAGGGGTCAATGGTCCATTTGGCCTATGGACCTTCGCCCAGAAGGGCCTCTGCCTGCCGGTGCTGGTCACTCGATCTGCCCACCCGTCAGAGCTCGCGGAACACGCATCGCCTGATCGGCGGACGGGGTCGGGCGGCCCGCGACAACTGCGGCGGCACCACCAAGGGACGCCATCTGTGGGCTGGGTGCTGGCTGGTCCTCATGCCGTGTGCAACGGTGGGAGGGTCGGCCCCAGCGACTACTGCACGCACAACCGGCACGGAGCCCAATGTCCCAACAACGTCATCCTGGAGTCGAGTTCGACGAGGTACTCGATGCCGCAGCGTCGTGTTACTTGCGCTTCGGGGTGGCGAAGACGACGGCGGCGGACATCGCGCAAGTCGTGGGAATTTCCCGCGCCACCCTCTACCGCCGCTTCGGAAGCCATGAAGCCATCTTCCTGGCCGTGCTGACGCGGGAGTCCGAGGCCATGGCGGTGGATGCGGAGGCTCACCTCGCTCCCATCGACGATCCGCTGGAACGCATTCTCGAAGGGATGCTCTTCAGCATTGAGGAGATCGGGAGAAGGCCCGTCCACGCGGCCGTTTTCGGTGGCGATTCCGGAGCCTGGGCCGCCACCCAAGCCCTTCATGTGGAGGCGCTCCGCAGGATCGGCGAGGCGGGGGTCCGCCCGCTCTTGGAGTCGTCGCTCGCCGACGGGTCGATTTCCGAACAAGAGATGATGGACCTGGTCGATTGGATCATGCGGATCCTGATCTCCTTCGCCGCCGTGCCCGGGAACGGCGGCCGGGCACCCGAGGACATTCGTCGCCAACTCGAGGCCTGGTTCGTCCCTGCCTTCGAGGCGCGGCTCGGTGGAACGAAGACGGGAGCTGTGAGACACTGAACTAGGTTCGTCTTGCGTATCACCGGGGGGTGGACATGAAGGCCTTGCAGGTCACCAAGCACGGCAGCCCGGGTGAGGTTCTGGCCGTGCGCAGCGTGGAGCAACCGGAGCCCGAGCCCGGGGAGGTCCGGATCGCGGTCGCCGCCGCCTCCCTCAACTTCAACGACATCGATCGATGCCGCGGCAAGCTCGTCTCGGTTCCGACACCCCCGCCGTTCACGCTGGGGATGGACGTGTGCGGCTTCGTCGATGCCGCGGGCCAGGGAGCCGAGGGCTGGCTCGGCAAGCGCGTCGTGGCCATCACGAAGACGGCGCTCGGCGGGATCGCCGAATTCGCCATCGCCCCAGCGATCTCCGTGTTCGACGCGCCGCCGGAGCTCGACGATGCCGAGGCGGCCGCGTTCGTGTTGTCCTTTCAGGCCTCACACCTGGCGCTGTTCAAGAGGGGCCGGTTGCAGGCGGGCGAGACGTTGGTGGTCCACTCGGCCGCCAGCGGGCTGGGCACGGCAGGTGTCCAGTTGGGCAAGGCGGCCGGCGCCCGAGTCATCGCCATCGTGGGCGGGCCGGAGAAAGGCGCCCTCTGCACATCGCTCGGCGCGGACCTGGTGATCGATCACTCCAAAGAGGACTTCGCCGAATCCGTTCTCACGGCAACCGCCGATCAGGGCGCCGACGTCGTCTACGACCTCACCGGGGGAGACGTCGCCGAACGCTCATGGCGGTGTACGGCGCACGGCGGTCGCTACCTCGCGGTGGGCTTCGCCGACGACGACGAGAACGGCATGACCGGACGGCCGCTACGCATGGCCTGCCTGGGCAACATCGACATCGTGTGCGTCATGTTGGGTTGGGCGTCATCGGTGGATCCGGGTATGCGGAGGTTCGGCTTCAACCCCTTCGGGCGCGACGTGGCCGACGAGGTCCACGCAGACCTCCTTGCCCTGGTGTCCAAGGGGGCGATCCGTCCGTTCGTCGGCCGGCGCGTCACGATGGAAGAAGCCGGGCGCGCCCTGGACGAGCACGAGGCTCGGCGCTCCGTGGGTCGCACCGTCGTGGAGATTGCTCCTTGACGGATCAGGGATACACGTGGCGTGACTCTGAGTTGCAGAGCAAGCCGCTGCGCGCGCTGAACAAGGTCGGGGCGCGGCTGACCCGCCTGGGTGTCACCCGACCCTCCTTGACGCCTTCGTCGATCGTTGCGGCGGCGTCCAAGACGGCGGGCTCCGCCGACCTCGGCAGCGATTCCTACCGCGAGCCGTTGGGCGTGTTCGTCCGGGCGTGCGAGAACGAAGCCGAATTGACCACGTTCGGTCGGATCCTGATCTCGAAGATGCTCGCCTCGGCCCTGGCGAACCGGATCGCGCTCCATCAATGGTCGGTGGAACACCCGGAAGTGCACGCCGAGCAGATCAACAGCCCCTGGGTCATCGTCGGCCTCCCACGCACCGGCACGAGCGTGCTGTCCATGTTGCTCGGCCTCGACCCCACGGCGCGACCGTTGCTGCAGTGGGAGGCGGCGCACCTCATTCCGCCACCGTCCCTGGCCGATGCCGACGAGGACCCTCGCATCGCCCAGACCGCCAAGGAACTCGAGGGGTTGATGAAGCTCAATCCTCCGCTCAAGGCTATGCATCCCTTCGGGGCCACTCTGGCGCAGGAATGCGTCTCGCTCTTCATGTACGACGTGCGCACCTTGGCCCTCGAAACCCAAGCGCATGTCCCGACCTACGCCCGCTGGCTCGAGGGCGCCGACATGACCCCGGCCTACGCGCAGCACCGTCTCGCCCTCCAGACCTTGCAGTCGCGCCAACCGACCGAGCGGTGGGTTCTCAAGACGCCCAACCACCTCTGGCATCTCGACGCCCTGCTCTCGGCGTACCCCGACGCCCGCATCATCTGGACCCATCGTGATCCGGGCCCCGTCATCACCTCGCTGGCCAGCCTGGCCAATGCCGGGCAGCGCCCACTGACGTGGCGCTCGGACCCCCGGCCCACGGCGGAGGAGTGGAAACGCAAGTGTGCCTTCGCCCTCGGCTCGGCGGTGGCGTTCGACGACAAAGCAGGCGAGGGATGGTGCCGGCACGTCCACTACGACGCGTTGCTAGCCGACCCCATCCAGACGGTCCGCGACCTTTACCGGCACTGGGGTGGCGAGGTCAGCGATCTGCATGCGAGACGGATGGAGGTGTTCCTCAAGGAACGACCGAAGGATGCCTTCGGTCGTCACCTCTACCTCCCGGCCGACTTCGGATGGACGTATGCCGGCTTGGCTGAGGAATTTCTCGATTACACGCAGCGCTATCACATTCGATCGGAAAGCCATGCAGGTGGACATGTGTGACAGGTGCACCCGGCACGTCGCCGGGTGAGAAAAGGGGACAAGTGACTTCACGCCGCCCATACGTTGTGCGCAGCTTGGTTGCGGGCCTTGGGGTCACCTCGATGGCAGGCGGTCTCACCATCTCGTTGGGTGCACCGGTGGGTACGGCACCTGCGTCAACCCCGGGGATCACTGCGACGACGGTGACGGTCGGCTCAATCAGTGACATCTCGGCCCCCTTACCCGGCCTGTTCGCGGGTGCCAAGACCGGGACCCAGGCGTACTTCGCCTATATCAACAGTCAAGGGGGCGTGAACGGGCGCAAGCTCGTCCTCAACGGCATGGACAGCGCGTTCTCGTCGGGAACCGTGACCAACGAGACGCAGAGCATCGCGAACAGCGACTTCGCCATCGTCGGGGGGTTCTCGCTGCTCGACGGCGCCGAACAGCCGATCGTCGACAGCACCAAGCTCCCGATGGTGGCCGAGACCCTGACCCCGGCCACGTTCACCGACCCGAACGTCTATTCAGCAATTCCGATGGTGAACAACGGTGGCATCGAAGGACCGTACAAGTGGCTGAAGTCGAAGTACCCATCGGCGACCAGCGCGCTCGGGCTGATCGGCGACAACACGACCGCATCGGTCATCGCGGTCGAGAACACGGACCGCGCGCTCACACAGAGTCTGGGCTACAAGTGGCTCTACTCCCGTGACGCCACCTACACGGAAACCAGCTTCCTCCCCGACATCATCAAGATGAAGAATGCCGGCGTGAAGTTGGTCTTCGAGCCGACGGTGACCGGAAACCTCGTCAACACCATCGCGCTGGAGATGAAACAGGAGAGTCTCAACGCACTGCTGGTCAGCGGGACCAACACCTACGAGAAGGATTTCTCCCCCGGTTCTGCGGGCAATGGCACACTGGTCACCGGGGTGTACGCCCTGTATCGAGGCGAGGACGCAAAGGCGGTACCGGCCGTCGCCACGTTCGACAAGTGGGTCAAGAAGATCGATCCCACCAGTCAGCTCGACATCTACACGCTCGACGCCTGGATCAACGCAGAACTCTTCGTGCAGGCCTTGAAGGCAGCCGGGCCCGATCCGACCCGGGCCGGACTCGACGCGCAGCTCGACAAGATCACGTCGTTCGACGCCGGCGGCCTGATGGCGCCGCAGAACCCCGCACAGAAGATCCCCGGGCAATGTTGGCTGGTCACCCGGTATGAGAACGGGACGTGGCAGCGGATCGCGCCCGACCCCAAGTCGGAATTCGTCTGCAGTCCAAGGGGCTTTTATCCGGCCAGTTACAAGGGAATCTCCCGCTGAGACTTGCTCAGTAGGAGCGGAAGACGCTCCCCATGTCGACGCCGATCTCGGGGACGGGCTGGTCGGTGGCAAAGCGGTAGAGGATCGTGCGCATGTAGATGCCGGCCGCGCCCGCGTACATGGCGATCCCGATGAGGGCGCCGAAGCCGAGGACGGCGATGACGATCCCCAAGACGAGGGTCGCCGACCCCGCGGCGGCCAGTCCGATGCCGACGACGAGCACGATGGCGGCCAGGATCGAGGCGGCGCCGAAGAGCACCCCGAAGCGCAGCCCGCTGCGCGCCACCGTGCCGAAGCGGTTCTTGAACATCGATGACGACCGCTTGATCGCCTCGATCGGGCCCACGTCTTCGAAGGCGAGGACCGGGATGACGAGGTAGGTCGCCACCACCCAGGCCAGACCGCCGGCGAAGCCCAGGATGCGCCCGAGGAGCCCGAGGCGCTCTTCGAGCAGGCGGATCGCCGTGCCGACCACGGCGGCGAGCAGCGCCCACTGAAAGATGATCCCCTTGCGCCCCCAGGCCTGCGCGAGCGCCCCGCTGACCGTCGGCGTGCGTCCTTCGATGCGGTCGGTCGCGGCGAACACCAGCGCCACGTTGAAGATCACGGTGGCTGCGGAGGCGACGACCGAGCCGCAGAGCAAGGCGAGGAAGACGCCGAACGTCGAGTGCCGCAGGGCAAAGGCGATCGGGCCCGAGATGACCGCGAAGCAGATGACTGCGGTGACCGTTGCCATGACCGGGAGCCAGATCATCTGACGGTCCTGTCTGAGGAGCCTGAAGGACGCGTTGAGTACGGCCCTGCCGTTCGGGTTCTTCGCCACGTCCCGTCCTCCTTGGTGCGTCACCGCCTGAGCGTTCCATTGCAGCACACCCGCGCGACCGAGTCGAAGAAGCGCGCGATGGTGCCCCTCGCAGGTTCGGCACAGCGCTCGCTCGGCCTGAACCTCGCTTCCCCTATTTGTCGGGGTTTTGCGAAATCGAGCTGGTGACGACGGACCGGAGGCGGGTGGTACCCCCGGCGGGTTCAGCGAACCGATCCCTCGTCCACGACCCCGAAGGTCAGGGCGCGCACAAGATGATGCTGCAGGTCGTATTCGGGAAGTAGTCCGTCAGGAGCTCAAAGGGGCTCAGGTAGTTCAGCGGGTTGATGTCCAGGTCGAGCGGGGGCGTCGTGTACGGCCCCGGATTCGGCACGTTGACATCGAGCACGCCGGCCATCAGGAGCTGGAAGAAGTTGTAGTAGAGGTTCGACGTCGGCCCGGCGCTGAGAAAGACCGACAGGTTCGGCGCCGTGTCACCGAGGATGCCGGTCCAGGTCACCGTCATATGCAGACTCGGGATCATGAAGTTGTTCTGTTGGAGCGCGCCAACCATGGCGAACAGGTCGGGGGGCGCCGAACCGATCAGCGGGCCCGTTACCGTCTCGGCGGCCGGGATGTTGGCCCCGGTGCACGCCTCGCCGCCGTTGTGCCAGAAGAGGAATCCATAGCAGGGGTTCATCGGGCTGTTCGCCACCGCTTGCCGGATGTAGGAGCTCGAGACGATCCTGGTCCCGCGCCAGACGCCGTCGTTCTGCATCAAGAGCCCCAACTTTGCGAACTGCGTCGGCGGGATGAAGAGGTTCGCGTAGCCGTAGCTATTGCCGCTTCGATCCCTCAGCCAGATGTAGCTGCCGGCGGGAATCCCGATCGGTCCGAAGAGGTACTGCTGCGCGAAGGCCTGCAGGTCCTCCCCAACCGCTCGTTGCACCACGTACGCCAGCAGGTCGACGTCACGTTGGCTGTATTCGAAGTGCGTTCCCGGCGCATGCGTGATCGGCTGCGCCAGCGCCTCTTGGGCGATGTTCGGATCGGTGCCGATCGACGCGAACTCGGCGAGGATCGACTCCCGTATCCCCGCCGTCTCCGTGAGCAGGTCCCGAATGGTGATGGACCGGTGGGCGGCGTCGCCCCACGCCGGCCCCACCGGGAGGTAGTCGCCGATCGGATCGTCGATCTCGAGCTTGTGCTGGTCGTACGCGATCCCCGTGAGAATGGAGACGACCGATTTGGTCGCCGAGAAGATCTCCCACGGGACGTTGGCCGTCACGGTGTTCAACAAGCTCGATCCGACCAGGCAGTTGTTGCGGAAGATCTGTACCGAGGTGCGGAGGTGGGTCTCGGCGTAGAGCAGCGCCTGATCGACCGCGGTCGGATCAAGGTCCTCTTGTGCCGGCGTGGCCGTCTCGAAGGCCGACCCACCCGCGGGGAGAGCACACACCTTGGGCGCCTGGACATCGGCCGTCGCGGCAGCAGTCGCGTCGGATCGCGCCAGAGTGGTGGGAACAACCACGAGCAGCACCATCAGTGCCGCCACGATGAGACGCCTGTGCAATGGTCCTCCCGCTCAGACCTTGAGGCGTGATGCTAACGCAGGCCGGCGGAACGGCCGTCAGCCGCGTCCGGCCGGGACGACCCGCACGAGCGACGAGTACCCGATGTAGCCGTCGAGACGGAAGGGCGGCTCGAGAAGGTAGATCGCCCCGTCGAAGTAGACCCCTTGGCCCGGCGCCAGCCCCTGGTCCGTGGATTCCGGTTGCGGCACCGCCGGCACGGTGGCGGCCACGGTCTCCGACCCGGTGTCGGGATCGATCGAGAGGATCTCCTGGCCGGTCGGCGACCATTGGAACGTCCACAGCCCGTCCGCTTCGTCGCCGATGACACTGAGTGGCAGGGCGCCGCCGGGCGTCGAGTAGACGGCCGATGGCCCGGAGTCGGCAAACCGTTCGGTGGTCTCCTTGGCGCACGCGCCTTGGAGGCCGGCGCCGACCCAGGCGCTCGTGCCGGCGGCGGTCAGCCAACAGATCGGCAACGGTCCCGACTCGACGACGCGGGGTGCGGACGCGCCGGAGGCGACATAGGAGAGCGCCGGAGCCACCGGGCTCGCGTTCTGCGAATTGGCGACCCAGACGCCTCCGTCGTCGGCGGCGAGGAACGGCCGGTACATCTCCGGCATGGCGATCGTGTCGACGACCTCACCCGACTGCGCCGAGACCTGGAGGAGTTCGGGGCCGTTGGTGGTCTCGACGTCGTAGATCCACAGCCACCGACTGCCCTGGGCGATGACCGGTCGGGTGTCCGAATACGAGCCGTACGTCATGACCATCGGACCGTCGCTCACCTGGCCGGTCGCGGGGTCCGCCGTGTCGATCGACAGCGTCTCGTTGTTCGTGCCGGCGATCGGCGTGTTGACGGCTTCGACGTTCTGGCCGTAAAGCAGGGGGTCGCCGCAACTGCCCGTCTGGAGGGGCCCGAGCGTCAGCGACGCCGGATTGATCGTCGCCGCGACGCAGACGGGCGTCTTACTACCGGCCGTCGCCGACGACTGCCCGCTCAGCAGCAGCCCATTGCCGGTCACGGCGATCTGCGTGAACAGCGCCGACGGCGGGAGGGGCACGCCCGGTGGCTTCGGCGCCGCGACGGGCGGCACGGTGGCGTTCGGCCCCACCGGCCTCGCGGCGGCGTGATGGCCCGCAGGGCCGCCGCCCCCACTCTGGCTGGCCGCGATCCCCACGCCCACGCCGGCCACGACAACGGCCAGCCCGAGGCCGAAGCGCAGCGCGCGCCGTCGTCTTGCCGGCGTCGCATCCGGCGGCGCATGGACCGGACCCGTGCCGACACGAGGCTCACGGACCATCGTCATGTCTGGTTAGATCCTCGTCACCAGGGGGATGCCGGTGCCGCGTACGTCCGGTTGCCGGTCGCGGACGACCGCCTGGCCCGACGCCTCCATGTCGGCGATCACGTACTCGAGGAGTGCGGTGCCGTGGGGCGAGGCCACCGCCACGTCGTGGCTCAATGCGGTGGCATCGCGCAGGCATTGCAGCCGGAGGACGTCCCCGGACGCCATCTGGTTGGGAAAGATCCCCGAGTAGGACAATTTGAGCTCCTCGAGGGACTCGCTCAGATGCGCCGTCTCCGGCCGGTCGAGGGGGAGGTCCACGTAGAGGGCGTCCAGGCCGTCGGAGAACAAGCGGGCGCGCGCCGCGTCGACGCGAGCCGTGAGATCCGTCCCCGCCACGATGACGGTCATCTCGGCGACGTTGTCACCCGGCATCGTCGTGACGTGCAGATTCGACTCTGCCGGCAAGTTGGCTCGGGCCCGGGCGTCGCCGACGTGGGAGCGGAAGTGACAGACCTCGATCGTGTCCCGCACGATCTCCCGGTGACGGGCCGGCGGGTAGACCGTCCGCTCTTCACCCGGACGCAGGCGCAGGAAGAAGAGCGCCGCCGATTGTCGAAGCGCGCTGACGTTCGACACCCCGTCCTCGACCGACCCGGGCATGAAGCCGAGGAGGAACCCGGTCTCGTGCCCGCCGAGGTCCAGCAGCGCACGTTGGCTGTAGGGATGCGTGGCGACGGCCTCGCTGTACATCCCCATCAGGTCGAGCGTGTTCGCCCACGCGATGAGGTAACGCTTCACCGCGGTGTAGATGTGCCGCCCTCGCGCCGCGGGGAGCGTCAGCGCTTGGCCCCCGTGACCGACGACGTCCCCCGGGGCGATGAAGGTGAGGCCGGAGTGGCAGATGAGCTCGCCGTCGCTCGTTTCGGCGATGGCCGAGATCAGGAGGCCGTCCGAGATCCGCCGCGCCACTTCGTCGGCGTCGTACGTCCACCGCACGGGGTACGTCTCGCCGTAGACCGCGCGGACCGCCTGGGCGAGACGGGCGGACTCGGCGGCCTCGAGCAGTCGGATCTCGAGGTCGTCGACCCGCTCGGGGTCTGGTGCCGGTGGTCGGCCTGCTGGCGACACGGGGTCATCGTACGCAGGAGGCGTTGCGGGCGCCCCGGGCGCCGCCGTCCTCAGGACGACGGAAGATGCTTCCAGGCTTGGACCGGCGTCCAGCAGACGACCTGGGGCGGCAGGTTGCCGAGCGGCGTCCGGCACTGCGTGCTGGGCGGCGAATTGATGTGCAGCCGGACCACTTGGTACTGCGTCGGGCCGTAGAACTTCGTCGGGCTGTACGTCAGGATCGGTGAATAACCACCCGGGAAGTTCTTGGTCTGCGACATCGCGGTCACGAAGGTCCGCCGGTTGAGGTCCTTCCCCGCCGCCTTGGCCGCCGCGGCAAAGAGACGTATCTCCTGGCACCACCCCTGCACCGGGCCCTGCTCCTCGATGTCGTCGTTCATGTTCCCCTTGGGGATCTCCGGGTAGGCCTGGTGCCAGACCGTCCAACAGCTCCGCACGCCGGGGTCGTACCCGCCCTCGGACTCGGGTCGCGGGTCGTCGACGCCGCCGAGCGTCTCGGTCGTCACACCCTCCTGGCCGTTGAGCGCCTTGGCGAAGGGCACCGGAATGAGGCCCAGCGACGACTCGATGGAGTTCTCGTAGTCCGAGAGCAGCAGCTTCGGGAAGTACTGCTGCTGCGTCTCGGCCTCGATCACCGGCAGGTACGCGTTGAACGGGATCAACGGGATCATCGAGGTGACGCCGGCCTCGTGCAGCTTCTCCACCACCAGCGTGGAGTCGCTCGAGGTCCCGGCACCCTCAGACGTCTGCGCCGGGATCGTCTCCACCACCGGCGTGACGCCGACCCGCTTCAGGTCGGGCAGGAGGTACCTGTTCAGTGCGTCCTGGTCGCTGACCCGGTCGCCGACGACCACACCGAGCTTCGCCTTGCCTCCGATCGTGCCCTGGCCCTTCCCCCAGTCGACGAGGGCCTGCAACACGTCGGCATCGTCGGGGCCCGTCCACCACAGGTACGGCGACGCTTGCCGCGTGAAGTTCGAGACCGTGGTCCACTGGCTCAACATCGGCGTGTGACCTTGTTCCGTGACGCAGAGCTCGTTCGGGCCCGTGAACGTCCCCACGCCGTCGAGCACGGCGAAGACCGGTGGGCTGCCCTGCGTCCAGTCCTGGCACAACGCCTGCATGGAGGCGTCGTTGGCCGGGTTGTACGTCGTGATGATCGGGTTGATCTTGCGCCCGTTGATCCCTCCGCTGTCGTTGATCTGACCGACGAACAAGTTGATGGCCTTGGCCTGCTCGGTGTACTCGAGGTCGCCGGCAAACCCGTAGGTCGACGCCAAGGCGTCGAGGTTTGCGATCGGGAAGGCAACATTGATCGTCGTGGCCGTTACGCCGCGGGCACTCGTGCTCGCCTGTGCCACGGTGGCCGCGCCGGCGGCGGTCGACGCCACCGCGCTCGGAAGGGCCGCGACCAGCGCGACAGAGAGGACGGCCATGACAAGGCGGCCCGCTCCCCCGTGCCGGCGTCGACTGCGTGCGTGGGCAGATGCCTTGGCGCTCACGTGACTCACAACCCCCAATTCGGTGCCCGGCACCGCCCGAGGCCGTGGTGGGCGCCCTGCAACAGGCGTCATCCTCGCGCACGCGGCATCCCGGGGGCGGTCACGCCGGGTCGGCTGTCGGTCGGCCTTCGCGGGCGGCCTGGCCGCCGTGGCCTCAGTTCATGCTGACGGGCTCGTTGGCCGGCGGCCACTCGCTCAGCTGTGCGTACCTCCCGCGCGAGAAGGAGCGACGGCGCTCTTGGACGACCATCGTCTTGGTCAGCCGGTCCCAGGGAGCCTTGCGCGGCTTGGAGAGGAGATCCTCGGGTGGCGACGCCCCCATCACGAAGGCGAGGGCGAGCACGATGCACACCAGCATCGTCGGGACGAACAGGACGCTGCACAGCAGGGCGTTGCGCAGGAGCGACGTGCCGAGCCCGATCGGCCGGCCGTCGGAGGCCCGCACGACCCGCAGTCCCATCAGCTTGAAGCTGACCGTGCGACCGTGGCGCCACTCGAGGACGCTCCAGGCCATCCAGCCCACGCCGAGCGTGACGACGATCAACAAGAAGGTGAGCATCAGCGCCTTGACCCTGACGCCGAGACTGCCTCCCGGCAGCCCCGTGTACGTGCGCGACGCCTGCGCGCCCTCGCGGTGGACGACCCGGGTGCGCGTCATGGTCTGGACGTGGGCTTCGCCGCCCCGGCCTCGAGATCCCGATCCACGCCACGTCGCATAGGCGTCACCACTTCTGACCTGCTGCGATGCACATGCTCGCCGCAATCGTCCGTTCTCAACATACCCAGTTGGCCCCCGGGTCATCCGGGGCGCGTCATACGCCCAGGCTGGAGCCCGCCGCCTTCTCGAAGACCCGGTGGGGCAGGAGCCGCTTGGCCGGGATCCCGATCCGCTCGCCCACCTTGCCGACCGAGACGCGCCGGCGCGGACGCTTGGCGTCGAGGACCCGCTCGATAGCCACCGCCGCCGTCTCCGGTGGCGCGCCGTTGGTCTCGTCCTTCTCCATCAACGTGATCGCCTTGGCGGCCGCCGCGGCGTACGCACTGTCGGGGTCCCCCGAGATCGTGCGCCGGCTCGCGGTGAAGTCGGTACGGATGTTGCCCGGCTCGACGAGGGTCACGTGGATCCCGAACGGTTCGACCTCGTACGCCAGACCCTCGGCGTAGCCCTCCAGGGCGTACTTGCTCGCGCTGTAGAAGGCCTGGAACGGCAACGCGATGAGGCCGCCGATCGAGCTGACCAGGACCAGGCGGCCCCCCTGCTGCGTGCGCATGGCGGGAAGCGCCGCCTGCACGACGCGGACGACGCCCCAGAAATTCGTCTCGACCTGTGCCTTGGCCTGATCGATCGGCGTCAGTTCGACGGGGCCGGCCAGCCCCCAGCCGGCGGACGCCACGACCGCGTCGAGGCGGCCGTGCTCGCCCAGAACGGTTGCCACGCCGCGCCGCGTGTCCTCGTCGTCGTCGACGTCCATGGACATGGGCTGCCAGCCGCCCGTCGTCGTCCCCCGCCGGCTGGCACCGATGACGGCCCACCCGGCCTCGTGGAGACGATCGGCCGTCGCGCGACCGATCCCCGCCGACGCTCCGGTGATCAGCACGACCTTCGCCATCGCCACCTCCCTCGATCGAGGCAGATGGTACGTCGGCGCGCCCGCGCCCGTAGAGGGAAGGGCGTCAGGGCGACGCGGCGGGACACCCGACCGAGCCGGCCGTGATGTCGGCGATCTGTGGCGCCGGCTTCGTGGAGTTGACCTCGCTCGTGAGGTAGCCGGCGAGCTTGCCGTTCGGCGTGGCGGCGGACCAGTTCCCGCCCTGCGCGTACGACGTCCGCAACGAACGGCCGTAGAGGTGCGCCGCCCGCGCCAGCGTGTCGCCGATGTGCAGCCCCGCCCCCGTCGCCATCCGGGGCGGGGTGCGGCTCGTCGGCTCGGCCAGCAGCGACACGGTCGCGTACCCGACGAACCTGTCATGGAAGAAGTACGCCGTCATCGACGTCCACTCCACCCCGGTGTCGACCGTGCAGTTGCCGGTGAGGTTCACGGGTTCGTGCGTCTTCGGCGCGCCGAGGACCGATCTGAGGCCGGAGATCGCCGTCGTCTCGGACTGTCCGAAGACGGCCTTGCCGATCCCGTTGCCGCGCAGCACGATCACGTGGGACGAGCTCGAGCCGCTCTTTGTCTCCGCCGACGACACGTCTTCCGCACCTAGGACGAGCGCGGTCAGAAGGACGCATGCGGCCAGCACGGGGAGGGGCCGGTACCGGCTCACCAGAGCCCGACCGTTATGACGGAACCCATTGCGTCGAGGACGACGCCAGCCAGTGCAGTACCTGCCGACGCGTCGTGGGCCCGTTGGGCTGCCACGCCGAGGGGAGGGCCCCCTCGGCACGGAGCTGGGCTGCCTCGGAGATGTTCGCCGAGAGGGGGTCGGCGGTGAGGCCGCAACGCGTCGCCGTGGCGTCGAGGCCGAACAAGGTGGCCCCGTTGAGTCCGAAGAGCCCGGCTTTCAACTCGTCGGTCAGCTCGGGGTAGCCGTAGCGCTCTTGGAACTCCGTCGTGATCTCGAACGTGCGCATCGCCATGATCTGCGGTTCGGGGCTCCCGTACCAGATCGCGTCCGTGCCCCAGAGCACCCGCTGCGTCCCGACGCGGCTGAGGAGCTTGCCGATCGCGTGCGCCGCCTGGTCGGGCTCGGTGAGAAGCTGACGCCACAGGGTGGCGATGTCGACCCAGACGTTGTCGTTGGGCGGCACACCGTGGGTGTCCAACGCCGTGATCAGTGTGTCGATCCCGACGGTCGCACCCGGGTCGTACGGGCCTTCGACGTGCGAGGGGTCCCACGCCGCGTGGTACACGACGAATTGCATGTCCGGGAAAAGCCGTGAGACCGCCACGATGTCGTCGGGATGGTTGAAGGCCGGGTCGAAGTTCACCAACGGGAGGCCTTTGTGCGCCACGAACACCTTCACGCCCACGTCGTGGGCGTGCTGCACGGTCGGCAGGCCGATCACCGGATCCTCGAGCGAGAAGCCCTGGCCGCTCGGGCTCCACGCGGTGTACACCTTGAAGGCGGCGGGCGGACCGCTCGCGACTGCGCTCGACATCTCCTCGAGCGTCGCTTCGACCGGCCCGACGTTGGGAGCGATGACGTTCTCCACCAGCACGCGGCTGGCACCGCCGCCCGTGAGGCCGGCGGTGATCTGTTCAGTGCTCAGCGCGTCGGAAAAGGGGATCGGTGCGTTGGAGGGGCCAGAGTTCGGTACGTCGGTCAGCACGGCGACCGTGGTGTCGCTGGCGAGGAAGAGGTCGTGGAGATAGTTGGCCCGGTCAACGCAGTCGAGTTGCGGCGTGTCCGTGCAACCCGGAGGCAACATCGAGAGCACGAGGGAGGTCGTCTCCGGCGCGTTGTCGACCCATGGCCCGCTCGGGATGACGTGGTGGGTGTGCACGTCGAAGATGAATTCCGAACCCGTGAGTGTGTGCTCGCACGCCGCCGTGTCCTCCGGCGGCGGCACCTTGAATCGTCCCCCGCTCCCGCGCGGACGCGCGCCGGCATGTCCAACCGCGCCGGAGGAACATCCCGCGAGTTCCAGCGCGCCGAGCGTTGCGGCGATCGCGCCCGCGCCCTGAAGGAATCGCCGCCGGTCCACGCCGACCCGACGACTGGCATCGTCGATCGACGACCGGATCATCTCGTTGACGTCGTGGTCCCGCTTCGTGGGAGGAGCCGGGACAAACTCACCGTTCGAGATCGGCCCCGCGGCGAGTGGGAGGTACTCGTCGTGCCGGTCTCGCTGCCGGCGGGCAAACCGTCCGACCCCACCCATGCCCGAAGGATAGGTGTGCCCCCTTCGCCGCGGACTGGCACCTCCACCATGTTTTCCCTGGACCGGCGGCCTGGCCTCCCCTGGCCGACCGGACCCGTGGCAGCCGTCTCTGCGGGCGGTCTGTTGACTTACAGTAAATCCTTGATACTCTAGGTAGACAGCGATCCACCGAAGGAAAGGGGGGCCACATGGCACAGGCCGGAGATCCGCTTCGCACGCTCCGCCCCATGCGGGAGGAAGAAATGGAGCGCCTCACCACCGGGCACGAGGCCGTCGCCACGCCGCTGGCCTACGACGTGTACCGCACCGGCGATGAGCTGGTCATCGAGTTCGACGCCCCCGGTGTGGTCCCCGAGTCCATCGAAGTCGCCGTCGAGGGGCGGGCCCTCGTCGTCACGCTGCGCCGCCAGCAGCACAAGGGCCCCGGCGTGGACGTCGTCGAATCCGGGCGCCAGCACGGCACGTTCCGCCAGCGTCTCTGGGTCGGTGACGCCTGGGACCTGCACGGTGTGCGGGCCAGCGCCGAGCACGGCGTGCTGTCCGTGCGCGCCCCGGTGGCGGCCGAGGCGGGGAGCCGGCGCATCGACGTGACCACCCCCGCGACGGAGCCGGCCGCCCCGCGTCACGCGTACGAGCCAAAGGACGTCGACGTCGTGGTCGGCCGCGACGCCGCGGTGCACTCCGCGGCGTGAGCCCCAAGAAGTCGGGCCGCGATCCGCTCGTCGCGGCCGCGCCGGCGCCCCACGCGAGCGACGCCGCCGACGGGTCGGGCCCGCCGCGCCCGCAGCCGACGCAGATCGAGTCCGTCATCGGCTGGCGGGTGCGCAGCCGGGCCCGCGAGATCGGCCTCTCCTCGGCCGAGTTGGCCAAGCGCGTCGGGCTGTCGCGGGCGATGATCTCGAAGATCGAGAACGCGCAGGTCTCACCGAGCCTGGCCACCATCTCCCGCCTCGCCGAGGTCCTGGACGTGCCCATCACCTCTCTGTTCCAGGGCCTCGACGAGGAGCGCGACGCGTTGTACACGAGGTCGGGCGCCGGGCCCGAGCTCGGGCGCCCCGGGACGCGGAGCGGGCACCGCTACCAGCTGCTCGGCTCCATGCGCGGCCCGGCCAAGCGGATGGAGCCCATGCTCGTCACGCTGACCAGCGAGA
The DNA here is from genome assembly GCA_036521235.1 of Acidimicrobiales bacterium. GTDB lineage: Bacteria > Actinomycetota > Acidimicrobiia > Acidimicrobiales > RAAP-2 > Bog-473. The sequence continues at coordinate 7,617 of DATDIE010000011.1, read as the reverse complement.
GCGAGGTGTTCCCGCTCTACCAGCACCCCGGGACCGAGTTCATCTACCTGCTCGAGGGCGAGATGGAGTACGGCTACGCCGGCGCCGCCTATCTCTTGGGCCCCGGGGACTCGTTGCAGTTCGACGGCGAGGTCGCCCACGGCCCGGTCCAGCTCGTCCGCCTGCCGGTGCGCTTCCTCTCCGTCACCGCCTACGGCCAGCCGCCCAGCTAGGTCCGTACCGGGAGCGGCCCGACGATCGACGCCCGTTCCATCGTCCGGCGCTGCGGCCAGTAGTCGCTCGACGCGTAGTGCTGCACCGCCCGGTTGTCCCAGAACGCGACGGCGTCGGTGCTCCAGGTGAACCGGCACTGGTGCTCGGGGGAGTCGGTCTGGCGGCACAGGAGGTCGAGCAGATCTCTGCTCTCTACGGCGTCCATCCCCACGATGTGGCTCACGAACGGCCGGTTGACATAGAGGTGCGGACGCCCGGTGCCGGGGTGCGTGCACACGACCGGGTGCTCCACCGGCGGGTACCGCTCCTGGGCGGCGCGCCGTTCGTCCGCCGACATCGTGTGCCCGAACGTCTGCGTGAAGTCGTGGACCGCCACGAGGTCGTCGATCTGCGCCTTCGTCGCGTCGTCCAGCGCCGCGTACGCCGCGTACATGTCCGCGAACAGCGTGTCGCCGCCGCGCTCGGGCACCGACACCGCGTGGAGGATCGCCCCCATGGACGGGCAGGCGCGCCACGTCACGTCGTGGTGCCACGAGTTCTCGTACCCGCTGACCTCGGCCGTCTTCTCGAAGCGCACGAGCTCGGCCTCCCCCGTGTTCGACGGCAGGAACGGGTGGATCTCCAGGTCGCCGAAGCGCCGCGCGAACGCCACGTGCTGGGGCGGCGACAGCGGCTGGTCCCGGAAGAAGATGACCTTGTAGTCGTAGAGCGCCTGGCGCAGCTCGGTGACGACGTCGTCGGGCAGCGGGGCCGACAGGTCGACGCCCGAGATCTCCGCGCCGACCGTCGACCCCAGCGGCGTGGCGTCGAAGTGGCGCCAGGCCAGCGCGGACAAGCGGTCGCGTTCCGCCGCCAGGTGGCTGAACGGCCCGACCGCGATCGAGTAGCCGGGGAGCCGGAACGAGCTGGGCGTCGCCGTGGTCGCCATGGCCCGAGACTACCGAGGACCCGGCCGGCCCGTCATTGCGCCGCGATCGCCGCCAGCACGTCGAGGCGCGCCGCCCGCCGGGCCGGCCAGCTCGCCGCCAGCAGCCCCAAAAGCGCCGCCAGGATCAGGAAGACCACCAGGTTCGACCACGGGACGACCGTCGACGTGATGCCCTGCGAGTGCAGCGACGAGACGAGCGCGATGCCCAGACCCGTCCCCACGACGATCCCGATGAGCGCGCCGAAGAGCGCCAGGATCACCGACTCCGAGCGGATCATCGCCCTGATCTGGCGGCGCCGCATGCCGACGGCGCGCAACAGCCCGATCTCGTGGGTGCGCTCGAACACCGAGAGCATCAGCGTGTTCACGATCCCGATCAACGCGATGATTACGGCCAGCCCGAGCAGCGCGTAGACGAGCCCGAGCAACTGGTTCACCTGGTTGGACTGCGACTGCTCGAACTGCGCCCGGCTCTGCACCTGCACGTTCGGGAACCCGGCCAAGGCGTGCTCCACCGACGGCTGCACCCCGGCGCCGCCGTCGGTACGCAGCAGCACGGCGTTGGGCAGCGGGTTCTGGAAGTGGAACAGGAAGAAATTTTCGCCGACGAGGTAGCTGCCGATCAGCGAGTTCGTCTGGAAGATGCCGCCGATGCGCATGCGCCCGTTCCCCGTCAGGGCGAACTTCACCGGCACGGTGTCGCCCACGACCAGGTGGTCCGAGCTCGCCGTCCTCGTGTCGATCAGCAGGTCGCCTGCCGCCAGCGAGGACGGCGACCCCGACGACATGTTCAGGATCACCGTGTCGGAGAGGTTCCGCGTGGAGATCGCCTGGAGCGACTCGATGTCGCCGCGCACCTCGAACTGGCCGCCGTAGACCGTGGACGACGCGGTCACCCCGGGCACCGACGCCGCGAGCTTCGGCACCGAGGTGCTGAACGAGCCCGAGCCGTTGCTGCTGGCGTTCGAGATGATGATGTCCGCGTTCAGCGCCTGGTCGATGCTCTGCGTCGCCGAGCGCGACAGCGACGCCCCGAACACGGCGATGGCCGAGACCAAGGCCAGGCCGACCATCAGCGCCGAGGCCGTCTGCGCCGTGCGGCGCGGGCTGCGCATCGAGTTCTCGCGCCCCAGCCGCCCCGACATCCCCAGCAGCCCGGCCAGCGGGCGCCCGAGCACGCTCGAGATCGGGCGCGCCACCGCCGGCGCCAACCGGGCCACGCCGATGAAGATGAGGACGGCGCCCACGCCGACGAGCGCGATGGCCGGCGCCGTCAGGCCCACCGCCAAGGCGGCGACCCCCGCCAGCGTGATCACCCCGCCCCACGTGAAGCGGCGCCGCAGCGAGATCTCCTGCTCCACCTGCTGCTCCGCCACGGCCTCGACCGGCGCGATCCGCACGGCGCGCCGCGCCGGCCCGATGGCCGACACCATCGTGACGACGACGCCGACGACCAGGCAGACGATCACGGTCCTCGCCTCGAAGACGAGCGGCCCCGACGGCAGCGTGATCCCGAACCCGCTCAGCAGCGCCTCGAGCCCGAGCGCGGCGAGCACGCCCAGCCCGAGCCCGATCAGCGACGAGACGAGCCCGACGATCCCCGCCTCGGTCAGGACCGACGCGAAGACCTGCCGCCGGCTCGCCCCCACGATCCGCAGCAGCGCCAGCTCCTTCGTGCGCTGGCCCACGATGATCGAGAACGTGTTCACGATCGTGAACGCGCCGACGAAGAGGGCGATGAACGCGAACACGAGCAACGCGGTGTTGAAGAAGCCGAGCGCGGAGCTGACCACACTCGTCTGCTCGTTGATCACGGTCTGGCCCGACACCACCTGCACCCCGCGGGGCAGGGCCGCCGCGATGGCGCGCTGCACCGCCGCCTTGTCCGCCCCCGGCCGGGCCGCGATGTTGATCGCGTCGAACTGGCCCACCTCCCCCACGAGCGCCTGCGCCGTCGGGACGTCGAACGCCGCCAGCGTCGCCCCGGCCAGGTTGTTCGCCGTCCCGAACTTGGCGATCCCGGTGATGGTGAACGGGCGCGTCGGCCCCTGCAACAAGATGCGGATCCGGTCCCCGACCGAGAAGTGGTACTTCTGCGCCGTGCCGTAGTCCATGACCACGTCGGACGGCGTCGTCGGCGGGCTGCCTTGCACGATGTTCAGGGTGGACAGCGCCGGGTTGGGGTCGAAGGAGACGCCGAGCGTGGGCGCGCCGCCCGTGGCGATCGCCTTGCCGTCACGGTTGACGTACTGCGCGTAGCCCGTCACCGTCCCCTCGGCCGCCTCGACGACGGGCACGGACCGCACGCTCGACAGCAGCGACTCGGGCACGGGGTTGCGCGTCGCGTTGCCGCCGCTGCCGAACTCCGCCACGCCGCGCACCTGGAAGTCGACGTGCTGGTAGATGTTCCCGAACAGCGTGTCGAACGTGTTGTGCAGCGTGTCGGTCAGCACGAACGTCCCGGCGATGAACGTCACGCCCAGGACGATGGCGAGCGCGGTCAGCGCCAGGCGCAGCTTGTGCGCCAACAGCCCCTTGATCGTGACCCTCCACATGTCAGGCGCCCAGGTTCCGCACCCGCTCGAGCACCGAGTCGGCCGTCGGGTCGGGCAACTCGTCGACGATCTGCCCGTCGGCCAGGAACACGACCCGGTCCGCGAACGCGGCGCCGTGGGCGTCGTGCGTCACCATGACGATCGACTGGCCGAACTCGCTGACCGAGCGCCGCAGGAAGGCGAGCATCTCGTTGGACGAGTTGGAGTCGAGGTTGCCCGTCGGCTCGTCGGCAAAGATCAGGTCGGGCCGGTTGATGAGCGCCCGGGCGCAGGCGCAGCGCTGCTGCTGGCCCCCCGACATCTCGGACGGGCGGTGGGTCAGGCGGTCGGTGATGCCGAGCTGCTTGACCAGGAAGTCGAACCAGTCCTTGTCCACCTTGCGGCCCGCCAGGTCGACCGGCAGCGTGATGTTCTCCGCCGCCGTCAGCGTCGGGACCAGGTTGAACGACTGGAACACGAAGCCGACCCGGTCGCGCCGCATCTGCGTCAGCCCGGTGTCGTCGAGCGTGCCGAGGTCGAGGTCGCCCACGAAGGCCTGGCCCGAGGTGGGCCGGTCGAGCCCCGCCATGCAGTGCATCAGCGTCGACTTGCCCGAGCCCGACGGCCCCATCACCGCCGTGAAGTGGCTGCGCGCGAACGTCACGGTCACCCCGGCGAGCGCGTGCACGGTGGCGTCGCCGGTGCCGTAGGTCTTGCGCAGGTCGATCGAGTGCGCCGCGGGCGTGGCCTCGCGTCGGTCGGTCGATGTCTCGTCGGTGAGCGTCACGTTGCCTCGTTTCGGGAGAAAAGGGGGAGGGGAGCGCAGCGAAACAGTCGCTCCCAGGGCTACCACAGAAGGCACCGTGCCCTTGGCGCGCCCGCCGCCCACCGGTACCCTGAGCGCACCATTCGAGCTACCCCGGGGGGCAAGTTCGCGATGAACGGGGTCAGCGGGCTGTGGCACACCCCTCGGGGCAGGACGACGGCCACCGGCGTGGCGTGCGTCGCCGCCGTCCTGGTGGTGCAGCTCGGGCTGTTCCCCGTCCCGCTCGGCGTGTGGGTCCAGGGCCTGATCCTCGGTCTGCTCGGCTCGCTCATGGCCCTGGGGCTCGGTCTTACATACCGGCTCAACAAGGTCGTCAACTTCGCGCAGGGCGACCTCGGCACGGCGCCCGCCGTGCTCGCCTTCGGCCTCGTCGGGCTCTCGGGCGTCAACTACTTCTTGGGCCTGGCCACCGGGCTCGTCGCCGCCGTCCTGCTCACGGCCATGGTCGAGATCCTCGTCGTGCGCCGCTTCCGCCGCTCGCCCCGCCTCATCCTCACCGTCGCCACCATCGGCCTGTCGCAGTTCCTCGTCGTGCTGAGCCTGCTCATCCCGCGCATCTGGGGCCAGACGCCGATCTCGAGCGCCGTGGTGAACTTCCCCTGGCACTTCTCCTGGCACATCTCGCCCGTCGTCTTCACCTCGGACGACCTCGTCGCCGTGATCGTCTCGGTCGCGTGCCTCGTCGGCGTCTCGCTCTGGTTCACCAAGACGGACATAGGCATCGCGGTGCAGGCGGCCGGCGACCGGCGCGACCGCGCCTCGATGCTCGGCATCCCCGTCGGACGGCTCCAGTCCGTCACGTGGGTCGTGGCTGGCGTGCTGTCGTTCGTCAGCATCTTCTTCCAGGCCGCCATCGTCGGCTTCCCCCTCGATCCGACGTACGGCCTCACCGCGCTCGTCACCGCCCTCGCCGCCCTCGCCCTCGGCAACTTCACCGAGCTGCCCGTCATCGCCGCCTCCGCCGTCGCGCTCGGCGTGCTCCAGCAGGGCGTGGCGTGGAACGATCCGACGAACCCGGCCATCGGCCTCGCCGTCCTCGCCGCGGTCGTCTTCGGCGCCATCGTCGTGCGCCAGCTCCTGGCCCACCACGCCGACCGCGAGGTCGAGACGACGCTCTCGCTCGCCGGCAGCGTGCGCGACCTCCCGACGGCGGCCCGCGACCTCACCGAGGTCAAGGTGGCCCGCCCGGCCGGCGCCCTCGTCGCCTTCGCCGCCGCCTGCACCCTCCCGCTCTGGATGGGACCCGGCGAGCTCATCCGCGTCTCCGCCCTCGTCGCCCTCGCCATCGTCGGCTGCTCCATCGTCGTCCTCACCGGCTGGTCGGGCCAGGTCAGCCTCGGCCAGATGTCGTTCGCCGCGGTCGGCGGCGTCGTCGGCGCCGTCGCGCTCATCGACTGGCACTGGGACCTGAGCCTCGCCCTCCTCCTCGCCGGCACGGCCGCGGCCGTCGTCGCCGTCGTCGTCGGCCTCCCCACCCTCCGCCTCGACGGCATGTTCGCCGCGGTGACGACGCTGGCGTTCGCGCTCGCCGCGTCCGGCTATCTGCTCGTCCCCGCCGAGTTCTCCTGGATCCCCCAGGGCCAGCTCGGCGTCCCCTACCTCTTCGGCGTCTCCCTCACCTCGCAGGCGTCGACGTTCCTGCTCTGCCTCGGCGTCCTCATCCTCGTCCTCGCCGCCGTCCACGGGCTGCGCCACAGCCGCACCGGCCGCGTCCTGCGCGCGCTGCCGTCCAACCAGCGCGCCGCGTCGGGCTACGGCGTCCGCGTCGTCTGGGCCAAGCTGACCGCCTTCGCCGTCTCGGGCTTCATCGCCGGCCTCGCCGGCTGCCTGTTCCTCGTGATCAACCAGTCCTACGCGGACACGTCGTTCCTGGCGTCGGCCAGCCTCGTCGTTTTCACCTCGACCGCCGTCGGAGGCCTCACGTCGTCCCTCGGCGCCGTCCTCGGCGCGGCCATCGTCGAGGGCAGCACGGTCTACCTCCCGCCGAGCTGGCAGCTCTTCCCCTCCGCGATCGGCGTGATCCTCGTGCTGATCCTGTTCCCGAGCGGGTTGGCCGGCCTCTGCTACGACCTGCGCGATTGGACGGTCGCGGGGCTCCTGCGCCGCCACGACGCCCGACCGACCGCAGGCCCCGTCACCCCGGCGGTCACGCCGTGAGCGACGGGCGCTTCGCCAACATCCGCCGGCTCGGCGCTGGCGCGTCGCTCTTCCCGCTGGGCGTGCTCGCCGCGATCCAGCTGCTCGACCAGGCCACGCAGAGCGCCTTCAACGTGTTGACGCCCAACATCCGCGACGCCTTCGGTCTCACCAACGCGGGGATCCTGCTCATCGTCGCCATCGCCGGTGCCGCCGGCCTCGCTTGCACCCTGCCGGTCGCCGTGCTGGCCGACCGCATGAACCGGGTGCGCATCGCCCTGGTCGGGGCCCTCATCGGCGCCGCCTTCTCCATCGGCGTCGGCCTGGCCAACTCGGTGGTGCTGGTCACCGTCATGCTCGTCGGCGTCTACATGGGACAGGCCGTCATCTTCCCGACGCACAACTCCTTGCTGGCCGACTACTACCCGGTGCCCGCACGTCCACGCGTCTACTCGACCCACCGGGCCGGGTACAGCATCGGCGTCATCTCCGGCGTGCTGATCGGTGCCGGACTCGCCACCCTCTTCTCGTGGCGGGCACCGTTCCTCGTCTTCGCCGTGCCGATCGTCATCGTCGTCGTCATCGGGACCCGCCTGCGCGAGCCGCCGCGGGGCCGGCACGAGCAGCTCGAACTCTCCGAGCAGATGGTGGCGTCCGAGCTCGGGCAGCCCGCGCCCCTGGGGGACATGACCACGCCGGCAGTGCTCGAGGCCCCGGCCGAGCCCCCGCCCTCGTTGGGCGAGGCCTGGCGCACGGTTTGGAAGGTGAGTGCCCTACGCCGCATCTTCATCGCCTTGCCCTTCCTCTCCGCGTCCATCGCCGGCTTCGCCTCGTTGGCGTCGCTGCAGTACCAGCAGACCTTCCACCTCGATGCGGTCCATCGCGCCTACATCATCGCCCCGATCCAAGTCTTCGACCTGTTGGGCCTGGCCATCGGGGCGGTCATCGCCACCCGGCTGGCCGCACGCGACATCGCACTC
>DATDIE010000010.1:0-2594 GCA_036521235.1 Acidimicrobiales bacterium | reverse complement strand
CACCACGACGGCAAGCTCGACCGGCCCAGCGGCACGGCCGCCCGCACCGCCGAGCTGATGCGCGGCGCAGCGGATCGTCCTTTTCAGGTGCCGATCCATTCGGTCCGCCTCCCGGGTCTCGTGGCGCATCAAGAGGTGCTGTTCGGCGACGTGGCGCAGACGCTCAGCATCCGTCACGATTCGCTCGCGCGTGAGTCGTTCATGCCCGGCGTGCTGCTGGCGGTCCGGCGCGTGGCCACGCTGCCCACCTCGCCGATGATCGGGCTCGAGCACCTGCTCTTCTAAGGGAATGAAGATCTTCTCCCAGCCCGGGTCACGCACGTGATCAGCCGGCCGCACCCCCGAACCTGACGCGGCGCCCGCGCCTCCGCACGAGTCCTCGCCGCTGGGGCCAGTCGGCGCGTTCGGCTGGGGTTCCCACCACACCGACGGCGGCTGATCGCCGGAGAAACCCCCTGCGATAATGGCGCCAATGGCCCTCGACCTAGGCGCGATTTTGACAGCGATGGTGACGCCGTTCGACTCTCGCGGAGAGCTCGACGAGGACGTCGCCGTGCGCCTGATGGATCACCTCCTAGATCACGGCTCAGACGGCCTCGTCCTGTGTGGCACGACCGGCGAAGCGGCCACTCTCTCCGACGAGGAGAAGCTCCGGCTGATACGCCTGGGGGTGCAGGAGGCGCGTCGCTCGCATCCCGACGCAACGATCGTGGCCGGCGTCGGCCACAACGACACCCGGCACACCGTCGAACTGACACAGCGCGCCACGGAGTTGCGGCCCGACGCGCTCTTGGTCGTCAACCCGTACTACAACAAGCCGTCCCGCAAGGGGATCATCCGCCACTTTGAAGAGGTGTCAAAGGCCACCGACCTGCCGATGGTGCTCTACAACATCCCCCAACGGACCGCACAGGACATGCCCAACGACCTGCTCTCCGAGCTCGCGCAGATCGACAACGTCGTGGCCGTCAAGCAGGCAAATCCACAGAACCTCGCGAGGATAGCGGGCCTAGCGATCTACGCCGGCAACGATGACTTGCTCGCTGAAGTGCTCGACCTCGGCGAGGCCGGCGGCGTACTCGTGGCCAGCCATGTGGTGGGAGAGCAGATGCGCCGCATGGTGGACGAACCCGACCGTCGCCACGAGATCGACCAGACCCTGCACGACGTCTACCGCGAGCTGGCGGTCGCTCCGCTCGCCTGCTCCGTGAAGACGGCGCTCTCCTTCATGGGCATCGACGTGGGAATCCCGCGGTTGCCGTACGTCGAGCTGGACGAGTCCGAGCGCGAAACGATACGTCGGCTGTTGGATCGGCACGGTCTGCTGGCCACGGCGGCGTGAGCGGCCTTCGTGCCTTGCCCCTCGGCGGGCTGGGCGAAATCGGCAAGAACATGACCGTGCTCGAGTACGGCGGGCGCATCGTGGTAGTCGATACGGGCTTGCGTTTCCCCACGGCCGAGATGCTCGGGATCGACCTCGTGCTACCGGACTTCAGCTATCTCCGCGAGCGCGCCGCGGACATCGAGGGGATCGTCGTGACCCATGGTCACGAGGACCATCTCGGGGCGCTGCCGTGGATTCTGCGCGAGATCGGGTCCATTCACATGCCCCCTGTCTACGGCCGGCGTTTGACGGTGGCGATGGCGCGGTCGAAGCTCGACGAGCACCGGCTCAGGGACGTCCCGCTCGTCGACTTGGAACCTCCCACCCGCGTGCAGCTTGGACCTTTCGTGCTGGAGCTCGTCCATATGACGCACTCGATCCCCGACTCGTGCGCCGTGGCCGTCGGTACCGAGCTGGGCACCGTACTTGTGACCGGCGACTATAAGTTCGACCAGACGCCCGTCGACGGTCCCCCTGCCGACGTATCACGGCTTGCGGAGCTCGGACGCGAGGGGCTGCTACTCCTGCTGGGCGACTCCACCAACGCAAATCGCCCCGGTTTCTCGCCTTCGGAGCGCATCGTAGGGCCGGAGCTCGAGCGCGTGTTTGCAGGTGCCGGCGGTCGGATCATCGTGACCAGCTTCGCCTCAAACATTCACCGCGTGCAGCAGGTGGTCGACGCCGCGGCCACGCTGGAGCGCAAAGTCGCCCTGGTCGGCCGCTCCATGCGCAAGAACGTGGGAATAGGCCGCTCCCTCGGTCACATCGCGATCCCCGAGGGGATGATGATCGGCGCTCACGAGGTCGAGGACTGGCCCGACGACAAGGTCGTCGTGATCTCCACGGGCTCGCAGGGAGAACCGCTGTCGGCCTTGCGCCGGATGGCCTACAACGACCATCCCCAGGTCAAGTTGCGCGCGGGCGACACCGTTGTGTTCTCCGCCACGCCGATCCCCGGAAACGAACGTGCGGTGGGGGAGACGGTCGATCGCCTCTACCAGCTGGGCTGCAACGTGGTCACCACCGCCGAGGCAATGATTCACGCCTCCGGCCACGGCCACCAAGAGGAGCTCAAATTGATGCTCAACCTCGCCAAGCCGCAGTACGTGATGCCGGTCCACGGCGACCACAAGCGTCTGCACCTCCACGCCCAGCTGGCCGATGCCGTGGGCATCGAGCCCGAGCGGGTGTTCCGGGGCCAGAACGGCCT
>DATDIE010000009.1:0-2565 GCA_036521235.1 Acidimicrobiales bacterium | reverse complement strand
AAGATCGCGCTGTGGTCCGCCCGTCGCATCCGCCGCCAGGCGCGGGACGACCAGTGGATCCGGTGGAAGGCGGCGCTCGTGCCGAACATGATCAGCATGCCCGCGACGTAGATGGACAGGACGGCCTTGGCCGTGGCGTCGGGGCCCGCGGCGATCAGGAACGGCCCGCCGATCAGCCACCCCACGAACGCGACGACGTGCAGCCAGCCCCGCAGCAGTGGCCGCTCGCCGCGGTTGTCGGCCAGCTTCCCCTGCTCGCCTTGCGCAATCGTCGTCACGCGAGCGCGCCCTCTCGACGGTCTGCCTCCTCGACCTCGCGGCGCGAGATGCCGAGGAGGAACAGGATGGCGTCGAGGTACGGCACGCTCAACGCGGTGTCGGCGGCGCGCCGCACCACCGGCTTGGCGTTGAAGGCGATGCCGAGTCCGGCGGCGGCCAGCATGTCGATGTCGTTGGCGCCGTCGCCCACCGCGATGGTCCGCGCGACCGGGACCCCAGCCGAGGCGGCAAAGCGGGCCAACGCCTCTGCCTTGCCGGCCCGGTCCACGATCGGGCCGCGCAGCTCCCCCGTCACGACGCCGCCGTCGAGCGCGAGCTCGTTGGCGGCCAGGTGGTCGATGCCGAGGTCCGCGACGAGCGTCTCGATCACCTGGGTGAACCCCCCGCTCACCACGGCGATCTCGTAGCCGAGCCGCTTCAGCGTGCGCACCAGCGTCCTGGCCCCTGGGGTCAGCACCATGTCGTCGCGCACCGCGTCCAGGTCTGTTTCCTTCAGCCCGGCGAGCAGGCGGACCCGCCCGCGCAGCGCGTCCTCGAAGTCGAGCTCGCCCGCCATCGCCGCCTCCGTCACCGCGGCGACCTCGGGCCCGCGCCCGCAGCGCTCCGCCAGGAGGTCGATCACCTCACCCTGCAGGAGGGTCGAGTCCGCGTCCAGCACGATGAGGTGCTTGGCCCGGCGATGCAGCCCGGCGGCCTGCACCGCGATGTCGACCTCGTGCTCGGCGGCCGCCGTGGCGAGTCGCCGCCGCATCTCGTGGAGATCGGCCCCCGCCACGATGAGCTCGTAGCTGTGGACCGGATAGGCGGCCAGCCGCACGATCCGTTCGATGTTGCCGCCGCACGCCGCGATGGCCCCGGCCACGCTCTCGAGGGTGATGGCGTCGATGTCGGGCGCCAGGACCGTCACCAGGTTGCGGTCGGCGCCCCCGTCGATCTCGGCCTCGGTCAACGAATCGACGGCGACGTCCACGCCCGCCGCCGCCAGCTCACGACCCAGCGCGGCGTGCAGCGCGGGTGCGTCCGACGGGGCCAGCGTGACCTCGACGCAGAGCAGGAGGTGCCCGTGGACGCGCACCTGCTCGACGTCCTCGACGACGACCTTCTCGGTGGCCAGGGCGGCGAACAAGCGCGCCGCGATGCCCGGCCCGTCTTGCCCGCTCACCGTCACGAGGTGCGGCGTCGCGACGTCAGACCCGCTCACGACAACGTCAGGTCCTTCTCGTCCACCCACCCGGCGCCCTCGACCCATCGGCGCACGATGCGCGCCGGCACGCCGGCCACGACGCAGCGGTCGGGGATCTCGCCGCGCACGACGGCACCCGCGGCGACGACCACGTGCTCACCGATCTGCGCCCCCGGGAGGATGACGGCGTTCGCTCCGAGCCAGCTGCCCGAGCCGATCCGCACGCCCGCCTCGGTCGGCCACTGCCGGCCGATCGGCTCGACCGGGTCGAGATACGTGTGGTTCTGGTCCGTGATGTACACGTAGGGGCCGGTCTGGATGTCGTCGCCGAGGACGATCTCCCAGTGACCCACGATGTGCGAGCCCCGCCCGATCAGGCAGCGGCTGCCGATGGAGACGACGGGGTTGGTCACCATGACTTGGCCCGGCGCCATCCCGGCCGTGAGACAGACACCCGGACCGACGATGGTCTCCTCGCCCACCTCGATGAGGTGCTCGTTGTAGATGGCCCCTTGCGGGAAGATCAGGCACGCACCGCGGCCCATCTTGCCGAACCGGCGGCCCCGCTCGTCGTCGGGACCGATGGCTCCCAGTTCCGTGGCGGTGTCCCAGGTCGCACGCACCAGCCGCGAGAGCGGACGACGCAGTGGTCCGGGGAGCGAACGGGCCCACGTCACGCCGGGAATCGTAGAAGCTGGCGCCGGGCACGCCGAACGGGCCGGTGAAACGTGGGAAGAAGAGGCTTGGGTACACTTGTCTCGTGCAGCCGCTTCCCCCGGACGGCGGCCATGATCGCGCGCCGAAGGCCGATCCGACGCCACCCCGCTCGCTGAACCGCCGCGAATTCCTGCAACTCTCCGCGCTCGGTGCCGCCGGGATCGCCGCGGGCACCGGCGCCGAGCGCAAGGGCAAGGGACGCGTGCCGGCCCGCGCCCGGCGCTATGCCCCGACTGCCGGCCCACGAGTCGTCGACACCAAGCTGGCCAGCGGCGTCATCGTGCCGACGGCGCCCTGGCTGATCGCCGAGAACGCACGGCCCGGCACCCTCAACTGGATCTGTAACCACGTGCAGCCCAACCACGCGCTCGAGGGGTTCGCCAGCC
>DATDIE010000008.1:0-9951 GCA_036521235.1 Acidimicrobiales bacterium | reverse complement strand
GAGAGCGTGCCGGCCGTCGACGTCGTCGCGGGACCCGGCAACGCGTACGTGGCCGAGGCCAAACGGCAGGTGTCGGGCGTGGTCGGCGTGGCGTCGGCGTTCGCCGGCCCCTCTGAGATCGTCGTCGTCGCGGGGCCCGACGCCGTCCCCGGGTTCGCCGCGATCGACTTGGTCGTGCAGGCCGAGCACGGCCCCGACGGCCTGGCCTGGCTGGTCACCTGGGACCCCGCGATGCTCGACGCGGTGTCCGGCGAGGTCGACCGCATCGTGGCCGCGTCGCCCCGGCGGGCCGACCTCGAGGCGACGTTGGCCACCGGCGGCATCGCCTGTCTCGTCGACGGGCCGACCGAGGCCATGGCGGTCGCCAACACGGTGGCCCCCGAGCACCTTCAGCTGATGGTGGGGGAGAGCGAGAGCGCGGAGCTGCTCGACCAGGTGCAGAGCGCCGGCGCGGTGTTCCTGGGTGATTGGTCGCCGGCGAGCATGGGCGACTACATCGCCGGGCCCAACCACGTGCTGCCGACGAACCGGACGGCGCGCTTCGCCTCCGCACTGAGCGCCGACGACTTCCGCAAGCACGTGCACGCCGTGCGCGTCAGTCCTGAGGCCGTCCGCACACTCGGGCCGAAGGTCATCGTCCTGGCGGAGACGGAGGGGCTCCCGGCCCACGCCGAGTCGGTGCGCCGCCGTCTGGCCGCCCTCGACGACGGCGACGGGAGCGCATCGTGAGCGCGGTGCCGCCGGTGCGCCCCGATCTCCAGCTCGCCGAGGGCTACCACTCGCCGCAGGTCGAGGCCGAGATACGGCTGAACACGAACGAGTCGCCGTTCGCCCCGCCCGACGAGTGGCGCGTCGAGCTGCTGGCCGCGCTCGAGGAAGTGTCGTTCCACCGCTATCCGGACCGGCCGGCGACGGAGCTGCGGCAGGCCGTGGCCGATCTCCACGGAGTGTCGCCGTACGAGGTGTTCTGCGCGAACGGCTCGAACGAGGTGATGCAGTGCCTTCTCCTCGCGTTCGGTGGCCCGGGTCGGCGCTCGTTGCTCTTCGAGCCGACCTACGCGCTCCACTCGCACATTTCGCGCATCACCGGCACGGAGGTGGTGGAGGGCTCGCGTGACGACGACTTTCTGATTGACCCGGGCTACGCCGAGTCCTTCATCGCGGCGCAGCAACCGGACATCACCTTCCTCTGCTCGCCGAACAACCCGACCGGCCGCGCCGAGCCGCCCGAGACGGTGGCTGCGGTTGCCGAGGCGGCACCGGGTCTCGTCATCGTCGACGAGGCGTACGGACAGTTCTCGCCGTGGACGGCGCTCTCGCTGCGCGGCCCGGCGCAGGCCGGGCTCGTCGTCACCCGCACCTTCTCCAAGACCTGGGCGTTGGCGGGTGCGCGGCTCGGCTATCTCGTCGCCGACACCGCCGTGATCACGGCGTGCGAGGCCGTGGTGTTGCCGTACCACCTGTCGGCCCAGACCCAGGCGGCCGGGCTCCTTGCGCTCCGCCACGTCCCGGAGATGGAGTCGCGCGTCGCCCGCATCACCGAGGAACGAGGCCGGGTGGCCGCCGCGCTGCATGACCTGCCGGTCGACAGTTGGCCCTCCGACGCCAACTTCATCCTGTTCCGTCCCCGCGAGCGCGACGCCGACGCGGTCTGGAAGTCCCTGCTCGAGCGGTCCGTCCTCATCCGCAATTGCGCCAGTTGGGACGGCCTCAAGGGGTGCCTCCGGGTCACGGTCGGCACGCCCGAGGAGAATGATCGCTTCCTGTACGCGCTGAAGGAGAGCCTGTGACCGCCGCACCCGCGCCACGCACCGCCCGCCGGGACCGCGCCACGAAGGAGACGACCATCGCAATCACGTTGGACGTCGACGGCGAGGGCCGCGCCGAGGTCTCGACCGGCCTGCCCTTCTTCGACCACATGGTCGAGCAACTCGGCAAGCACGCCTCCTTCGACCTGACCGTCCAGGCGGAGGGGGACCTGCACATCGACGCGCACCACACCGTGGAGGACGTGGGCATCGTCCTCGGCGGTTGCCTGGCCGAGGCGCTCGGGGACAAGGCGGGCGTCCGCCGCTTCGCCTCGATGCTGGTGCCGCTCGACGAGGCGCTGATCGAGGTCGCCCTCGACCTCTCCGGTCGGCCGTATCTCGCCTACGGCCTCGACTTCCCTCCCGACACGCCCGGGCTCGGCTCGCCGCCGTTCGACCCGCAGCTGGCCGAGGAATTCTGGCGCGCCTTCGTCACGGCGGCGAACGTGACGCTCCACATCCGCCGGCTGGAGGGGAAGAACACACACCACATGTTGGAGGCGAGCTTCAAGGGCGTGGCCCGATGCCTGCGCGACGCGGTGCGGCTCGAGGGGGGTGGCATCCCTTCGACGAAGGGCAGCCTGTGACGAACGGTCCCCGGATCGCCGTCCTCGACTACGGCATCGGCAACCTGCGCTCGGCCGAGAAGGCGCTGCAGCACGTCGGCGCGGCGGCGCGCCTCGTGACCGACCCTGGAGAGGTGGAGGCGGCCGAGGCGGTCGTGCTGCCCGGCGTGGGTGCCTTCGGCGCGTGCGCAAGGGCCCTGCGCGAGAGCGGGCTCGAGACGCCGGCGCGCCAGGCGATCGACGCGGGCGTGCCCTTCTTCGGGGTGTGCATCGGATTCCAGCTTCTCTACGAGGGATCGGTGGAGGCGCCCGGGGCCGAGGGCCTCGGGGTCTTCGGCGGCAAGGTCGATGCCCTCCCGCGGGGCGTCAAGCACCCGCAGATGCAGTGGAACCGCCTCGAGTCAGTGGAGAAGCGGGGCGAGGAGCCGTCGCCGCTGCGCGGCCTGGGCCCGCGGCCGTGGATGTACTTCGTGCACTCCTTCGCGCCGCCAGTGGGGGATGAGACGGTCGCCGTGTGCGACTACGGCGGGCCGGTGGCCGCTCTGGTCGCCCGCGGCACGCTGTGGGGCGCGCAGTTCCACCCGGAGAAGTCCGGGGCGACGGGGCTGAAGATGCTGTCGAATTTCGTCGACCTGGTGGCGGCGGCCTGATGGACCTCTTTCCCGCCATCGACCTGCGCGGAGGCACCGTCGTGCGGCTGACCCAGGGCGACTTCGCGCGCGAGCAGCGCTACGGGGACCCGATCGAGCTGGCGGCGCGCTACGTGGAGGGTGGGGCGCCGTGGATCCACGTCGTCGACCTCGACGCCGCACGCACGGGCATCCCCCACGAGCGCGCCGTGCTGAAGGAGATCGTCGAGCTCGCGGCGCGGTCGTCGGTGCAAGTCCAAACCGGGGGCGGGATCCGCAGCGCCGAGGCGGCGGAGGAGCTCTTGGAGTCGGGTGTGGCGCGGGTCGTGCTCGGGACCGCCGCGCTGAAGGACCCGGGCTTTGCGACGCGCTGCGCGCAGCGCTGGCCGGGCCGGGTGGCCGTCGGCCTCGACTACCGCGTGGGCGACGACGGCGCCGCTGAGCCCCTGGCCGAGGGCTGGAGCGCGGGGTCCGGGCAGACCGTCCTCGGGCTGTTGGAAGAATGGGAGGGCGAACCGATCGGGGCCGTCGTGGTAACGGAGGTCGAGCGCGACGGCACGCTCGAGGGTCCCGACGTCGGGAGCCTTGCCGCGTTGTTGATGCGGACGGAGCTGCCGCTGATCGCCTCGGGTGGGGTCGGGTCGACGCAGGACCTGTACCGGCTGGCCCGCGTGAAGTCGCACGGACGCGCGCTCGCGGGGGCGATCGTCGGTAAGGCCCTCGTCGACGGCCGCTTCAGCGTGGAGGAAGGGGTGGCGGCGTGCGCAGCGTCCGCTTGATCCCCTGCCTCGACGTGACCGGCGGGCGCGTCGTCAAGGGCGTCCAGTTCGTCGACCTGACCGACGAAGGGGACCCGGTGGAGCTGGCGGCGCGTTACGACGCCGAGGGCGCCGACGAAGTCACCTTCCTCGATATCACGGCGTCGTCGGACGGGCGCGAGACGATGGTGTCGGTCGTGGCGCGGACCGCCGAGCAGGTCTTCATTCCCCTGACGGTGGGTGGTGGGGTCCGGGCGGCAGAGGATGCACGCCGCCTCCTCCGGGCCGGGGCGGACAAGGTCGGTGTGAACACAGCCGCCGTCGAGCGACCCGAGCTCGTGCGCGACATCGCGGACGAGTTCGGCGGGCAGTGCGCCGTCGTGGCGATCGACGCCCGGAAGCGGGTGGGTGCGCACGGGTGGGAGGTGTACACGCACGGCGGGCGGACGCCGACCGGCCGGGACGCCGTCGCCTGGGCCGTGGAGTGTGCCGGGAACGGGGCGGGTGAGATCTTGCTGACGTCGATGGACCGCGACGGGACGAAGGACGGGTTCGACCTGGCGCTGACGCGGGCCGTCGTCGACGCGGTGGACATCCCGGTGGTGGCGTCGGGCGGCGTGGGCCGGCTGCAGGACCTGGTCGACGGTGCGATCGACGGGGGAGCCGACGCCGTCCTGGCCGCCTCGATCTTCCATCGGCAGGAATTCACGATCGGCGAGGCGAAGGCATACATGGCCGAGCACGGTGTGACGGTGCGACCGCTCTGACCTGGGATGGCGTTTTCGTGCGGTACCGTGCCTAGGTGCCCACGTCGACGACGAAGAACGGAACGAGCGAGGCCAAGGCCGCAAAGGCGGACAAAGGAGAGAAGGCCGCGCCGCACGACGTGCACGATGCGCACGAGGCCCACGAGGCGCACGAGGTGACCCGGCGCCCCGCGAGCGCGCCGAAGGGGGAGGACAAGCAGCCCATCACCGTGCTCTTCGACCGGGTCATGGTGCAGATCGGTGAGGGTGAGGGCGAGCGGCGGTCCCGGGCCGGCATCTTGATCCCGGCCACTGCGCAGATCAGCCGGCGCCTCACCTGGGCCGAGGCCGTGGCGGTGGGGCCGCACGTGCGCACGGTCAAGGTGGGCGACACGGTGCTCTTCAACCCCGAGGACCGGTTCGAGGTGGAGGTGCACGGGGAGGAGTACGTGATCTTGCGCGAGCGCGACATCCACGCCATCGCATCGCCGCGCAACGACAGCGGCACGGGGCTGTACCTGTGAGCGGGGCGGCTTCGCCCGCCGCGCCCGAGGGAGTGGCGCTCACCGTCGACGACGCGTTGGTCGCCGAGGTGGACTTCGGGAAGTATCCAGACGGGCTCGTGCCGGCGATCGTGCAGGACGCGGCGGACGGCACCGTGCTCACGCTCGCCTACATGGACGCCGAGGCGCTGCGCCGCACGCTCACGACGGGGCGCTCGTGGTTCTACAGCCGCAGCCGCCAGGAGCTTTGGCAGAAGGGCGAGACGTCGGGCGATCGCCAGTACGTGCGCGAGGTGCACCTGGACTGTGACGGCGACGCCCTCGTGGTGCTGGTCGACCAGCACGGACGGGGCGCGTGCCACACCGGCGCGCGCTCGTGCTTCTATCGCGCCGTCGGCACGGGCCCGGGGGTGCCCGCGCCGTGACGCCCGGCGGTGCCTTCGGTGCCGGGGCGGGACTCGTCTTCCGGCCCGATCCTGCCGAGTTCGCCGCGCTGGCCAAGGAGCACGCCATCGTCCCGGTGTGGTGCGAGGTCGTCGCCGACACGCTCACGCCGGTCGCCTGCTTCGCCAACGTCGTCGGCGACGGCGACGGGTTTTTGTTCGAGTCGGTGGAGGGCGGGGAGCGCTGGGGCCGCTACTCGTTCGTCGGGCGCCGGCCGCTGGCGACGCTGACGGCGCGGGGCCGGCACGTCGAGGCGACCGGGCGGCTGGGACTCGGCGCCTCCGACGACGGGATCCTGGACGCGGTCGAGGCGTTGGTGACCCGGTTCCAGTCGCCGGTGCTGGGTGGGTTGCCGCCGCTGCACGGCGGGGTGGTCGGCTATCTGGGGTACGACGTGGTGCGCGAGGTGGAGCGGTTGCCCGAACCGCCGACCGACGACCTCGGCCAGCCCGATGCGGCGCTCGTTGTGATCGGGCAGTTCTGCGCGTTCGACCACTGGCGCCAGCGGATCGTGCTCGTCGACAACGTGGTCGTGCCGGACGCGCCCGCCGGGGTCGTCGACACGGAGGCCGTGGCCGAGGCGTACGAGTCGGCGTGCGCGCGGCTGCGCGAGCTGGCGGCGGACTGCGCGGGCGCGGCGGGCCGGTCGCCGCTGTCGGGCGAGCTCGACGCCGCACCGCCGCCCGGGATCGAGTGGGCCGAGGCGGCCCGGACGATGACCTCGGCGGAGTACATGGGGTGCATCGAGGCGGCGAAGGAGTACATCCGCGCCGGCGACATCTTCCAGGTCGTGCTCTCGCAGCGCTACGACCTCGTGCTCGACGCCGCGCCGTTCGACGTGTACCGGTCCCTGCGGCTGCTGAACCCGAGCCCGTACCTCTACTTCCTGCGCTTCCCCGAGGTCACCGTCGTCGGCGCGTCGCCCGAGCCGATGGTCCGCCTGCGCGACGGCGTGGTGATCTCCCGCCCGATCGCGGGGTCGCGGCCGCGGGGCGAGAACGAGCAGCACGACCGGCTGCTCGAGTCGGAGCTGGTCGAGGACCCCAAGGAGCTGGCCGAGCACATCATGCTGGTGGACCTCGCCCGCAACGACGTGGGGCGCGTGGTGCGCTTCGGCACCGAGCAGGTCGACGAGCTGATGACGGTCGAGCGCTACAGCCACATCATGCACATCACGTCGCAGGTGTCGGGCCAGCTGGCCGAGGGGAAGGGCCCGATCGACGTGCTGCGCGCCACCTTGCCGGCCGGGACGCTCTCGGGCGCGCCGAAGGTCAGGGCGATGGAGATCATCGACGAGCTCGAGGTCACCAAGCGGGGCGTCTACGGCGGCGTCGTGGGGTACATCGACTTCTCCGGCAACGTCGACACGGCGATCGCGATCCGCACCATGGTGGTCACGCCGGACGGGCGGGCCAGCGTGCAGGCCGGCGCCGGGATCGTGGCGGACAGCGACCCCGTGTCCGAGGACCAGGAGTGCGCCAACAAGGCCGGGGCGCTCCTGGTGGCGGTCACGGCGGCCCGGCGGATGGGCGCGGCGCGCCGGCCGTCCCCGTCGTGACCGCGGTGGGAGTGCTCGAGGGCGAGACGTCGGCGCTGCGCGTGGGCGCGGGTGCGTTCCACCCGTCGCGCGACGTGGTGGCCGTGCGCGGTCCCGACGCGGAGGAGTACCTGCAGGGGCAGCTGAGCCAGGACGTGGCCGCCCTGGCGGTCGGCGGCTCGGCCGACTCGTTGCTGCTCGAGCCGGACGGCAAGCTGGCCGCGCTGGTGCGGGTGACGCGCCTCGACGGGCAGGACTTCCTGCTCGACGTGGACGGTGGCTACGGCGATGCCGTGGTGGCGCGCCTGCGCCGCTTCCTGTTGCGGTCCAAGGTCCAGCTGGAGCGGCTCGAATGGCGGTGCCTGTCGTTGCGCGGCGCCGCGGTCCACGAGGTCGCGGCCGGTCTGCTGACGGTCCTGGCCGAGCGCGGGGTGCTGGCGCTCCCGTTCGACTGGAACGGGTGGACCGGGGTCGACCTGCTCGGGCCGCCCGACGTGGTGCTCGGCTCGGACAGTGCGGGGCTCCCGGCCGGGATCGTGGCGTGCCACGCGGAGGCGGTCGAGGCGTGCCGCATCGTCTCGGGCGTCCCTGCCATGGGCGCCGAGCTCACTGCGAAGACGATCCCGCAGGAAACGGGCGTGGTCGCCCAGACCGTCAGCTTCACCAAGGGGTGTTACACCGGCCAGGAGCTGGTCGCCCGGATCGACTCGCGGGGCGGCAACGTGCCGCGACGACTGGTCGGGATCGTGGCACCGGGCGGGCCGCCCGATTCGGACGCCCTCTCCCCGGGCATGACGCTGCACGGCGGCGACGCCCCGGCGGGCGATGGCGCCGCCGACGACAAGGTGGTCGGGACGATCACGTCGGCCGCCTGGAGCGCCGAGCTCGGGGCGTGGGCCGCCCTGGGGTACCTGCACCGCAACGTCGAGGCGCCCGGCCCGGCCCGGGTGCGCTCCGGCGACGGCATCGGCGGGTCGCGCCCGGTCCAGGTGGCGCTCCTGCCGCTGCTGCCGCTGGCCGGCTGAGGCGGACGTCCGTTGCCCGCTGACGCACACCGGGGGCGGGCGCGGCGGGTGGTCGGGGTGGTCTCTCTGTGGGTGATGCTCGGCTACGCGTTGTGGCTCGCGGCCACGGTGCCGTTCAGCGCCCCGGCCAACATCTTGACCGGGCTCGCCATCGTGTTCGTGACGGTCATGGCGATCATCCGGTGGCCGCTCCACCCGGACCGTCGTGCCTTGATCGCCGAGGAGGACGGGCCGCGTCACCCGTACCTGGCCTGGGTCGTGCTCTTCGGGGTCATCGTCGCGTGGGAGCTCGCGATGTACCTGGTCCGCGGGAGCAGGAGTGCGCATCCGACTCTGAGCTCGATGGCCGATGCGTTCGACCGCTACAACTACGGGCTGAAATTCGTGGCGTGCTTCGCGTGGTTGTGGCTCGGTGGCGCGATCGTCCGCGCCGGCAGCCGGGCCGCGTCACGTGCGGCGAGCCGAGGAGCGGGGCCCGCGTGAGCTCGAGCCCGAGCTACGCCGTCTGGGCCCTCATCGGCGCGTTGGCGCTCGCGCTGTGGGTCACCTCGCTGACCCCGGCGGGCAAGCACCTTCTCGTCCGTCCGAAGGTCGTGCTGCGGCGACTGGCCCTGGACCCGTGGCTGCGGGTGCTCCTGCTCGTCGGCTGGGCCTGGCTGGGCTGGCACCTGTTCGCCCGGTGACCGCAGCGACGGCGCCTCCTGCCAGGCTCTGCCCGCGCACCCCAACTGCAACCGGACGCCACCGGACATGACACGGCCGGGGTCCACGCTGGCGTCATGGGGATGGGGGTCAAGGAGCGAGAGCAGCACGAGGCGAGTGTCGTCAGGGGCGAGGCACTGCCCGA
Source organism: Acidimicrobiales bacterium (assembly GCA_036521235.1). Taxonomy (GTDB): domain Bacteria; phylum Actinomycetota; class Acidimicrobiia; order Acidimicrobiales; family RAAP-2; genus Bog-473. Next base: position 1,088 of record DATDIE010000008.1, on the reverse strand, counting down.
GCTGACGCCGTGGCGCGAGGTCGGCTGGATCTTCCGCGACGGGGGATGCGTCGCCATCGAGCGGCGCGGCACGCTGACCCGGGAGCGGGCGGTGGTGGACTGATGGTCAAGATCATCCACGTCGCCGACGACGGGACCGAGAAGGCGGCCGTCGAGCTCGACGACTTCACGATCGAGGTCATCTACTCGGGCATCGCGGACATGCTGCGCGACGCCGCGACCGCCCACACGGCTGACGTGATGCCATCCTTCGATCTGTCCCGCGAGGCACGCCAGCGCCGCGAGAAGGTCCTCACCAGAATTCGCGGCTGAGCGACGACTGACGCCCGACGGGCCGGCGTCAGTCGTCGGTTTGCTACGTTCATTGCGGGAGCGGCGGGGCTCCGGAGAAGTAGCGAGGTGACGGCGTGCGGCAACGGCGGATGGGGGGCGTGCTCGCCGCACTCTGCATCGCCGCCTGTGCCATCGGCGCCCTGGCCATCGGGTTGCTGGCTCCCGCGAGCCGCGCCGGCCCGGGAAAGATCATCGACTCGGGACTCTCACCGGTCCAGGCCGACGCGTCGTCAAACACGCTCGGTGTACCTCGGGCTACCGGCTCGCCCGTCCCCGGCGCGGTGACGGAGGGGCGCCGGACTCGCTCGGTCGCGTCGTCGGCGCCGCAGAGTTTCGTGGCGCAGGCGACCGGGCTCCCGCCGGCGGGAGAGGCCACGCGCGACGGGTGCGCCGCGGCGTACGCGTACCTGCAGGCCTACGCCGCTCCCGGCTTCACCCTCGAGTGCCCGGGTGATGCCGGCGGCCACGAAGCGGAGACGATGTGCGTCTCGGGCGCGACGCCCTGCAGCACGCTGCGGCTCATCGTCGTCGCCGACCCCTGCCCCGCGGCGTACATGAACGAGGCGTCGAACTCCTGGACGCTCCTCGGGGCGTCCGACGCGCCGATCGACCCCTACGGATCCTGCCGCTGAGCAGGACCATGGGCCAGAGGCCAAATCGCGCACCGCTACGCTGAAGCCCCATGCCCACCTACCTGGAGGAGATTCTCGCCTCCCATCGGGCCCGCGCCGACGAGGACGGCCGTTCCCTCGGTG
>DATDIE010000007.1:0-15962 GCA_036521235.1 Acidimicrobiales bacterium | reverse complement strand
TGCGCATCGTGACCCACGACGGTGAGCTGCTCAGACGACTCACCTTGGATCCCAGCCGGATCTACCAGCCCCAGGAGGGCTGAGAATCGTCCATGATGTCTCGCGACATCCGTCCTCGATGTCTCGCGACATCACAGAGTGCGCCCCGGGGGATTTGAACCCCCAACCTGCGGATTAAGAGTCCGTTGCTCTGCCGTTGAGCTAGAGGCGCATCAGAGAGTGTAGGCGAGCGACCGACTGTCGCTTGCCGCGAAGGGCAGAGCGTGTGGTGGTTGACGAGAGACCCTCGTTGTCGCCGGTCCGAGCTTGCGCCCAGACCGGCGACCCCCCCGAGGGGCACCCATGACTGTCTCCCAGACAACAGTGCGGCGTGACAGTACACCACCAAGCCTGACAAGAGCGTCAGGTACACTCCCAGCCGCCCCCGTGGCCAGCGGCGGGCGGCATCACGATGGACGCGCGCTCCGGCAGCGTAGAGAGAGGAGAGGGGTGGACCTCGATTTCACGAGCGAGCAGGAGGAGCTGCGCTTCTCGGTTCGTGATTTCCTCGACAAGGAATGCTCGCTCCAAGTCGTGCGGGCCCTGGTCGAATCGGGCGAGGCACCCACCGAGCTCTGGGCGTCGATGGTGGCCCTCGACTGGCCCGCCCTCTCGGTGCCCGAGGAGTACGGAGGGGTGGGTCTCGGCTTCGTGGAGCTGGCCGTGGTGGCCGAAGAGTTGGGCCGCAGCGTCGACCCCGGCCCGCTCCTGACCACGATCAGCCAGTTCGCGCCGATGGTGCGCGAGGTCGGCTCGCCCGAACAGCGCGCACGGTTCCTGTCCGACGTCGCCTCCGGCGCATGCACCGGCGCAGTGGCCCTGGCCGATCACCCGCGTGGCTGGTCCCTCGACGACGTCACGCTGCGCGCCGAACGCGCCGGGAGTGGCTGGGTGCTCCAGGGAACGAAGCACGGGGTCATGACCGGCCACGGCGTCGACGAGCTCGCCGTGGCCGCCCGGGCCGGCGACGGCGTCGGGGCGTTCGTCGTGCCCAGTGCTGACGCCGGCTTGCATGTCGTGCACTCGCTCGATGCCAGTCGGCCCACCTCGACCGCCACGCTCGAGCACGTCGTCGTCTCCGACGACCGTGCGCTCGGCGAGCCGGGGAGCGCAGAGACGACGCGTGCCGTCGCCCGCGCCATCGAGGAGGCCACGACGGCGCTGGCGCTCGAGACCGTCGGCGCCTGCGACGCCCTCTTCCAGATGGTCCTCGCGTATGTCAAGGACCGCAAGCAGTTCGGGGTGCCAGTCGGCTCCTTCCAGGCGGTGAAGCACAAGATGAGCAACATGTTCCTGGCCATCGAGCGCGCCCGCTCGCTGTGTTATTTCGCCGTGGCCGCCATCGACGAGGACACGCCCGATCGCGGTGTGGCCGTCGCCATGGCCAAGTCGGCGAGCGACGATTGCCAGCACCTGGTGTGCCGGGAGTCGTTGCAGTCGTTCGGTGGCATCGGCTTCACGTGGGAGCACGACGGCCATTTCTTCATGAAGCGGGCCACCGCCGACGGTGCGCTGTTCGGTGGTTCGCCAGAGCACCTGCTGACCGTCGCCGCCTCACTGGCCTGAGATCGCCCCTCGCCCCGACGGGCAGACTGAGGCGGTGCGCCCCGGGGAATCTCTGATCGCGGCCCTCGGCCTGGAGCCCCATCCCGAAGGTGGGTGGTACCGCCGCACCTGGGAGGCGCCGGCGGCGCCAGGCGAGCGGTCGGCGGCCAGCGCCATCTATTACTTGCTCCTCGAGGGCGAGGAATCCGCGCCGCACCGCATCGACGCCACCGAGCTGTGGCACTTCTACGCCGGCGACGCGCTCGAGCTGTGCCGGGAATGGCCCGACGGCGCCCGCGACCGGACGGTGCTCGGGGCCGACGTCGCCGCGGGGCAACGGCCACAGGCCGTCGTCGAGCCTGGCGTCTGGCAATGGGCCCGCCCGTTCGGCCGCTATGCCCTGGTCGGGGCGACCGTGACACCGGCGTTTACCTTCGAGGGATTCGAGTTGCGAGTCGACGACGACGTCAGCTGAACGCGCGACCGCGTGATCAGGCAGGATGGGAATTCGACCTGCGACGAGGAGACCGAGCCAGATGAATGAGCGCGAGGAGGGGCTGTCGGCCCTGCTGCACGAGACGAGGACCTTCGCTCCGCCCGAAGCGTTTGCGAAAGCAGCCAACGCGCAGCCCGTGATCTACGCCGAGGCAGCCGCCGACCGGCTTGGCTTCTGGGAGGCGCAGGCCCGCTGGCTCACCTGGGCCGAGCCCTGGTCCGAGGTCTTGGAATGGAACGTGCCCTTCGCCAAGTGGTTCGTCGGGGGCAAGCTCAACGTGTCCGTCAACTGCGTGGACCGGCACGTCGAGACCGGCAACGGCGACCGCGTCGCGTTCCACTGGGAGGGTGAGCCGGGCGACACCCGCACGATCACGTACGCCGACCTCAGGACCTTGGTGTGCCAGGCCGCCAACGCCCTCCTCGAGCTCGGCGTCCGCACCGGCGACAAGGTCGCCATCTACATGCCGATGATCCCCGAGACGGTCGTGGCCATGCTGGCCTGCGCCCGTCTCGGCGCGCCGCACACCGTCGTCTTTGGTGGCTTCTCCTCCGACGCCCTGCGCGGTCGCATTCTCGACTGTGAAGCGCACTTTGTCATCACCGCCGACGGCGGGTACCGCCGCGGTGCGCCGAGCGCCCTGAAGCCGGCGGTCGACGACGCAGTGAAGGAGTGCCCCGACGTCAGCCGGGTCCTCGTCGTGCGGCGCACCGGCCAGGACGTCGCGTGGGACGACGCCCGCGACGTCTGGTGGCACGACATCGTCCCCCGGCAGCCGGAACGCCACGACGCGGAGGCGTTCGACGCCGAGCACCCGCTTTACATCATGTACACCAGCGGGACGACGGCGAAGCCGAAGGGCATCCTGCACACGAGCGGCGGGTACCTCACGCACGTCTCGGCGACGCACCGCCTCGTCTTCGACATCAAGCCCGAGACCGACGTCTTCTGGACTGCGGCCGACATCGGCTGGGTGACCGGCCACAGCTACATCGTCTACGGGCCGTTGGCCAACGGAACGACGTCGGTCATGTACGAGGGCACGCCCGACACACCAGGCCGTGACCGGTGGTGGCAGCTGGTCGAGAAGTACAAAGTCAACATCCTCTACACGGCGCCCACCACGATCCGTACCTTCATGAAGTGGGGCGAGGACCTGCCGGCCCAGCACGACCTGAGCAGCCTGCGTCTCCTGGGTTCGGTGGGCGAGCCGATCAATCCCGAGGCCTGGATCTGGTACCGCACCAACATCGGCGGCGGGCGCTGCCCGATTGTCGACACCTGGTGGCAGACCGAGACGGGCGGCATCATGATCACGCCGCTACCCGGCATCACCGCCACCAAGCCCGGTGCGGCCATGACACCGTTACCCGGCGTCGCGGCCGACGTCATCGACAACGAGGGGCGCTCGGTCGACAACGACGAGGGCGGCTACCTCGTCCTCACCGAGCCCTGGCCCGGCATGTTGCGCGGCATTTACGGCGATGAGGAGCGCTACCGAGAGACGTACTGGTCGCGCTTTCCGGGGCGATACTTCGCCGGTGACGGGGCCAAGCGTGACCAGGACGGCGATCTCTGGCTGCTGGGCCGGGTCGATGACGTGATGAACATCTCGGGGCACCGCATCTCCACGACCGAGGTGGAGCACGCGCTGGTCAGTCACCCCGCGGTCGCCGAGGCGGCCGTCGTCGGCGCCGACGACGCCACGACCGGCCAGGCCATCGTCGCCTTCGTCACGGTGAAGGGAGCGAGCGACGTCGACGGCGCGGCGGGCGAGGCCTTGGTCAAGGACCTACGCGAGCACGTGGCGCGGGAGATCGGGCCGATCGCCAAGCCGCGTCAGATCCTGCTCACGCCTGAGCTCCCCAAGACGCGTAGCGGCAAGATCATGCGGCGCCTCCTGCGCGACGTCGCCGACGACCGCCCGCTTGGCGACGTCACGACCCTCCTCGACCCAAGCGTCGTCAACTCCATCAAGGACCACATGTCCGAGGGTGGGGGAGAGGACAAGGAGTAGGCAAGAAGGGATCAGGTGGGCTGGGAGTGACCCGCCCTCTCGCTACGCCGGATGCTGACCGGCCAACAGATACCCGCCTCCCGCGCTGCTGCCGGCGATCGCGAAGAACGAGTCGGCCCCGCTCCCACCCCCCGCGCTGCCGTAGAACGGCGCGTCGAAGTTGAAGAGGCCGCCGTCGGCCGCCGCCAGCCAATAGCCACCGGTCGCGGGGTCGCTCGCCATGCCAACGACCGGCTCGAGCAGCGGCTGGCCGCCCATCGACCCCATGAACGTGGCGTCGCCGAAGCCGAAGATGCCGCCGTCCGCAGCCACGAGCCAATAGCCATTTCCGTCGGGCGTGGCGGCCATGCCCACGATCGGCTGGTTGAGCAGGTGTCCACCCATGGAGTCGTAGAACTTGGCGTCGCCGAAGCTGAAGATGCCGCCGTCGCGAGCCGCCAGCCAGTATCCGCCGGCGTCGGCGGTCGCCGCGCCGACAAACGGTACGTTCGAGGTGACCGGCTGCCCGGCGGCCGGCGCCGTGCCGTACGAGGAGACGGCGCTGGTCTGTGGTCCGAAGCGCGCCGACATTTGGCCGCAGATGGGGACGAACGTGTAACCCTCGGCGCGCAGCTGGGTGATGATCTGGGGGAGCGCCGCGACCGTCTCGGAACGGTTGCCTCCGGCGTCGTGCATGTCCACGACGGCTCCGGGGAAGGCCGCGCCGACGACGTTCCCGACGATGGCCGCCACCCCCGGCAGAGTCCAGTCCTTGGGGTCGATCGAGTAGCTCATCGTGGTCAGGCCACGCTGGGCGATCTGGCCCAACACCGTGGCGTTCCACGCGTCGTAGGGCGGCCGCACGCAATTGGGGGCGGCGCCGGTGATCGACTGGATCTCGTTCTGGGTCTGGTCGATCTGGGTGGCGAATCCCCCCACCGGGATCGTCGTGAGGTCGGGATGGCTCCACGTGTGGTCCTCGACCGGGTAGCCCGCCTGGGCGACCAGCTTGGTGTACTGCGGGTAGGAGGCGACCTCCTGGCCGATCTCAAAGAATGTCGCGGGCACCTGATACTGCTCGAGCACCGAGAGGACTTGTGGGGTGTAGGGGCCGGGGCCGTCGTCGAAGGTGAGGGCGATCACCCGTTGCCCGGCTGTGGCTGCGCCCCCCGGAGCCTGCGGCGTGTAGAAGGCGGGCTGGGGAGTCTGCGCCGAAGCCGGGGACGGCACCAGCGCGAGCACCAGGCCGCACAGCGTGATCGCTGCCAGCCCGAGCGTCGCCATCCCCTTCGTGGGCCACCAGACCCGTGAGTAGGTTCGCATCGTTCTCGTCGCTCCGCTCGATGGACTTGAACGGCGCGCCTCGGAGATCCTTCGCTGCACCGCCCGAATACCTTTGCACCTTCTCTACCCGGATGAGCGACGAAAGTCCCACGGCGGGGAGTGCCGTTGAGAAATGTTCGCCCGGTCTTGGCGCCTCACCCGCTGGCGTACCACTCAGGCCGCGGGGTGGACCTCCACGACGGTGGCCGAGCCCATCCCGCCGCCGGCACAGAGCGTACCGACGCCGATGCCGCCACCGCGCCGGCGCAGCTCGTGGATCAGGGTCACCAGTATCCGGGTGCCCGAGGCCGCGATCGGGTGTCCGAGACCGACGGCGCCCCCGTTCACGTTCACGATGTCGTGAGGGAAGCCGAGCTTGCGCGAGCAGGCGACGGCCATGGTGGCGAAGGCCTCGTTGATCTCGACCAGATCGACGTCGGACTCGGCGAGACCCGCCTTCGCCAGGGCCCGCGGCACGCAGACCGTCGGCCCCAGCCCGGTGCGGGCCGGCTCGATCCCGGCGTTGTTCCACGACCGCACCGTCGCCAGTGGCGCCAGCCCGTGCGCCTCGGCGTAGGCCCGCGAGGTCACCACGACGGCCGCGCCGCCGTCGGCGATGCCCGACGAGCTCCCGGCGGTCACGATCCCGTCGGGCAGGCCCGACAGGACTGGCAACGCCGCCAGCTTCTCGAGCGTCGTGTCGGCCCGCGGGTGTTCGTCCACGCTGACCGTCACGGTTTCGCCGCGTCCGGCGGGAACCGTCACCGGAACGATCTCGTCACCGAAGCGGCCGTCCTTGGTCGCCTCCACGGCCCGGACGTGCGAGTAATACGACCACTCGTCGGACTCCTCGCGGGTGATACCGCACTCTCGCGCCGTGTTCTCGCCGACCGTCACGAGCATGTTGGTGTTCGGCGCGTCCGGGGTGTTCGGATGGCTGGGCGGCATCCACCGCTCCACGCCGCCGAAGGGAAACGGCGACTTCTCGAAGAGCATGGGGCCACGCGTCATCGTCTCGATCCCCCCGGCGATCACGACATCGACCATGCCCGAGCGGATGTGCGCCGCCGCGTCCTGCACCGCCATCATCCCGGTGGCGCATTGACGCTGCACCGCACCGCCCGGCGTGTCGGGCGGCAGGCCGAGCGCATTGGCCAGGTACCGCGCCGTGTCGCCACCGCCCTGGAGCACTTCGCCCAGGATCAGGTCGTCGACGTCGGCCGGGTCCACCCCGGCCGCCGCGATCACTGCGGAGAGCGTCTGCAGGCCGATGTCGTGCAGGGTGAGCCCGGCCAAGCTCCGTCCGGAGCGTCCGATCGGTGTGCGGGTGGCGGCGACGATGACGGCGTCGGTGGCGTCGGTCATGACGTGTCGATCTCTCTTCCTTGGTCGGGCCCGGCGGGCGACTCGCAGGCGGCAAGCTCGGTGCGCTCGCCCGGATTGACCATCAGGGGCGCATCGGCCATGCTGCAACGAACCTGACGTCGGCGTCAACTTTCCGGACCGGCGTGCACTGAGCCTCCCGGGGGACCGCTACGTGTTGATGGACGAGCATCTGGGCCGCATGGCCACCGAGTTCGGTGACCGGACCGCGTTCAGCGTCATCGACGTCGGCGCCATGACCTTCGCCGAGTGGGACGGCGCCGCCAACGCGCTGGCGCGCCGTCTGCTCGATGAAGGTCTCGAGCCCGGCGGCCGCGTCGGCATCCACCTCCAGCCCGACCACGCGCTGCGCTGGCTGGTTACGTATTCGGCCGCCCACCGCGCCGGCGGCGTCGCGGTACCCATGAACCCGCGCCTCGCCCCGGCCGAGGTCGCGCACGTCCTCGCCCACTCTGGCGCCGCGGCCGTGGTGGCCGCCGGCGACCTCGTCGCGGCTGACCTCGAATCCGGTGCCGGCGGACTCTCCTTCCTGATCGACGCGGGTGCGGCGGGCTCCGCCCACCCGGAGACCGGCGGCACCGTGCCCGTCCTTGCCTGGGACGACGCGGTCACCGGCGACCGCTCAGCGTTCCAGGCGCCGCGCGACAAGGACGACCTGGCCGACATCCTCTACACCTCGGGCACCACCGGTCGGCCCAAGGGCGTGGCCGTGCGCCACTCGAACGGGTCGATGGTCGGAGCCATCGAGCCGAACTGGACGGGCGGGGGATGGCTCCACGCCAGCCCGTTGTTCACCTTCGCCGGCATCGCCTTGGTGTATACGCCGATGAAGTTCGGACTACAGGTCATCTACCAGCCCCGCTTCGAGGCCGACCGTTGGCTCCGTGTTGTCGAGGAGGAGCGACCCGTGTCGGTCTTCCTCGTCCCTGCGATGGCGCACCTGTTGATTGACCACCAGCGTTTCGATGAGGCCGACCTGTCCTCGGTCCAGTTGTGCTCGGTGGGCAGTGCGCCGCTCGCGCCGTACGTCGTGGAGCGTCTGCAGGCCAAGATGCCCGACGCACTCGTCTCCAACAACTACGGGATGACGGAGGCGGGAACCGCCTACTGCATCATGCCGCAGGGCGAGGCGGTCAAGCGTCCAGGCTCTGTCGGTCAGATCGCGCCGCCTGCCGTGGTGAAGATCGTCGCGGAAGACGGTGAACCGCTGCCGGCCGACGAGGTTGGAGAGGTCCGGCTCCAAGTGCCGGGCCGCCCACGCGAGTACTACAACGACCCCGAGGCGACCGCCGAGACGTGGCGCGACGGCTGGCTGGTCACGGGGGACCTCGGCAAGCTCGATGCCGACGGCTACCTCTACATCGTCGGGCGCTCGAAGGACGTCATCATCCGGGGCGGCAACAACGTGCATGCGGCGGACGTCGAGCACGTACTCGTCCAGCACGACGCCGTGAAGGAGGTCGCGGTGGTCGGGGCTCCCCACTCGGTGCTCGGCGAGGACGTCGTCGCCTTCGTCGTCCTCCACCCCGACGTCACGGCGACACCCGATGACCTGCGCGCCTTCGGTCTCGACCATCTGGCCGACTACAAGGTGCCGCGTCAGTTCCTCTTCGTCGATGCGCTGCCTCGTAATCCGACCGGCAAGGTGGTCAAGAACGAGCTGCGGGCGCGGCTCGCTTCCGCCCCCGCCTGACGGCGTTCCCCGGCGAACGGCCGTGATGCCGGTCAGGTGACGTGCCGATGAACTCTTCGAGAATCGCCAGGAGATTGCGCGCCCGCGTTCAGGGGCGGTACGCGGGTTCCGTATACTTGGCTCCATCGTGAGTACGCACGCACCGAACAGCCGGGTCATCCCGTGTCGTGAGGGGGGAAGCTCCCTCGCTGAGTCGCGTGCCGCCATGTGCGAGGTACAGATCTGCGGGATCCCCAAGCTGAGCTCCGGGGAGGTGGCCTCAACGCCGTAGCAAGGACGACACAGAGTCCTGGTGTTGAGGAGCCGCTTCCCTACCAAGGGGGCGGCTTTTTTGCATTCGGGCGGCCCACACATGCCCAGCCGGGCCGCAGGGGCGCTTCAGATGGCGCCCCACATGACCCACGAGCCTGACTTCACGAACAGAACGAGAGAACGATGACGATCAACCCGATGACCAGCCAGAAAGCGAGGAAGACGATGGAGACGTTGTGCCGCCGCTGCAGGTTCCACCCGGCGTCTCCTCGGATCGCGGGGTACTGCTCGTGGGACTGTTATGAGGCCGACGACGACGAGGACGCCTCCGACGCGGAGGGCGAGAAAGCCGCCTAAGCGGTCATTTCCTGGTTCCGCCGCGGGCAGCTCGATCCGACGCGTCCGCTAGTCCCGCGCCGGAACCCGGATCCCGCCCCACTCGGGGTCCGGCCGGCCAGTGGCGTACGCCTGCCGCAGGTTGTCCAGCCAACCGACGCTGTCGTCGAGCCCACCGGGACGGTTGTTTGCGAGCCACAGGTCGCGGTAGCGGCTCGTCAACGCGTCGAGTTGGGTCCCCAGAGCGAAACGCGCGTCCGCGGGGACAGAGCCGAGGAAGCCGTCGCCGCGGAACCGGGCCCGCGCGTCCTTGAGCAGCAGTATGACGAGGTCGACGCTGAACGCGACCTCGTCGCGCAGCAGGGCCCCGTCCGCTCGGCCGGGTTGCGACGCGCTGGCGGCCGCACGGGCGGCGTCAAGACACCGCTCGACGTCGTCGAGCTCGTCGACGACCAACCCCTTGGTGAGCCCCCGTCCCACCGGGAGCTGTGGGTAGTAGAGGTTCATCACGAGCGTCGACATGTTCGGGAACTGGGGCGTCACCAGGCGGTGCGCGTCGCCGAGCGACAAGACGGCCTCAGCCAGCCCGCCGCCCGCGTCGTGAAAGACGTGCGTGGACAGCGCGGCACCGAGGTCGAGGTCCTGGTTCGCCTCGAGGCACCACGACACGGCGGCGCCGTAGGCCAGCGCGGGCTCACTGATCACTGGCTGCTGGAGGTGGCCGAGGTCGCCCCAGTCGGTGTTGAGGTAGCCGGACGCCCCGTGGGCGAGGGCTGCGGCTGCCGCCCGTTGACAGGTGTTCCGCGCGTTGGTGACCCGACCCAGGATGCTCATCCAACTCGACGTCCCGGGCGCGACCCAGAAGGGGACCCGCGCCTCGGCCAGCACCGCGCAACGCTCGTCGAAGGGATACCAGTCGTCGTAGCCCCACTCGCACACGGTGACGCCGGCGGGCAGCCGCGCGACCAGGTCCGCGCGTCCCGACACCATGTCGCCCCACATCAGCATCTCGTGGCCTTCGAGCTCGGGCAGCGCGCCCAACGTGGCAGCCCAGGACAAGAAGTCGTCGATGCGCTCGGCAGGCAATTCCCACGCCTCGTCCAAGCCAACGTGGACGCGGTGACTGGTGAACAGCGGCAGCAGCTCGGCGAGCAGCTCGCGGACGAGCTCGAGCGAACGAGGATCGTTCGGCTCGATGGTCATCGGCTCCCGGGTGATGCCGTAGGGGTCGGTGAAACCGTCCGGTGCGATGGCGAGGGGCCGGTAGCGCTCATGGGCCAGCCAGCGGTTCATGTGGCCGAGGCAGTTCTGGTTCGGGACGAGCTCGACGTGGCGGTCCCGGCAGTAGGCGTCGAGGGCCACGATCTCCTCGGCGTCAAGCGGGCTCGAGGCGGCGTGGACGTCGTGATGGTTGCGGTAGGCGAACGTGTGCTCCGAATAGAGCTGTAGCTGGTTGATCTTGAGCGAGGCCAGGCGGCCGATGAGGGCGTGCAGGGACGCCGTAGTCGGGACCTTGTCGCGCGAAATGTCCAGCATGACGCCGCGGACCGCCAGGTCGGGATGGTCCCGGACGACGCCCACCGGGAGCGCCCCGTCATGGATCGCCGCCAGCTGCGCCAGGGTCAGCTCGCCGTAGAAGAACCCGGCCTCGTCCGCCGCCGCCAGCTCGACGCCCTCGGGCGTGATGCGGAGTTCGTACCCCTGCGGCGGCCGCGTCGGGTCCGATCGCCGGGTGGGCGCTCGGTTGGGCACCGTGTCGCCGTTGAGCTCGAGCGTCCGTGGTACCGGGATCAGGTTCATGCGAGGGGCTTTCGGTAGACGAAGTAGACGTCGGTCACCGTCCCGCCGACGGCCGCATACGGGACGACCGGCCCGACCCAGACGACCGACACTTTGTCGGCCCCGCGGCGGCGCAGCTCGTGCAGCGCGCCGAGCAGCACGCCCTTGCCCATCCCGCGCCCCATGAGGTCCGGGCGCACCGCCACCGGTCCCAAGAGCCCACGTCGGTTCACCTCGAAGGCGCAGAAGGCGGTCACGCCGGCGTCGGCCCCCTCCCCGCGCGCGACGACCAGGTTGCCCTTCCGCAGGGCGCGCAGCACCTCCGGGCGCCAGTTGGACCAGTGGGTGGCCATCCACTCGTCGATCTCTTCGAGGTCGTCCGGGCCGGCCAACTCGTGTCCGCCTGGGTCGTCGGTGATCGCGGTCAAGTCGACGTCCATGTTGAAGTTGGTCTCGGCCCGGCCGTAGTGACGCCGCTCCAAGAGGCAGAGCAGCCCCGTCTCCGTGCTCGGGACCCCCGGCCACAGGAAGTAGGGCGGGTCCGCGCCGGTGAGCAACACCGAGTGCCCCTCGGCGCGCGCCCGGTTTTCGGCGGCCTCGAGCAAGGAGTGCCCCACGCCTTGGCGCCGGGCCGACTCGTCCACGACGAGGAGGCGGATGTGCGGTCCGTCGTCACACCCGACGACGGCGACCACGCCGCGTGCGGGGTCGCCCAGCACGACCGCCGGCTGGTCCTCGGCGAAGAGCGCACCGTCGAGCTCTTCGGCCGAGGGTGGATCCGTGAGCGCGCGGGCGCACAGGTCGGCGATGGCGTCGAGGTCGCGCCGTCCGAGCTGCGCAGGTGGGGCGCTCACCGGCGCCGCGCGGGACACAGGGAAGGACACATCATGCTCAGGTTACGCACGCATTTGTTGGCGGCGTCGGGTCGCAGCAGCCGTCAGCCAGCGGGCTACGACTGCTCGTCGGCGAAGCGGAGGCGCGCCAGTTGCGACGCCTGCGCGACCACCTGGCCCGACGAGTCCCACAGCACGCACGTCTCGTCGACCATCCCGTCGGCCACCAGGTTCGCCGTCATGCGGATGCCGAGCCAGCCCGGGAGCGGTCGCGCCCGCACATACGCCGACATCTGGAGAGTCGGGACCCAGCCCGTCGAGCCGATCCGGAAGGTGGCGGGCGGGATGGCGTCGTTGAAGTAGAGCAGCGACAGAGGGTCAGGGCCACGGCCGTCGGCGAACCTCGTCCACCCCTGCAACTCCGCCCGGGCGTCAGCCGGCGGCGGCGAGTCGCCGAAGGGCAGCGTCGCCGGGTCGAGTCGCAGATCGGTGACGTGCAACACCCCGACGTCCACACCGCCGGGCATGCGCGGCGGCACGCGCACACACCGCTCGGGCTCGGGTGCGGTGAGCGGCTCGATCGTGTCGTACCGCGTCGACGTCATCTCGGGCAGCTCGCTGAGCACGCTGGTCGACTCGACGACGTCGACGTCGTTCTGGCGCAGCACGGTGCGCACCTGGGCCGCGGTGCGGCCACGGCGTAGCACCGTCGCCTCGATCGTCGCCGCGCCGAGCTCGGGCGGCCGCAGATACGTGATGGCCGACGAGACGATCTCCCAGGTCGGGCTGCCGTCTTGCCGACCGGCGGTCACCGCGGCGTGGCCCAACAGCGCGAGCAGATAGCCGCCGTTCGGCTTGTCGCCGACCGTCCACAGCGGGTGCACGTCGACCTCGTAGCTTCCGGCGCGGCTGGTCGCCCGCACGGCGGTGGCGACGTCGAAGGAGATGTCCTCGGGTGCCGGCATGCACGGGACCCTATCGGCGGCGAAGATGATGCATGCCCTTCGACCTGGAGGCGACGTTCAGCGACGACTACCCGTACTTCTACGCCGAGTCGATCGACGACGCGCACTCGGACTCGGACACCTCCGAGATCCTGCGCATCCTGGACCTGCCGGCGGGGTCCCGGATCCTCGATGCTCCGTGCGGCCACGGCCGCATTGCGCGTCGGCTCGGCGCGGCGGGCATGGCTGTGACGGGGGTCGACGTGACGCCGGCCTACATCGAGGAGGCCCGGGCGGATCCGCTGCTGGTCCCGGGCACAGTCGAGTACGTCGTCGGCGACGTGCGCCAGCTACCGGTCGACGGGCCTTTCGACGCCGTCGTCTGCTGGCTGAATTCGTTCGGCTACTACGACGACGCCGACTGCCACCGCGTGCTGAGGGAGTTCCACCGGGTCCTCTCTCCGGGCGGACGCGTCACCATCGACACGTTGCACCACGACGGCGGCGTGCGGCACTACACCCCGGCCCCCGACGCGGTGACCGTCCAACGCGGCGACGACACGATGATCGAACTGTGGACGTTCGACCCGGTGTCGGGGCGGATGTGCATCGAGCGCACCGCCCACCGGGACGGGGAGACCCGGCACGCGTCCTACTTCGTGCGGCTGCCCACGCCGCCCGAATGGGTCGTCTGGCTCGAGGAGGCCGGGTTCCGCGACGTGCGGTTCGAGGCCGGCGGCGGCGGACCCCTCGAGGTCAACAGCTGGGAGATGGTGGTCGTGGCCACCGCCTGAGGCCGCCGGGAAGCGCCAGGTCGGGACCGGGCGGCCACCCTCCGGGCCGGCTCTCCGAGGCTCGGGTTGTCCGGCCGACCGGTCGGTCGGGTAGAACGGCGGTCATGACGGCAGGCATTGCGGCGTGGGGCACCTACCTGCCCTATTGGCGGCTCCAGCGCTCGGCCATCGGCGCGGTGTTGGGCGGGGGCGGCGGTCGGGGGACCCGCGCCGTGGCGTCCTACGACGAGGACACGACGACGCTGGGCGTGGAGGCGGGGCGCCTCGCCGTTCGGGTCGGGCCGGGCGCGGCCGCGGTGCAGGACCTCTTCTTGTCGACGCCCGACCCGGGCTACCTGGACAAGACGAGCGCCACGACGGTGCACGCCGCGCTGGGTCTGCCGCGCGCGTGCGGGGCGTACGACTTCGCCGGCTCGGCGCGCTCGGCGACCGCCACGCTGCTGCAGGCGCTGGTCGGGGCGACCAGGGGCGCGCCGGGCGGTGGGCGCACGACCATGGCCGTGGTCTCGGACCTGCGCACCGGCCTGGCGGGGTCCGCCGAGGAGCGTGAGAGCGGCGACGGCGCCGCCGCGTTCGTGTGCGCGCCGGAGGGCGCCGTGGCCGAGCTCGTCGGACGCGGGGCGGCGAGCGACGAGTTCCTCGATCGCTGGCGCGTGCCGGGCGAGGCCGACTCGCACGTGTGGGAGGAGCGGTTCGGCGAGGAGCTCTACGTCCCGCTGGCCCGGGAGGCGTTTGCCGCCGCGTTGAAGGACGCCGGCGTGAGCGAGGGCGACATCGACCACGCCATCGTGACGGGGCTGCATGCCCGCGCCACGAAGGCGGCGGCCGCCGGGTTGGGCGTGCGCGACGGCGTGCTGGCGCCCGATCTCTTGGGCTCGGTCGGGAATCTCGGCGCGGCCCACGCCGCGGTGGCGCTGTGCGACGTGCTGGAGCGTGCCCGGCCGGGCCAGGTGATCGCCGTCCTGTCGTTGGCCGATGGCGCGGACGCCTTCGTGTTCCGGACGACGCCGGCGTTGGCCGAGGCGCAGCGGGCGCGGGAGGAGGCGGGCGTGCCCTCCGTCGCCGAGCAGGTGGCGGCGGGGCGCGACGACCTGCCCTACGCCTCGTTCCTGACGTGGCGGGCGCAGTTGCACCGCGAGCCGCCCCGCCGGCCCGACCCCGAGCGGCCGGGCGCGCCGACGGTGCACCGCTCCGAGGAGTGGAAGTACGCCTTTGCGGCGAGCCGCTGCACGGCCTGCGGCTTCCGTCACATGCCCCCGACCCGGGCCTGCCTCAACTGCCACGCCATCGACCAGATGCAGTTCGAGCGGCTGGCCGACGTACCGGGCACGGTCGCCACGTTCACCATCGACCACCTGGCCTTCTCCTTGTCGCCGCCGGTGATCGGCGTCATCATCGACTTCGACGGGGGCGGGCGGTTCCGCTGCGAGCTGACCGACGCCCGGCCGGACGAGCTGTCCATCGGCGACCGGGTCTCCATGACGTTCCGGCGCGTCTGGACGGCGCAGGGCGTGCACAATTACTTCTGGAAGGCCCGCCCGCTGGCCGGTGCGGGCGGCGCCGGCGGCGCCAACGAGCGAGGAGAATAGGACGATGGGCAGCAGCGGCATCCGCGACCAGGTGGCCATCATCGGCATGGGCTGCACCCGCTTCGGCGAGCTGTGGGACAAGGGCGTCGACGACCTCTTGACCGAGTCGTCCACCGAGGCCGCGGCGTCGGCCGGGATGTCGATCCACGACATCGACGCCTTTTGGCTCGGCACGATGACGTCGGGCGTCTGCGGCGTGACGCTGTCGCGGCCGCTGAAGCTCGACTACAAACCGGTCACCCGGGTCGAGAACTACTGCGCCACCGGCTCCGAGGCGTTCCGCAACGCCTGCTACGCCGTCGCCTCGGGCGCCTACGACCTGGCCATGGCGGTCGGAGTGGAGAAGCTGAAGGACACCGGGTACTCGGGCCTGACCGGGATCCGGGCCGTGGGCGACGGCACCGACCCGGGCCTCTCATCGCCCGCCGCGTTCTCGTTCCTGGCCCCGTCGTACGCCCAGAAGTACGGGGTCGACCGCGACCAGCTCAAGGAGGTCATGAGCCGGATCGCTTACAAGAACCACCAGAACGGGGCGCGCAACCCGCGGGCGCAGTACCGCAAGGAGGTCTCGATGGAGACCATCGCCAAGGCGCCGCTGGTGGCCGGCGACCTGGGCGTGTTCGACTGCAGCGGCGTCTCCGACGGCTCCGCCGCGGCGGTGATCTGCCGGGCTGAGGACGCGCACAAGTACTGCGCCAACCCGCTCTACGTGAAGGCGTTGGCGTTCGTGGCCGGGCCGGCGGCCGGCCCGATCGATCCCGCCTACGACTACACGACGTTCGAGGAGGTCGTCCGTTCGGCCGACGACGCCTACGCGCAGGCCGGGGTCACCGACCCGCGGGCGCAGCTGGCGATGGCCGAGGTGCACGACTGCTTCACCCCGACCGAGCTCGTGCTCATGGAGGACCTCGGGTTCGCCGAGCGCGGCACGGCGTGGAAGGAGGTGCTCGAGGGCACCTT
>DATDIE010000006.1:0-4575 GCA_036521235.1 Acidimicrobiales bacterium | reverse complement strand
GCGTACAACTCGGTCGAGTGGGTCGAGACCGCCTGGGCCGTCTTCAAGCTGCGCGCCATCTGGATCAACATCAACTACCGCTACGTCAAGGACGAGCTGCGGTACCTGCTGACCAACGCCGACCTGAAGGCGCTCGTCTACCAGCGGGAGTTCTCGCCGCTGGTCGCCGCGCTCCTCCCCGAGCTCCCGCAGCTGCGGCACGTGCTGGTGATCGAGGATGGCAGTGACGTCGACCCCGCCCCCGGCGCGATCGCCTACGAGGACGCGCTGGGCGGGGAGTCCGATGTGCGGGACTTCGGCCCGCGCTCGGCCGACGACCTCTACATCCTCTACACCGGCGGCACGACGGGCATGCCCAAGGGCGTCGTCTGGCGCCACGAGGACGTCTTCTACGCGCTCGGCGGCGGGACCGACCCGGTGACGAACACGCGGATGACCGACTCGAAGGCGCTCATCGAGAAGGGCGCCGGCGGGGGCATGGTGCACCTGCCGATCGCGCCGCTCATGCACGGGGCGACGCAGTGGGCCGTCATGGGCCAGAGCTTCGTCGGCTCCAAGGTCGTGCTGATCGCGAAGTTCGACCCCGACGCCGTGTGGCGGCTCGTGGGCGCCGAAGGCGTCAACTCCGTGATGATCACCGGCGACGCCATGGGCAAGCCGCTGGTCGAGCAGCTCGACGAGCCGGCCGCCGCGTCGTACGACCTGTCGTCGCTGCTCGCCGTCGTGTCCTCGGCGGCGCTGTTCTCGGCGCCGGTCAAGGACCAGTTCTTCGAGCGTCTGCCGCACATCGTGATCACCGACGCCGTCGGCTCCTCCGAGGGCGGGAACAACGGGATGACCGTCGTCACGGCGGGCAACACCGCGATGAAGAGCGGACCGACGATCCATCTGTTGGGCGAGACCGTCGTGTTCGACGAGAACCTGGAGTTGGTGCCACCCGGATCGGGCGTGATCGGGAAGATCGCGCGCTCGGGCGACATCCCGGTCGGCTACTACAACGACCCCAAGAAGACGGCGGAGGTCTTCATCCAGGTGCGGGGCACGCGCTACGTGATGCCCGGCGACTGGGCCACCGTCGAGGCGGACGGCTCGATCACCCTGCTCGGGCGCGGCTCCATCGTCATCAACTCGGGGGGCGAGAAGATCTTCCCCGAGGAAGTGGAGTCGGCGGTGCGCTCGCACCCCGACGTGATGGACGCCATCGTGTGCGGTGCGCCGGACGAGCGGTGGGGCCAGACGGTGGCGGCGATCATCCAGCCCCGGGTCGGGCACGTGGCGCCCTCGCTGGAGTCGCTCCAGGAGCACTGCCGGAAGTCGATCGCCGGGTACAAGCTGCCGCGCCGCCTGCACGTCGTCGACGCCGTCGAGCGCTCGCCGAGCGGCAAGCCCGACTACCAGTGGGCCGCCGCGATCGTGACCGCGACGGGAGTGGGCAGCACGCCGTAGCCGCCCTCCTTGGCCGGTGGCGGCGTTCGGCACGGTGCGGGCCGGCGCGTTAGCGTGCGGCGATCGTGAGGGGAACGGACACGAACTGCGTGGTGACAACGCCGGGTGTAGCGCGCGCCGCAGGCAACGGACTGGCCGCGCTCGCGCTCCTGCTGCTGATCGTCGCCGCCGGAGTCCTGGTGCCCCGGGCCACCGGTGCCGGCGCCGCCGCCTCGGGCGCGTCCACCTCCTGGACCGTGTACCACGGGGATCCGCTCGGCAGCGGCGTGGACACCTCGGGCGTGACGTTCAACCCGCCCAACTCGGCGTGGACCTCCCCCACGCTCGACGGCCAGGTCTACGGCGAGCCGCTCGAGGCCACGGGACGGGTGTTCGTGGCGACGGAGAACAACACGGTCTACGCCTTGGCCGCGGACAACGGGTCCGTTTTGTGGTCGACCCACCTCGGCCCCGCCGTCCCCACGGCGAACCTCGTCTGCGACGGCGACATCAGTCCGACCGTCGGCATCACGGGCACCCCGGTCGTGGACGCCGCGCGCGGTGAGGTGTTCGCGGTGGCCGACGAGCTCGTGAACGGGGCGCCCGCCCACTTCCTGGTGGGGCTCAAGCTCTATTCGGGCGTCGTCGAGCTGAACGAGAACGTCGACCCGCCCCATCAGGAGACGGGCGCCATCTTGCAGCGCACCGGGCTGAACCTGAGCAACGGCAACGTCGTGTTCGGCTACGGGGGCAACGCGGGCGATTGCCCGACCTACAGCGGCTGGGTCGGCTCGGTGCCCGAGGACGGCGGGACGCCGGGCTTCTACCAGGCGGTGCCGATCGGCAACGACGGGGCCGTCTGGATGGGCGGCGCGGCACCCGAGGTCGACTCGGCCGGGAACATCTGGGTGGCCATCGGCAACGGATCTTCGTCGACCTACGACTACAGCGACTCGGTGGTGGAGCTGCCGCCGGGCCTGAACCCCCGATCGCAGTACTTCGCGCCGTCGACGTGGTCGTACGACAACTCGCACGACCAGGATCTCGGGTCGACCGCGCCGGCGTTGCTCTCCAACGGGACGGCGCTGCAAGTCGGCAAGTCGTCCACCGCGTATCTCGTGAACCAGTCGTCGCTCGACGGCGTCAGCAATCCGCCGAACATCGCGGCCTGCGGCGGCGACGCCGACGGCGGGGACGCCGTCGAGGGCACCGTCGTCTACGTGGCGTGCAACAGCGGGTTGGAGGCGGTCCAGACCAGCCCGCTCGGCGTGATGTGGCACACGTCGAGCGGCGCCAACCAGCCGCCGATCACGGCCGGCGGCCTCGTGTGGTCGATCGGCGGCTCCGAGCTCTACGGGCTCGACCCCGCCAACGGTCAGACGGCCGAACAGGTCTCGGTGGGCGACCAGGCCAACCACTTCCCCACCCCGTCGGTCGGCGACGGCCTCCTCCTGGCGCCGAGCGCCGAAGCGGTCCACGCGTTCTCGGGCTCGGCCGGGATTCCGGGGCCGCCCTCACCGCCGCCGGCCGCGCCGGCGAACTCCTCGTACTGGCTCATCGCCTCCGACGGCGGCATCTTCAGCTTCGGGAACGCCCAGTTCTTCGGGTCGATGGGCGGCAAGCCGCTGAACGCCCCGATCGTGGGGATGACGCCGACGGCGTCGCGCGGCGGCTATTGGCTCGTGGCTTCCGACGGCGGCATCTTCGGCTTCGGCGACGCGCAGTTCCACGGTTCCATGGGTGGCATGCCGCTCAACAAGCCGATCGTGGGCATGGCGGCGACGCCCGACGGCGGCGGCTACTGGGAGGTGGCGTCCGACGGCGGCATCTTCAGCTTCGGGGACGCCACGTTCTACGGCTCCATGGGGGGCAAACCACTGAACAAGCCGATCGTCGGCATGGCGTCGACACACGACGGCCTGGGGTACTGGCTCGTGGCGTCGGACGGCGGGATCTTCAGCTACGGCGACGCCGCCTTCCACGGATCCATGGGCGGCCAGGCGCTCAACAAGCCGATCGTCGGCATGGCCGGGACGCCCGACGCGCTCGGGTACTGGCTCGTGGCGTCGGACGGCGGGATCTTCACGTTCGGCGACGCGGTGTTCGCCGGCTCCGCCGGGGGCACCCCGCTGAACAAGCCAGCCGTGGCGATGGCCGCTGCCCCCGACGGCGCGGGGTATTGGATCGCCGCCTCGGACGGCGGCATCTTCAACTACGGCGACGCACGCTTCGGCGGCTCCGAGGGTGGCGTCACGCTGAACAAGCCGGTCGTGGGGATCGCCTCGGCCAGCTAGAGGGTCGCGTCGGACGCTGAGAACACGGGCACCTTGGATCCGACTGAGGGCGCGCTGTGAGCGCAACTCGACAAGTCCCCGCCGGTCTCGAACGCCTTTCCTTTGCCCTCCCGCTGCATCGACAATGGCAACGACGCGCGTTAGCGTGCCCTCTTTCACTCGGGGCGAGAGGACCAAATTCATGCGCAGCTATCGACGCGGACGGTGGACGGTGGCGCGCCTCGCCGCACCCGCCTGTGTCGCGACCTTCTTGGTCGCCCTCGTCGGTGCGGCACCGGTCGCGACGACGGGCAGTGCGGGCGCCGCCGTCGTGGCCCACGTCGACGCGTCGTCCTCGTGGACCGTCTATGACGGCGACGCGCTCGGGAGCGGTGTCGCTACTTCCGACGTGACGTTCTCCCCGGCCAACCCCGCGTGGACGTCGCCGGCGCTCGACGGCGAGCTCTACGGCCAGCCCCTCGAGTCGGGGGGCCGAGTTTTCGTGGCGACGGAGAACGACACGATCTACGCCCTCGCGGCGAACGACGGTTCGGTGCTGTGGTCGACCAACGTCGGGGATCCGGTCCAACAGAGCTACCTCGATTGCGGGGACATCACCCCGGACGTAGGGATCACCGGCACCCCGGTGATCGACCAGGCCCGCAGCGAGATCTTCGCCGTGGCCGACGAGTTCGTCGATGGTGCTCCCGCCCACTTCCTGGTCGGCCTCAACATCTACACGGGGGCGCAGGAGCTCAGCGAAGCCGTCGACCCTCCCGGCGACCTGCCCGGTCACCTGTTGCAACGCACTGGCCTCAACCTGGACGGCGGCAATGTCGTGTTCGGCTACGGGAGCAACGCCGGCCAGTGTGAGCCC
>DATDIE010000005.1:0-2693 GCA_036521235.1 Acidimicrobiales bacterium | reverse complement strand
GGTGATCGTTCAGGACGTGCGCGGGCGGTTCGCCTCCGACGGGGAATGGGAACCGTTCAGGCACGAGGGCACCGACGGCTACGACACCGTGCAGTGGGCGGCGGGCCTGGACGGCTCCAACGGACGGGTCGGCATGTTCGGCCTGTCCTACTGGGGCAGCACCCAGTGGCTGGCGGCGATCGCGCAGCCTCCGGCGCTGCACGCGATCGCGCCCGGGATGACGTGGTCGGACCCCGACGACGGGCTTCTGCGCCGCGGCGGCGCCGTCCAACTGGCTGCCGGCATCGTCTGGGGGCTCGATCAGGGGTTCGACCACGTGCGCCGGTCCGGCGACCCTTCGCGGCAGGTGGAGCGCCGGCTGCGACGGCTGGTCGAGGCGCGTGACTCGGTCGCTCAGAGCGGCCTGTGGCAGCTGCCGGCGTCGGTCTCGTCGCTGCTGGATGCCCACGGCGTCCCCGGCCTCGGCGAGGGCGCCGCCGGCGCGGCTCGATGCCGGGTGAGCGGCCGTCACGATCGCGTCCGCGTGCCCGTGTTCGGGATCGGAGGCTGGCACGACGCGTTTCTGCAGGGCGTGCTCGACAACCACGCCGCAATGGACGCGCTCGGCCGCGATGCCCGGATCGTGATCGGGCCATGGTCGCATGCGAACTGGACGGACGCGGTCGGCGGACTCTCGTTCGGGATGGCGGCCCGGATGGACGGCGGGCCCGCCGGCGGACCCGACGACCTCGGCGCCATGCAGCTGGGTTGGTTTCGCCACCATCTCGACCCGGCGGCCGTGCCGGGGCCGACATGGCCGGCAGTCAGGGTGTTCGTCATGGGGATCAACCGCTGGCGCGAGGAGGAGCGGTGGCCACCGTCGGGGCCCCCTCCCCAGCGTTGGTATCTGCGGCCCGGCGGCGGGCTGTCGCCGGCCGCCCCAGACGACGATGAGCCGGCGGGGACGTTCGTCTACGACCCGTCAGATCCCGTCCCGAGCACCCCCGCCGGTACCTCGCTCTCCTCACCGGATCCATCCGGACCGGTGGACCAGACCGCGATCGAGGCGCGCCCAGACGTGCTCGTGTTCACCTCGCCGCCGCTCGGGCACGACCTCGAGGTCGCCGGGCGCGTCCGCGCCGGGCTGCACGCCCACAGCTCGGCGCCGTCAACCGACTGGGTCGCACGGCTCTGTGACGTGCACCCGGACGGGAGCTCTCACCGGATCTGCGACGGGATCCTCCGCGTCCCGGGCGACGCTCAGCACCCCCGATGCCACGAGATCGACCTGTGGTCGACTCACACCGTCTTCCGGCGCGGGCACCGCGTCCGCCTCCAGATCACCAGCAGCTCGTTCCCCCGGTGGGACCGCAACCTCAACACCGGCGACCAGGGCGTGGCCGCTCATCGGCCCGCGCACCAACGCGTGCAGTCCGGCTCGTGGGTGGAGTTACCCGTGCGCTGATCGCCGGGCGCCTGTATCCAAGGGCTGACACGAAGCGCTCTCTCTCGCCCACTGGCAGGGGTCAGCGTATGGGGTGGCACCACCCGCAGACGGGCCTTTGGGTGGCATCCGAACCACCCGAAGCGGTAGGCCTCAGCCCGTCCTTATTGCCGTTGTGGCTCTTCTTCATTGCTCAGTAATTTCCCGCGCGCAGGGGCGACACGAGGGGGCACTCCCGTGAAGCCGTACAACATCACTGAGGAGGCTGTCTCTGATGAGACACAAGTTCCGCTTGGGACGAGGCGCACGGCTGCTGCCCGTCCTGGGTACGACGCTTGCGCTGGCGGCAATTCCGTCGGTTGCTTCGGCGTCCAGCACGGGCTCTCTGCCCGACCCACAGAACGGCAATGCGCCATACCTCGCCTGGAACGGCGAGCAGGTGCGCATGGAGCGATGCGTGTCGCTCCCGGAGACCGCCGATCTCGCCAACGCCAAGGTCGACGTCGGCAAGCTGCAGGCGTCGTTCATCACCGAGGCCTGGACCGGCAACTCCGGAAATATCACTCCGACCGCCGACCCGAACAGCGTCCAGCTGTTCTTCACGGACAACTACAACAACAGCCCGGCGATCTGCGCCGAGGGCGACATCGTGTCGCTGTACTCGGGACTCGCCAGCGTCGAGCTCAACGTCACTGGTGATCCGGCGTCGATCGACGACCTCGGGTTCGGGACGAACACCCAGGTGTTCTCCACCCAGATCCTGGTCGCCTGGATGGATCTCCAGCAGCCGACCGTCAACGAGATGTCCGCCAGCAACTTCGGTGACTCGGGGGACGCGGGCAACAAGATCGGCGACCCGACGGGCACGGGCAACTACCAGGCCGGCGATCCGAACGGCTACGTCGACGTCCACGTGACCGGGTCGCTGCCGACTCAGGGCTTCCGCGGACTGCCGTCGACGCTCACCCTCCCCAACCAGTGGTCGACGATGGCCAACGATCTGGCGGAATCGAGCGACACGTCGAGCGGCCTGCCCGCGACGGCCTACTGGGACACCTCGGGCGACAGCAACGACACGATCGGCAACGTGCCGAATTCCGGTTGTCTGCCGCTGCCCGCTGAATTCTCAGGGCTTCCCGTCGAGATGCCGTCGACGACGGCACCGGACAGCAACTATCTGTCCGCCATCCCGCAGGCCAACAACGACAACGTCGACAACTGCGCCGGCGGGGCCGGTTCGCAGGACGGCCCGTTCTCGACCGTGTTCGGC
>DATDIE010000004.1:0-8550 GCA_036521235.1 Acidimicrobiales bacterium | reverse complement strand
TCTGCACGTCGTCTGGCGGCAGGTAATAGCGGGAGGGCAGCCCGGTCTCGTCGAGTTTCATCGCCCGGTCGGTGGTGGCGAGCAACCGGCCGCCAAGCCGGACTTCCACATGGGCGGCGGTTGGGACGATGTTGATCGTGTGGCCAGGCGTCATGACGACGACAGGCTACCGGTGGGTCGCCGCTCCAGGTGACGCCCACAGCCGGGGTTGGGGAGCAGGCTGAATCTGAGTGCGCGTGGCGTCGGCCGGATCCAAGCTATGGACTCCTCGCAATGAGAATCAGCTCTCGCTCACTCGGACCCGAAGGTCGCCTATCCCAGTCACCAAAAACACTCACGACTGAGAATCCCGATGCCGTGAGGGATTGTGTGAGCAACTCTTCGCTGCGGAATCGAAGTGCGAAGGGTGAGACCAGCTCCTCGTTGCTGTCTAAAAGACGTCGGTGGCCGACCGCGTGAACGACGTCGTCCTCCACGTGTGTGACCTCGGTCCAGGACTCGATCCGGCCGCCGGGGGAGTCCGGGATGATCCGCTTGCGACCGGTCCAGTGTTCCCACTCCCGCGCCCGCGGGTCACGGCTCTCGAAGGCCAGGTAGCCCCCCGGCCTGAGCGCTTCCTTCACCCCGGCCAGGGCGTCCAGCCAATCGGCATCGTGCAAGATGAACTGGACGACGTGGCCGCTCATGATGGCCAGGTCCGCGCCTGGCGTTCCCAGCTGTCGAGCGTCCCCCCGGACCCACTTGACGCCGTCCGCTCCGGGCTTTCGCCGCGCCACCTCCAGCATCACCGGAGAGGGATCGACCCCGATCATTCGATAGCCCCTACTCGCGAGCTCGAGCGTGACGATGCCCGTACCGCATCCAACGTCGATGACCGCTTCAGCGCCGATCTCCTGGGCGACGCCGAGATAGAAGTCGGGTTGCGTCCCAGGTTCGTAGGAATTCACCGAGTCATAGATCGCCACTTGGTGCGGATCGATGAACTCGGGAACAGACATGGTTCAAGTTTCGCCTACTGAGCGCTGATGTTCTCGAGCCTCTCCAGGGTGGCCGCCATGGACTCCCGCACGGGGTTGCTCCCGTTGATCCACGCCCCGCCCTCGTGCAGGAAGGACTGGCGGACCTCCTCCGACACGCGGCCTGGGTCAAAGACCTCGGTGACGACGGTGGCGTCGTCACCGTCCGGAGTGAGGACGTAGCCCCAGCGGTAGCCCGCAGGGATGCCGACTTTGGCTGGGTCATCATTCTCGGCTCGAGAAGGGTCCCCGGGGGCCGGTTCCCAAAAGATGCGCCGATCGGGCTCGAACTCCACCACGTAGTTGAGCATGAGGTAGTCATCTCCGAGCCGATGCATCTTCATGGTGAACGTGTCACCCACTTCGGAGATGGGACGATCGAGGACGGCTCCCCGGAGCATGCCGGATCCGTCGAAATCCATGTGACGTTGCGGACTCGCCAGGATCTGGAAGATCCGGGCCGCCGGCGCTTCGATTCTGCGGGACACTTCGACCGGCTGGCCTTCCTCAGCCATCGCCCAGCCCTTTCTTCTCTCTACCTCTGCACTCTGCACTCTGCGTCTCGGCGGTCATGGGCTCACTCAATTGAGCTGTTCCGCTAACGCGACGATCATTCCCGCCGGACCCCGGAGGTAACAGAGCAGATAGCTGTCCCCGTACTGGGCGACCTCACCGATGAGCTCGCCGCCGTGGGTCTCCAAACGAGCAATGGTCGCCTTGATGTCCTCGACCGCGAACATGATCCGCCGTAGGCCGAACGTGTTGGCTGGTGCATTGTGCGGCTCGGCGCTGACCGCAGCGGGAGTGTGGAACGTGGTCAGCTCGAGGCGGCCCTGACCGTCGGGCGTCCGCATCATCGCGATGTCGCTGTGCACGCCGTGAAGGCCGACGACCTGGTCCACCCAGGGACCCTCGACCGAGGCTTCGCCCTCGAGCTCCATGCCGAGTGCCTCGAAGAACGCGGTCGCTTCCTCGAGGTCGTCGACGACGACACCGACGTTGTCCATGCGCAGAATGCTCATGGTCTCCAACGATACGAGCAGGCGCCGCCGCCGTCACCGCCCAGCCGGGACGGGGAGCGGTCAAGCCCCACGCCGCGCCTGCATTGAGCCGCCGGTTCTACCCCGGTGGCGCGAAGAACTCGAGCGCGATGTTGTCGGGGTCACGAAACGACAGTCCCGAGCCGTACGGTGCGTCCACGACGCCGCCGTTGGGGATGCCGAGTTCGTCCAGACGGCCTGCCCATGCCTCCAACTCAGCGCGGTCGGCGCAGCCGAACGCAAGATGGTCGAGTCCCGGCCGCCGCTCGTCGAACGGATCCGTGCTGCGCAGATCAGGGAACTGATGGACGCCGACGAGCGTGCCGCCCATGAGCCAGACGACGTGGTGGAACGGTCCGGTGTCCTCGTCGAGCACCGGGTCCGAGCCGAACAAGGCCTTGTACCATGGCACGCTCCGTTCGAGACTCGTGACCGTCAGCGCCACGTGGGTGATCGCAGGGAACTCAGGCATTGTGGGTCCTCCCATCCGCTGTTCGTGCAGGCGACACTCACGTTACGCCTTGGGGCTGTGATCGCTCTGGGAAGCGCCCGCGCTCTCCTCAGCTGAGCCAGGTTCTCAGCCTGCGTTGAGCTGCGACCCGTCGGCGGCCTCGATGCCCCACTTCCGCTTCGCCAGGTCCCGCGCGTTGGTGCGGTACAGGATCACCTGATCACGTCCGGCGCGTTTGGCGTCGTACATCGCGTTGTCGGCGTCGCGCAGGAGCAGGGACGGCGACACGTGCCCGTCGGAGGTCACCACGACCCCGATGCTCGCCGTCACGACGAGCTCCGCGCCCCCGAAGTGGATCGGCGCGCTGAGCCCACGGCGGATCCGCTCGGCCATCTCCGCCGCGTCCTGCTCGAGCTCCACCTCGGCGTACGCCACGAACTCGTCGCCCCCGAAACGCGCCACCACGTCCACCCCCCGGGTCATCGCCGTCATGCGGTCGCCCATCTCCTTGAGGACGATGTCGCCCGCCGAGTGGTCCGCACGGTCGTTGACCAGCTTGAAGCGGTCGAGGTCGATGAACATCACCGCCAGCGACGCGCTGCGCCGCCCGACGTGGCTGAGCGCCTCCTCCAACCGCTCCATGAACAGCGTGCGGTTGGCCAGGCCGGTGAGGCCGTCGTGTGACGCCTGGTAGGCGACCTGCTCGGCCATCTCGCACCGTTCGATCGCCAGGCCGACCATGTTCGACAACGCGTCGAGCTTCCGCAGCTCCTCGCTGCCGAAGTACGGCATGTACGGGCTGATCTTGACCGCCAGCACGTGGGTCGTCCCGCTGTGGGTGCGCACGGTGATCCGCTGCTCGCGCTCGTCGTCGTCCGCGGCGTCGGAGCCCCATTCGTCGCTGCCGTCGCCGGTGCCCCACATCGGGTAGCGGGCCACGACGGTGCCCGCCCTGGTGAGCAGAGCCGCCTTCGAGGCACCGACCAGCGCGCAGACGTGTGGCAGGAGCCGGTTGCCCACGTCCCTGGAGTCGCCCGCCGAGACCAGTTCGCCCACCGCTTGGCGGAACGCCACGTCCTCCCGGCGGCTCAGCGCCACCCGGACGAAGGAGGGCAGCACCAAGGCAACGAGGAACAGGACGCCGCTCGCCACGGTGACCACCTCGGAGACCAGCTGCGTGGTCGTCCCGTGGAGCTCGAGCGCGGCCACGACCACCTGCACCTGCAGGCCGGCCACCGCCACGGCCAGCAGCCGCATGCGATACGCCGCGATCGGGGGTTCGCCGACGCCGGCCATGAAGAGTCGGGCGACGACGTAGGCGAACAGGAAGGTGAACTGGATCAGGAACGAGATCCGGTAGGCGAGCCAGTGCGGGGGAGGGGCGCCGGAGAGCTCGGCGAACTCGGAGACCTGCAGCAGGAACGTGAAGACCACGATCCCCGCCGTCGAGGCGAACGCGAGGGCGCGGACGGCCAGGCTCGGGCGCCGGATCGACGCGGCGAACCGGAACAGGCAGTACGGCACGACCAGGAGCAGCGCGAGCAGCGCTTTGGTGGCGGTGACGTGCTCGAAGACCCACACCGGCGCGTACTTGGCGACCAGGAAGATGCCGGCGAGGATCGTAAAGGAGAGCGCGACCCAACCCGCCCCTCGAATCCTGTGTCGTATCCACTGCAGGGTGGTGAGCGCGGCGAGCGCAACGAACTCCCACAGCGAAACGTTGGACAGGACCTGAATCCAATGTTCCACGGCTTACGTTCCCCTCTTCCACCACGCTGCCACACGCGATGGATTCCTCCGTTTTCGGCTCCCCAGACCCGAGATGATGCCGGCCCTACCCTACTCCTCGCGGCCTTTTGGCCGAAAGGGTTTGCCCGACTATTCATCCGGATTTCGCGACTTTTCCCGTCTGTGGCGCACAATTTCCCGAATGGAGCGGTGCGGTGCGCAAGATCCGGTGCAGACCAGCGTACGCGTACTCTGGTTGCAGCCCGACCGGTCGGTCCAGAGCGACCGGAGGGGCCGCTCGCTACTCTGGCCCTCGACGAGCGGACGCGGGAGGTGCGGTGGTGCAGGACTGGGCCCGGCCCGTGGTTCACTGGGAGATCGAGGCCAAGGACCCCGAACGTCAGAAGTCGTTCTACGGCGACCTCTTCAATTGGAAGGTCGGCGAGGGGTTCATCATGGACATCCCCGCCGGCATCGGGGGCCCTGAGCCGGGACCGGCGGGCCACATCCGCCAGGGCGAGCGTTCCGGTGTGACGCTCTACGTCCAGGTGGCCGACCTCCGTGCGTCGCTGGAGAAGTCGGTCGCCCTCGGCGCCACCGTCGTGGCCGAGCCCTTCGACGTGCCGAACGGGCCGACGCTCGCCGCGATCACCGACCCCGAGGGCAACCCCGTGATGCTCGTGCAGGCCTGAGCGGTGTCCGTCGTCGAGGTCACCACGTTCCGGCTCGCCGAGTCCGTCACCGACGACGCCTTCTTGACGCTGGACAAGCGGCTGCAGACCGAGCTCATCCCGAATCGCCCCGGGTTCTTGCGCCGGACGACCGCGCGCCACGGCGACCAGTGGCTCGTCGTGACGCTGTGGTGGAGCGAGGCCGCGGCGGCGGCCTTCGCCCGCGAGACCGAGGACGACCCGCTGCAGGTGGAGCTCGCCCGGATCGTCGAGGCCGGCTCGCTGCACTCGACGCGCTACGAGACCCTCGACTGACGTGGACCCGGCCGAGCTCAAGGTCACGCGCTACGAGCTGCGCGACCGCGTCGCCACCCTGACGCTGGACCGGCCCGAACGCCTCAACGCGTGGACGGGGCGCATGCACGCCGAGTACCGCGCGCTGCTGGCGCGGGCGGAGGCCGATCCGGGCGTGCGGGCCGTCGTGGTAACCGGCGCGGGGCGGGGCTTCTGCGCCGGGGCCGACAGCCAGGCCCTGGAGGGCCATGTCGCGCGCGGCGGCTACGACGCCGGCCTGGGCGACGACGTCGCGATGCCGGGCTACGGGGTGCGGCCGGAGTTCGACGCCGACTTCGCCTACATGTTCGGGATCCCCAAGCCGATCATCGCCGCCATCAACGGGCCGGCGGCCGGAGTCGGCTTCGTCCTGGCCTGCTATTGCGACCTGCGCTTCGCCGCCCGCGGGGCGAAGTTGACGACTTCGCACGGACGGCTGGGCCTGCCGGCCGAGTACGGGTTGTCGTGGCTCCTGCCCCGGCTCATCGGTGTGACCCGCGCCGCCGACCTGCTGCTCTCGAGCCGGGTCGTGCTCGCCGAGGAGGCCGAACAGCTGGGACTGGTCAACCGGGCGCTGCCGCCCGACGAGTTGCTCGACGCCACGTACGCCTATGCCCGCACGCTCGCCCGCGAGATCGCACCGTCGTCCCTCGCCGCCACGAAGCTCCAGCTGTACCGCGACCTGCACGCCGACGCCGCGTCCTCTGTCCAGGACGCGTCGGCGCGCATGGCCGAGATGATGAAGGGCCCCGACTTCGCCGAGGGCGTGGCCGCCCTGACGGAGAAGCGGCCGCCCGACTTCCCCGATCGCCCGGGCTGAGACGACGCGGCGTGCCCCGGCCGCCGCACGCCGCCAGCCGTCAGCCGTCGACGCCGGCGGGGAGCTTGGCCGGGTCCCACCCCAGCAGCGCCACCGCCTGGCGGAAGGCGAAGCGGTCGGTCATGCCCGCCACGTACGTCACCGCGCCGTGGACCGCGTCCTCGCTGCCGGCGAGCACGTCGGGCGGCGCGCTCCCCGCTGCGGCGTCTTCGGCCACCAGGTGCGGCCGGTCCGCGAAGTGCTCGACCAGCGCCCGCAGGACCGCCACCACCGCCTCGCCCTGGCGCAGCGAGGCCTCGCGCAGATAGATCCGTTCGTAGTTGCAGGCGCGGAACGCAGCCAGCGCCTCCGCCTCCTCTTCTTCCATGCCGACCTGGCCCGTGCGCAGCGACGCCGAAACGACGCCGGCGATGAACGCGCCGAGCTGCGCGCTGCGGCGCTCCCCGCACCGGGCGCGGACCGCGTCGGGGAGTTGCGACGGTGCGACGATCCCCGCCAGCACGGCGTCCTCCCAGTCGTGGCACACGTATGCGATGCGGTCGGCCCAGCTGACCACCTCACCCTCCGGCGTGGACGGCGCCGGTCGCGACCAGCTGTGGTTGGCGATGCCGTCGACCGTCTCGGCGCACAGGTTGAGCGGCGCCAGGGACACCCACGCGCCCCACGGCGCATGGTCGAAGCCGCCGGTCACGAACGGATCGAGCGCGTCCTCGCTGGCGTGGCCACCCGGCCCGTGCCCGCAGTCGTGCCCGAGCGCGATCGCCTCGGTCAACGAGACGTTGAGCCGCAGGGCGCGCGCGATGGCGGCTGCGACCTGCGCGACCTCGAGGGCGTGGGTGAGCCGCGTGCGCTGGTGGTCCTGGGGGAACACGAAGACCTGGGTCTTGCCGGCCAGACGACGGAAGGCCGTGGCGTGCAAGATCCGGTCCCGGTCGCGCTCGAAACACGTGCGCCACGCGTCGGGCTCTTCGGCCCGTACGCGCTCGCCCGCGCCCTCGGCACGCGTGGCGCCGGGTGCGAGCAACGAGGCCTCGAGGTCCTCGCGCTCGGTGCGGGCGCAGGGCGTCGGGGGTGGCGCGTGCTCGTTGCCGCCGTCGCCCGGCGCCGGCCCGATCCGGGCGTGCGAGTCTGCGTGGGCGAGGCGCACGGGTCCCGCGTAGCCCGCCATCGTGGCTGCCCAGCGGACGTTGCGTTCCGTCCCGACCGTGCCGTCTCCGAGGCCGTCTCCCGGGCCGTCTCCCAGGCCGTCTCCAAGGGCCTCGGTCGGGCCCTCCACGGTGCCGTCGGCTCCGCTCATGACATGCAGTCTGCCGCGTGGCAGTAACGTCGATAGGACCCCCCGGGCCTCGATACCGGACGACAAGAGGAGAGCGACCAGGTGGACGTGCGCATCGGCATCACCCAGACCCCCAAGGAGCTCGAGGTCGAGATGCCCGACGACGCGGACCGCGACACCCTGGTCAAAGAGATCGAGAAGATGCTCGACTCGGGCGACGGGGTGCTGTGGCTGACCGACCGCAAGGGCCGCCGCGTCGGCGTGCCCGTCGTCAAGGTCGCCTACGTCGAGGTCGGGGCGCCCACTTCGGAGCGCCGCGTCGGGTTCGGCGCCCCCTGAGGCCACCCATGGCGGCGGGACGGGCGGCGGGCCGTTGAGCGCCGCCCCCGATCTGCTCGAGCTCAAGCTGGTCTTCGTCACCGGCAAGGGCGGCGTGGGCAAGACGACCGTGGCGGCCGGGTTGGCGCAGCTGGCGGCCGAGCACGGCAAGCGTGTGCTCGTCTGTGAGACCGACGCCAAGGGCGACGTGCCCTCGCTCTTCGAGGCGCCGGCGACCGACTTCACGCCCAAGGAGATCGCGCCGGGGATCTGGTCGCTCTCGATGGACACCGAGGCCTCGCTGCGCGAATACCTCAAACTGCATTTGCGCATCCCGGTGGTCGGCCGCATCGGCCCGCTGGCCAAGGCGTTCGACTTCGTCGCTACCGCGGCGCCGGGCGTCCGCGAGATCCTGACCGTCGGCAAGTTCGCGTGGGAGGTCAAGGAGCGCCATTACGACATCGTCGTCGTCGACGCCCCCGCCAGCGGCCACATCATCAGCCAGCTGGCGGCGCCGCAGGCGATCAACGATCTCGTCAAAGTCGGGCTCATCCGCAGCCAGACCGACTGGATGCTCGACATCCTCTCCGACCCGCGCCAGACCGGGCTCGTGGCCGTCTGCACGCCCGAGGAGATGCCGGTCAACGAGACGCTCGAGCTGGCGACGAGGGTGCGCGAAGAGACGACGGTCCGCCTCTCGGCGGTCGTGGTCAACCGCGTGCTGCCCGAGCTGTTCACGCAGCGCGACGAGGAGCTGTTCGAACAGCTGCGCGAGCCCGACAACGAGGAGGTGCTGTCCAAGCGCGCCGGCGGCTCGGTCGCCGCGGTGCTCGAGGCGGCCCGTTTGGCCGTCACGCTGCGGCGGACGCGCTCGGCGCACCTGCAGCGCCTCCAGGC
>DATDIE010000003.1:0-5055 GCA_036521235.1 Acidimicrobiales bacterium | reverse complement strand
TTGCCGGCGTGCTCCGGCGCGTCCCCTGGATGCCCGTCGCCGCCGTCGCGCTCGGCCTGGGGGTGATCGCCGCCGGCGTGCACCTGCGGCGCCGCCGCCCGCTGTCATGGGACGCCCGCGTCACGCACTACGCCGAGCGCGCCGGGCGGCGGGCGGGGCGGCCCCGCCGGGCCTCCGAGACGCTGCCCGAGTACGCCCGCGCCCTCGATGCGCAGTCGGGGGCGCCGGCGCAGACGTGGGCCCGGTTGGCGCGCCAGGTCGAGGCGAGCGCCTACGGCGGCCGCGTGGCGACCGACGCCGTGCAGCGTGACCTGCTCGCCACGGCGCGGCGCACCCGCGTGCGCCGGCGGACACGACGGAAGGCGGAGGCCCCGGTCGGGAGCTGACGACGCCGCTAGGAGATGTCGAGCGAGCGGAAGACCACGCCCGTGCGCGGCTTGGGCCTGAAGTACGTCGTCTTCGGGGGCATGCGCCGGCGGTCGTTGGCCCAGTTCTCGATCTGCTTGACCGTCACCGGCCGCAGCAGGAACGCCGCCTGGCCGGAGCCGTCGTCGAGCGCCTCGAGCGCCTCGGCCACGCTGTGGCGGTGCATGACCTCGTGCGGCGGAAGCCCCGCCAGCACCGTGGCGACGAGGTTGGAGTCGAGGTCGTTTCCCTCCTGCTCCAGCAGGTCGGCGTGGGGGAGGAGCATGTAGGCCTGCCCGCCGGCGACGAGGGCCAACGAGCTGGACTCACCCAGCGCGGAGAGCGTGCGGTCGTCGGCGGCGCCGGCGCGCACGACGTCGAACCACTCGCTCAGCGCGGCGACGAGGTCGAACCCCTCGGGCAGCCCGCTGACGGTGCGGTGGATGGCGCCGACACTGAGCTGGTCCTCGGAGAGCTCGACCACCAGCGCCAGCACGAAGTCGTGCGGCCCGGGCTCGTCGCCGTTGGCGGCCCTCGCCTCGGCCTGGTACGTCTGCGCCGTCGAGTAGCGGTGGTGCCCGTCGGCCAGCACGACGGGGGCGCGGGAGATGGCGGCGCGCACGGCGTCGATGGCGTCGGGGTCGCTCAGCACCCAGACCTGGTGGCGCACGCCGTCGTCGTCGTAGACGTCGCCCACCGGCTCGTCGTCGGTCGGGTCGAACGTCGCCGTGACGCCGTCCGCCATGGACAGGCCCCAGATCGGCGACAAGTTCGCCCGCGTGGCGCGCAGGAGGTCGAGGCGGTCGCTCTTCGGCTTGGGCAGCGTCTGCTCGTGGGGGAGGATGTCGCTCTCCTCGCCCGGGTCGGCCAGGCCGAGCAGCCCGATGACCCCGGTCGTCGCGTGCCCCGCCGTGTCCGTCATGCGGTACGGGTAGAGGCTCGGCTCGGCGTCGGCCGCCAGGATCCCCTCGTTGATCCACCGGTAGAAGAGGTCGGTGGCCACGGCGTAGCGGTCGCGCCCTCCCTGGAGGTCGGCCTCGGGCAGTTCGACGAGCACGGCGTTGGCCGGGTTTCGTGTGGCCAGGTGCACCCGTTCGGCCGGCGTGATGACGTCGTAGGGCGGGGCTATGACCTGGGCGAGCGGCGCCAGATCGGGTTGGTACCGGAGGCCCCGGAAAGCGTCGAAACGAGGCAAGGCGACCACTCTGACACACCGGGGCCCGGGTCGTGGCAGGGGCTTCCGTAGACTCGGCTCGTGGCCGACCTGGAGGACGTGCATGACCTGCACGACGACCTGCGCGGCGACGCGCGGGGCGACCAGAGCGGCGACGCGAGCGCCAACCTGAGCGACCGGCGCCTCGACCAGCACGGCGACCAGCACGGCGCCGCACCCCGTCCGGCGGCGACCACGCCGGACGGCGACGGTGCCGGTGAAGAGGGGTTGGACCGCGTCGTCACCGTCCCCAACGTCATCACGCTGGTGCGGCTGCTGTGCATCCCCCTGTTCCTGTGGCTGCTCTTCGGCCTGCACGAGCAGACGGCCGCCGCCATCCTGCTGGCCGTGCTCGGCGCGACCGACTGGGTCGACGGCTTCGTGGCCCGGCGCTACCACCAGGTGTCGACGGTCGGCAAGGTCCTCGACCCGGTGGCCGACCGGGTGCTGGTCGCGACGGCCGTGATCTCGGTGCTCGTCTACGGCGCCGTGCCCCTGTGGTTCGGCATCGCCACCATCGCCCGCGAGGTCCTCGTCTCGGCCATGGTGCTCCTGCTGGCCTCGCTCGGCGCGGCGCGCATCGATGTGTTGTGGGTGGGCAAGGCGGGCACGTTCGGACTGATGTTCGCCTACCCGACCTTCCTCCTCGCCTACGGCGGCGCCGGCTGGCAGGCGCCCATCACCGTGATCGCGTACGTCACGGGGATCACCGGCCTGGTCCTGGCCTGGATCGCCGCGTGGAGCTACATCGGCCCCGCGCGCAAGGCCCTGCGCGACGGGCGGTCGGCCCGACGCGCCGCCGACGCCGACGCCGACGCCGGCGTGAACGGGAGCCCGGCGTGAAGGCCGTCATCATGGCGGGCGGCGAGGGCACCCGCCTGCGCCCGCAGACGTCGAACCTGCCCAAGCCGATGCTGCCGCTCGTCGGCCGGCCGATGATGGAGCACATCGTGTCGCTCCTGCGGCGCCACGGGATCACCGACATCGTCGTCACCGTGGCGTTCCTACCCAACGCCATCCGGAGCTACTTCGGCGACGGCAGCGAGCTCGGCGTGCGCATGGCGTACGCCACCGAGGAGACGCCGCTCGGCACCGCCGGGTCGGTCCGCAACGCCATGGAGCAGCTCACCGAGCGCTTCTTGGTGATCTCGGGCGACGTGCTGACCGACATCGACCTCACCGAGGTCGTCGCCTTCCACGAGAAGAACGACGCGCTCGCCACGATCGCGCTGAGCGCGGTGGAGAACCCGCTGGAGTTCGGGATCGTCATCACGCGCGAGGACGGCACGATCGAGCGGTTCTTGGAGAAGCCGGGCTGGGGGCAGGTCTTCAGCGACACGATCAACACCGGGATCTACGTGCTCGAGCCCGAGATCTTCGAGCGCATCCCCGAGGGCCGCGCCGTCGACTTCTCGTCCGAGGTCTTCCCCTCGGTCCTCGAGGACGGCAAGCCGCTCTACGGCTACGTGGCCGACGGCTACTGGGAGGACGTCGGGACGTCCGCCGCCTACCTCCAGGCGCACGAGGACATCCTCGACGGCAAGGTGGAGGTCGACGTCTCGGGCTTCGAGCTGCGCCCCGGGGTCTGGGTGGGCCGGGACTCGACCCTCGACCCGCTGGCGCAGATCGAGTCGCCGGTGTTCATCGCCGAGAACTGCACGATCGACGCCAATGCCGTGCTCGGGGCGTACACGACGCTCGGCGCGAACACGCGGGCGGCCGAGCGCGCCGAGGTCCGGCGTTCCGTCGTCGGTGAGAACTCGTACCTGGGCCCGGCCTCCCGCGTCGAGGGCGCCGTGCTCGGGCGCTCCTGCGACCTGCGGGTGGGCGCCCGCGTCGAACCGGGGGCGGTGCTCGGGGAGGGCTGCCTGGTGGGCGCGCAGGCCGAGGTGCGCAGCGACGTGAAGGTGTACCCCTACAAGGTCGTCGAGGCGGGCGCGCAGGTCAACGCCTCGATCGTGTGGGAGTCCGGGGGCGCGCGCACGCTGTTCGGCCGCGACGGCGTCATGGGCATCGCCAACGTCGACGTGAGCCCCGAATTGGCGGTGCGCCTGGCGAAGGCGTGGGCCTCGGGCTTCGAGAAGGGCTCGCACATCACCGCGTCGCGCGACACGAGCCGGGCCGCCCGCGTGCTCAAGCGCGCCCTCATGGTCGGGTGCAACTCGGTGGGCGTGAACGTGGCCGACCTCGAGCTGGCCACCGTGCCCGTCACGCGCCACCACGTGCGCACGCGGGGCAACCGGGCCGGCCTGACCGTGCGCCTGAGCCCCGACGACCCCCAATCCGTGGTGATCCGCTTCTTCGACGGACGCGGCATCGACCTCTCCGAGACCGACCAGCGCCGGGTCGAGCGCATGTACCACCGCGAGGAGTTCCGTCGCGTCACGGCGGGCGAGATCGGTGACATCGACTTCTCCCCGCGCGTGATCGAGCTCTACACCGCCGACATCGTCGAGGCGTTCGGTCTTCGCCGCGAGGAACGTCAGGTCAAGCTCGTGCTCGATCTCTCCTACGGCGCGGCCAGCTTCGTGATGCCCAACCTCCTCTCCAAGGTCGGGGCGGACGTCTTGAGCATCAACCCGTACGCGCAGACGCCCGGGATGATGGCCATCGACCGCGTGGTGAGCGAGGCGCGTGTGGCCGAGGCGGTACGCGGGTCGGGGGCTGACGTCGGCGCGGTGATCGACCCCGGCGGCGAACGCTTGACGCTCATCGACGGGCGCGGGCGGGTGCTGACCGACGACGAGGCCATCATGGCGTTCATCCGATTCGGTGCGGAGACGGGCGAAATGCGCAAGGTCGCGTTGCCGGTCACCGCCAGCAGCGCCACCCTGCGCGAGTGCGCCGAGCGGGGGATCGAGGTCGAGCTCTCGCCGCTCTCGCCGTCGGGCCTCCTCGAGATCGCGGCCTCCGGCGGCGTCACGTTCGCGTCGGACCGCCGCGGCGGGTACGTGTTCCCCTCCTTCCTGCCGGCGTTCGACGCCGCCGCCGCCCTGGCTCGCCTGTTGTCGGTGCTGGCCCGGGGGTCGGGCTCGCTCGAGGAGCTCGTCGACGCCATGCCGCCTATGCCGATCGTGCGCGAGGAGGTGGCCACGCCCCTGGAGCAGAAGGGCCTCGTCATGCGGACGCTCATCGAGCAGCTGGCCGAGCTGGGGGCGGACCTGGTGCTGGTGGACGGCATCAAGATCCAGACCGACGACGGCTGGGTGCTCGTCGTCCCCGACCCGGAGGACCCGGTGACCCACGTGTGGGCCGAGGGGGCCGACCTGCCGGCGTCGGTGGCGCTGGCGGCGCCGTACGTCGCGCAGATCGCGGCGTTGTCCGCCCGGTGACGCCCCTCGTCTGAGCGACCCTTCCACCGGCGGCGGGTGCGTGGCGGTTCCGGTATGGTCGCCCCCCATGAACGTCCCCGAGGACCTCCGGTACTCGTCCGATCA
>DATDIE010000002.1:0-19957 GCA_036521235.1 Acidimicrobiales bacterium | reverse complement strand
GGTCGCGCACAGGTTGTACGCCCCACGCTGGCACTGGTCGCATTCGAGACAGCCGTAGATCGCCTCGACGACGACGGGACTTCCGTCGCTGCGCCGACCGGCCAACTCGTGGCCGAGCACGTGGGTGCTGCCGAAGCGGATGTAGCTCAGGTCGGACGCGCAGATGCTGGTCGCCTGCATGTCCAGCAGCTCGCCCGTCCCCGGCGGCTCGTCGAGCTCGACGACCCGGACGGCGCCGTCGCCACTCTGGACGGCCTTCACGACGGTGCCGGCCGGTCGCCGCGCAAGCCGATGCTGTTCAGCACCACGGACAGGCAGAGGTAGCCGCCGATGACGAAGAGCAGCTCGAAGAGAGCGCCCTCCTCGAAGGAGGAGGCCAGGGCGGCCCAGGTCTCGTCGCCGACGGCATGGCGGTCGATCATCTCGTCGGCCGCCGCGACCACGGCGCGCTCTTGTGGCGTCCAGACCGCTGAGCCTGGCCCTTCCTCGACCGCGAGGAGTTCGGTCTCGCCCAGTCCCTCGTCGCCGCCGATCCGACGATGCTGGTTCCACTCGTAGCCGGACTCCGTGCGCCACGCCACCCGCAGGATGGCGAGCTCCCGCAGCCTCGGCTCGAGCTTCGATCCCTCGCCGATCATCAAATCGGTGAACGTCATGAAGCTGTCGCTCAGCGGGACCTGATGGGCGAAGAGCTCGAGCACCACGGGCATCGGCGGCGCGTCCGCCGCCCCGGAGAGGTAGAGCTCGGGCCGGCGCAGATGGGACAACAACGTGGCACGGGTCGCCTCGTCCCATTCGGTGAAGGGGACGGGGGTGAGGCGGGGCGTCGAGGGGGTCGGCATGGACGGAGCCGCATTGTTTCACCGCGCCCGGTCCTCCGCCATCGGCCGGCGCGTCGTCGGGCCGCCATCACATAGCGTCGGCGGCGACCCACTGGAGGGTCGGGAGGGAAGCGTCAACCATGAGCAGTGCCCCGTATCGGGTCGTGCAGTGGGCGACCGGCAACATCGGATCGCGCTCGCTGCGGGCGGTCATCGAGCACCCGGACCTCGAGCTGGTCGGCCTCTACGTCTACTCCGAGTCGAAGGCCGGGCTGGACGCCGGCGAGTTGTGCGGGGCGCCGCCGGCAGGCGTGCTGGCCACCCGGGACATCGACGAGATCGTGGCCCTCCAGCCGGACTGCGTCCTCTATATGGGTGATCGGGCCGACATCGACGCCATCACTCGGCTCCTCGAGTCGGGCGCGAACGTCGTGTCCACCCGTAGCGAGTTCCATCGCCCCGCCAGCCTCGACCCTGACGTACGGGCGCGCCTCGAGGGCGCCTGTGCCCGCGGCGCCACGACGCTCTTCAGCACCGGCTCAAGCCCCGGGTTCATCACCGAGGCCCTGCCGTTCGCGTTGTTGTCGCTGCAGCGCCGGCTGGACCGGCTCGTGATCGAGGAGTTCGCCGACATGTCCTCCCGGGACTCGCCCGAGATGATCTTCGACCTCATGGGCTTCGGGCGTGACCCCTCGCACTTCGATCCCCGCGGCGTCGAGGCCCACGGTGGCGCCGCCTTCGCCGGCTCGATGGGCATGGTCGCCGAGGCCCTCAGCCTGCCGCTCGACGACGTGGTGACCAAGGGGCAGGTGGCGGTGGCCCGCGACGCGACCGACATCGCGGCAGGCCGCATCGAGGCCGGGACCATCGCGGCCCAGCGACTGGAGGTCACGGGGATGCGCGACGGGCGGCCCTTATTGGTCTTCAGCGCCAACTGGTACCTCACGCCCGAGGTCGACCCGGCCTGGGACCTCCGTGCCACCGGATGGCACGTCGTCGTCGAAGGCGACACCCCGCTGGACGTCGAGATCCACTTTCCAGTCCCGCCCGACGAGTGGGCCGCCACCTCACCCGGGCTCACCGCCCATCGGCCGGTCAACGCCGTCCCCTTCGTCTGCGCCGCGGAACCCGGCATTCGCACCAGCACCGAGCTGCCCCAGATCATCCCGGTCTTGCGGTGAGCACGGTCGCCGTCGTCGTCGGCAACCCCAAGCCGCGCTCGCGCACGTTGAGGGTGGCCGAGTCCGTGGCCGCCGCGGCGGCGGACGCGGCCGGGCTCATCGGCGCCGCCTCGACGACGATCGACCTGGCCGACCTCGGGCCGCAGCTGTTCGACTGGTCGTCCGCCGAGGTGCGCGCCGCGGCCGACTCCGTCCGCGGCAGTGCCCTCGCCGTCGTGGCTTCGCCGACGTACAAGGCGAGCTACACCGGCCTGCTCAAGTCGTTCCTCGACTGGTTCAGCAGCACGGACCTCGACACCGTGACCGTCGTCCCCGTGATGGTGGGCGCCGGACGGCAGCACGCGCTCGCCGTCGAGGTCCACCTCCGGCCCGTCCTCGTGGAGCTCGGGGCGACCCTCCCGACGCGCGGTCTCTACGTGACCGAGGACGAGCTCGACGTGCTCGACGAGGTCATTGGCGCCTGGCTGACCGAAGCCGGCCCGCGGTTACGCGCCAAGCTCGGATCAACCGACTGAGCACCCGCCCCGCCCCGACCAGTCAGGGCGTGAAGATCGGGAGTTTCTCCCAGCCGCGCACCGTGGAGGTCCGGGCCTGCACGGCGTTGTCGTGGTCGACCTCCCATTCGGGGAAACGACGGAGCATCTCTTCGAGCGCGATGCGCGCCTCGAGGCGTGCGAGGTGCGCTCCAAGGCAGAAGTGCAGCCCGTAGCCGAAGCTGAAATGCCGTCCGACCTTGCGGTGAATGTCGAGGGCGTCCGGGTTGTCGAACTGCCGCTCGTCGCGGTTGGCCGACGCGTTGAGCAGTACCATGACGCTGCCGGCCGGGACCGCCTGGCCGTAGTGCTCCACGTCCTTCGTCACGAAGCGTGCCTGCACCGGTGAAGGAGCCTCGAAACGCAGGATCTCCTCGATTGCGTTTGGGATGAGCTCAGGGTTTTCCGCCATGGCCCGTCGTTGGTCGGGGTACTCGGGCAGCAATTTGCCCGCCCAACCGATGAGCCGGGTGGTCGTCTCGTTGCCAGCGCCCGCCAGCAGCGTGATGTAGCCGAGGATCTCGTCGCGCGTGAGCGTGCGCACGGTGCCGTCGCTGTCGGTGAACTCCGACGTCAGCAGTTCGGTCATCAGGTCGTCCGACGGGTGGTCGGCCCGCCAGTCGATGTACGCCGCGTACTCCGATGCACCCAGGTCGATCGTGTCGGCGGATGGGACGGGCATGTTGCCCTCTTCGAGGCGGAGGCCCTCGTCCATCTGGTCCCGCAGCGCCTGCTGATCCTCTTCGGGGATGCCGAGCAGCATGCCGATCGTGCGCATCGGGATCTCCGTGCCCAGGTCGGCGATGAGGTCGAAGCCCCCCTTGCCTGCGAGCGGGTCCAGCTTCCGGGCGGCGAAGTCCCTGACCTTCGGCTCGATGGCGGCCAGGCGGCGGGGCGTGAACACGCGACTGAGCAGGCCGCGGTGCAGGTCGTGCTCGGGCGGGTCCTCGAAGATGAAGATGCCCGGCGGCAGCTCGATGTCCGCCTTGATGATCTCCATCACCGACCCCTTGGCCGAGCTGTACGTCTCCCAGTCGACGAAGCTGCGCTCCACGTCCGCGTAGCGGCTCAGCGCGTAGAAGTCGTACTTCTCGTTGAAGTAGAGCGGCGCCTCGTCGCGCAGCTGCTTCCACACCGGGTACGGATCGGCATCGATGTCGAAGTCGTAAGGGTCGTAGTACGGCGCGGGTGCAGTTGTGGCCATGTCGTCTCCCTCCGGCGCGGCAAAGAGCCGACCGCAGCGGCACTCGTCTGAGGACGCGTTCTGAAAGTAACATTATTGCGTGGAAAGAGGAGCGTTCTCAAAGCCCGGCAGGCGCCCCGGGGTGCCCGGCGCGTGACGGACGCCGCTCGGCCCGAGTGGCCGTCGATCCCGGCGTTGCTGGCCGCATCCGAGGCGCACCACGGCGATCGCATTGCCGTCCGCGACGGCGGCACGACCCTGACCTACTCCGCGCTCGCCGCCGCAGCCCGCCAATTCGGCGCGGCCCTCGTCGAGTCCGGGGTCGGCCCCGGTGACCGGGTGGCCATCTGGTGCTTCAACTGCGCCGAGTGGGTGGTCG
The DNA here is from genome assembly GCA_036521235.1 of Acidimicrobiales bacterium. Taxonomy (GTDB): domain Bacteria; phylum Actinomycetota; class Acidimicrobiia; order Acidimicrobiales; family RAAP-2; genus Bog-473. The sequence goes on along the minus strand of DATDIE010000002.1, from coordinate 15,860 downwards.
CCGTCCTCGGAATCTTCGCCGCCGGCGCCGTGCTCGTCCCGGTCAACACCCGGTTCAAGGGCCACGAGGCGGCCGACATCCTCGCCCGCAGCCACGTCCGGCTGTTGGTGACGGTCGCCGGATTCCTCGGCACCGACTACGTCGCCCTGCTCCAGGCGGCCGGCGTGCCGCTGCCGGACCTCGAGACGATCGTCCTCGCCCACGGCACGGCGTCGGGCGACACGGTCGAGTGGGAGGACTTCCTCCGGCGCGCCTCGCCGGCGGCAGTCGAAGAAGTGGAGCGTCGCAGCGCTGACCTGGGGCCCGACGACCCCTCCGACATCCTCTTCACCTCAGGCACGACGGGCGTTCCCAAGGGCGTGGTCATGACCCACCGGCGCACGCTGACCGTTGCCAGCGATTGGGTCGCTATGAGCGGCCTGCAGGCTGGGGACGTCTACCTGCAGGTCAACCCGTACTTCCACATGTTCGGGCTGAAGGCCGGGATCCTGGCCAGCGTCGTCGCCGGCGCCACGATGCTGCCCGAGCCGGTGTTCGACGTCGACGCCGTGCTCTCACGCGTGGAGGCGGAACGGGTCACCGTCCTCCCCGGCGCGCCGACCATCTATCAGGCGATCCTCGACCATCCCGACCGCGCCGCCCGTGACCTCTCCACTCTGCGCGTCGCCGTGACGGGTGCGGCCGACATCCCGGTCGAGCTGATCCACCGGGTCCAACAGGAACTGCCGTTCGACGTTGTCATCACCGGCTACGGCCTCACCGAGGGCGGGACCGCGTGTGCCACGGCCGTCGGCGACGACCCCGAGTCCATCGCCACCACGGTCGGCACGGCCCGGCCGGGCTTCGAGATGCGCATCGTCGCCGAGGGCGACCGCGACGTCCCGGCGGGCGAGGCGGGCGAGGTCCTGCTGCGCGGGGGCAGCGTGATGGCGGGCTACCTCGACGACCCGGAGGGAACGGCGAACGTCCTCTCGTCCCAGGGGTGGTTGCGCACGGGCGACCTCGGCGTGATCGATGAGGCAGGACGGCTGCGCATCGTCGGGCGGGTGAAGGACATGTTCATCGTCGGCGGGTTCAACGCCTACCCCGCCGAGATCGAGAACGCGTTGTTGCGCCACCCCGCCATCTCGCAGGCGGCGGTCATCGGCATCCCCGATCACCGTCTGGGTGAGGTCGGCATGGCGTTCGTCGTGACGTCAGGGCCCGCGGAACCCGACGAGATCATCGCCTGGAGTCGCGACCAGATGGCGAACTACAAGGTCCCGCGGGCGGTCGAGATCGTGGACAAGCTCCCCCTCAACGCAACCGGCAAAGTCATGAAGGACACCCTGCGCGAGCGCGCCGCCACCGCCGGCCACCTCGCATGAGCACCGCGCAAGCCGACAACCTTTCGTCCCTCGCCGGCCTGCGCGTCATCGAGATGGGGGTCTGGGTCGCCGCGCCGTCAGCCGGGGCCCTCCTCGCCGACTGGGGCGCCGACGTCATCAAGGTCGAGCCGCCCGCCGGCGATCCCATGCGCCGGGCCTTCGGGTCCCTCGGCATCGGCGGCGAGGACTTCCCCAATCCCGCCTTTGCACAGGACAACCGCGGCAAGCGCAGCATCGTGCTCGACCTCCGCGACGACGAGGCCCGCGCCGCGCTGGAGGAACTCCTCGCGACCGCGGACGTCTTCCTCACCAACCTCCGCCCGGACGCGCTCGACGGCCTCGGCCTCGAGCCCGGGGCGACGGTCGAGCGCCACCCGCGTCTCGTCTACTGCAGCGTCAGCGGCTACGGGCTGCGCGGCGACGACCGCAACCGCCCGGCCTACGACATCGGCGCGTTCTGGGCCCGGTCCGGCCTGTCGGTGCAACTCTCCAGCGCCGAGGGCATCCCGCTCAACGCCCGCGGCGGCATCGGCGACCACATCAGCGGCCTCGCCGCGCTGGCCGGCCTCCTCGCCGCCGTTCTCGAGCAACGCCTGACCGGCCGCGGGCGCGTGGTCGAGGTCTCCCTGCTGCGCACCGGGAGCTACGTGCTCGGGTGGGACCTCAGCCTGCAGGCGAACCTCGGCAAGGTCGCGCCGGCCGAGGCGCGGCACTCCAACCAGACGCCGCTCATGAACTCCTACCAGGCGAAGGACGGTCGCTGGCTCTTCTTCACCGGTTTGGAGGCCGACCGCCACATCGAGGGCATCTTGCGCGCCCTCGGGCGCGAGGACCTCCTGGACGACCCGCGCTTCGCCGACGCACGGGCGATCCGCAAGAACCGCGTCGAGGTGATCGCCACGCTCGACGAGATCATCGCCGGCGAGCCGCTTGACGTCTGGGCCGAACGGCTCGACGCGGCCGGGGTCTGGTGGGCGCCGGCCCAGGGTCCCGCCGCCGTCTTGGAGGACCCGCAGCTGCTGGCCAACGACGGCATCGTCGAGCTCGGCAGGCAGGCCGACGGGACGGTGCAGCGTTCGGTCAACGGGCCGGTCAGCTTCTCCGACGTCCGGGTGCGCCCGTCGACGCCGGCCCCCAAGCTGGGTGAGCACACCGACGCCGTGCTCGCAGAGCTGCGGACGCAGGCCGAGAGCAGGAAGGCCGGGGGCGCTCAGCCCTGAGCGCGGGCGCGGGCCAACAAGCCGCGCGCGATCACCAACCGCTGGATCTCGTTCGTCCCCTCGCCGATCACCATCAGCGGCGCGTCCCGGTACAGGCGCTCGACGGGGAACTCCGTCGTGTAGCCCACGCCCCCGAGGATCCGCATCGCCTCCGTGGCGAGCTCGAGTGCCGTCTCGCTGGCGAAGAGCTTGGCCATCCCGGCCTCGACGTCGCAGCGCAGGCCCTGGGCCTTGCGCTCCGCTGCGTTCTTCGTCAACAGGCGCGCCGCCTCCAGCCGCGTCGCCATGTCGGCCAGCTTCAGCTGGATCGCCTGGTGTTCCGCGATCGGCTTGCCGAAGGTCTCGCGCTCCTGCGCGTAGGACAGCGCAGCGTCGAAGGCGGCGCGCGCGACGCCGACCGCCCGCGCCGCGATGTTGATGCGGCCGATCTCGAGCACGCCCAGGATCTGCGGCAGCCCGCGCCCCGCTTCGCCGATGAGGTTGGCGGCCGGGATGCGATGGTCCACGTACGCCATCTCGACCGTCTCGACGCCGCGGTAGCCCAGCTTGCTCATGTTCTTGCTCACCGAGATGCCTTCGAACTTGGGTCCGGGCTCCTTCTCGACGATGAGCGCGGAGATCCCTTCCTCGGTGCGCGCCGCCAGCGCCACGATGCCGGCCCGCTCGCCGTTGGTGACCCACGCCTTCGTCCCGTTGATGACGTACTCCTCGCCGTCGCGCGCCGCCCGGCAAGACAGGTTGCGCGTGTCGCTCCCGGCATCGGGCTCGGACAGGGACAGGCAGCCGCGGCGCTCGCCCGTGGCCATGGTCGGGAGCCAGCGCTGCTGCTGTTCCTCGTTCCCGTGCGTCATGATCAGCGTGGCCGCCATGGTGTGCGTGTTCACGATGCCGGTCAGGCTCATCCACCCGTAGGAGAGCTCCTCGATGACGCCGACGTACGTGAGCAGGTCGAGGCCGAGTCCGCCGTACTCCTCGGGAATCGTGATGCCGAACAGGCCCAGGCCGCGCATCTTGGCGACGATCTCTTCGGGGAACGTGTCGGTGTGCTCGAGATCCGACGCCACCGGGATGACCTCGCGATGCACGAACCTGCGCACCGTCTCGATGATCTCGGCGCGTACCGATTCGTCCACCGCGTCGGGCACGGCGCCGGTCATGCGGGCCACGCCGGTCCCGTCTTCCTCATGGCGATAACCATACCCTTCAATCGTGTTGACGCTGGATCTCAATTCGGAGAAGAATGTTTCCACCATGACCCGGGGCCTCATGCACTTTGGGCTCGAGTCGGCATGTGAACAATTCCCTCATCACCCCGCGGTGCTCGCGGGTGACGACGTCTGGACCTATGCCGAGCTGCAGAGGGCGAGCAACGCCGCGGCGCGTCATCTCGCGCTCCAGGGCGTCGGACCCGGTGACCGCGTGGCCCTGATGACCTCGAACCGGCCCGAGTTCGTCGTGCTCGTGCACGCGGCAAGCAAGCTCGGCGCGATCCCCGTGCTGCTGAATACCGCCTGGAAGGCGCTCGAGGTCGACGCGGCGTGTGCTCTCACGTCCCCGCTCTTCGCGGTCGCCGATGGTGACGGCGTCGCGCTCCTGTCGGACCGGCTCGGGGCCGACGCGGTACTTGACCTCGACGCCGACGGTGCAGTGGTCGACCGTGCCAATGCAGCGCCACCTCCTTCCCACGTGCCTTCGACCGACGACGACGCCGTCTACGTCTTCAGTTCCGGCACGACGGATCGGCCGAAGGCGGTCCGTCACACCCATCGCTCCATCTCGTTGGCCGTCGTGCACTGGCAGCTCGCCCTCGGGCTGAGCCACGACGATCGCTTCCAGGTGGCCACCCCGCCTTCCCACATCCTCGGGCTGTTGAACCTGCTGACCGCCGCGGCGGCGGGGGCGACCGTCCGGCTGCACCGCCGATTCGACCTCGACGTCGAGCTGCGCGCCATCCAGGACGACCGCATGACGCTCGAGATGGCGGTGGCGCCGATCGCTCTCGCCATGGCGAACCACCCCGACCTCGAGTCCTATGACCTGTCGTCGCTGCGCTACATCATGTGGGGGGCGACTCCCGTGACCCCGGCCGTCGCCGAGACCGTGACGGTGCGCTCGGGCGTCCGCTGGCTACCCGCGTACGGGACGAGTGAGGTTCCCGTCATCGCGGCGAACCCCGTCGCCGCGCCGGGCCAATGGCGTCTGGAGTCGGCGGGACTCCCCGTCGGCGACGTCGAGTTGCGCGTCGTCGACCTCGAATCGGGTGACGTCATGGCCGCGGGTGAGACGGGCGAGGTGGAGGTGCGGAGTGCCACCGCCATGGCGGGCTATCTGCCCGACGACGCGACGGCCGCCGCGTTCGACGACGGCTGGTACCGCACGGGCGACGTTGGCTGGCTCGAAGCCGACGGATGGGTGCACCTCACCGACCGGTGCAAGGAGATGATCAAGGTGAGCGGGTTTCAGGTTGCGCCCGCCGAGATCGAGGCGGTTCTCCACGCCCATCCGGCTGTGGTCGACTGCGCGGTGTTCGGGGTGGCCGACGAGCGCGCCGGCGAGGTGCCCGTGGCCGCCGTTCAGTTGGCACCCGGCGCCGACGTCTCGCCCGATGACCTCCAACAGCTCGTCGCAGACGCTCTCGCCGGCTACAAGCGGCTGCACCGCGTGGTCGTCGTCGATGCCGTGCCACGGACGGCGTCGGGCAAGGTGCTGCGCCGCACGCTGCGCGATGAGTGGGCGCCGCGGTTCTCACCGGCGGCCACGGGGCAGGCCTGAGTGGACGTCCGCCTCTCGCCCGAGCAGGTGGCGCTGCGCGATGCGGCCGCGCAGGCGGTCGACCGTCTGGGAGCGACAACGGTGGCGCAGTTCGACGACGCAGAGCGGACGGCCAAGCTCGATGCCGCCATCGCCGCCGCCGGATGGCGTGAGCTGCGCACGCCCTCGGACGACGGGGGCCCGTGGGCGTCGGCGGTGGAGGTGGCGGTGATCGCCGAGGAGCTCGGTCGCGGCCTGGCCGACACCGCCTTCTTCGGCCCGACACTGGCGGCGGACCTGCGCCGCCGCGCGGGTGCGCCGCTGGCGAGCGGGGGTGAGACCGTCGCCGTGACCGCGGACCTGTCGAAGCTGGCGATTGCCTCGTCGGACAGCGCCCCACCCGATGCGGCGGCCGTCGACGCACGGGGCGCAGTATCTGCCCTTGTCCTGTTCCCCATCGACGGCGGCTGGGCGCTGGGCTCAATCGACCTGGGCGAAGAGGTCATCGGGGCTGACCTGACCCGGCCGGTCGCACGCCCGACCGACCGGGGCGGCGTCGAGATGGTTTTGGGACAGACGCGGGCACTCGACGAAGAGGACCTGGTGCGCTGGCAGAGCCTCGGACTGGCGATCGCCTGTGCCGACCTGGTGGGCACCATGCGGGGGACGCTCGCCCTCGCGACGGACTACGCACGGAATCGCAAGCAGTACGGCGCCGCGATCGGCTCGTTCCAAGCGGTGCAGCACCTGCTGGCCGACGGCCTCGTCGCCACGGAGGGGTCGCGCAGCATCGCGCTGCACGCTGCCTGGGCGGTCGACGCGCTGGCGCCCGATGATGCGCTGGCGGCAGCCTCGGCGGCCAAGGCGTACTGCGCCCGGGCCGCCCGTGGAGTGTGTGAGACGTCGATCCAGGTGCACGGCGGCATCGGCACCACGTGGGAGTGCCTGGCGCACGTCTTCTTGCGTCGAGCCCTCTTCTCGATCGACGTCCTCGGCGGCGTCGGCGAGAACCTGCAGCGCGTCCTCGCCGCACGCGGCATCGGAGGCGACGATGGATTTCGGTGATTCTTCCGAGGAGGCTGCGTTCCGGCGGCGCCTCCGTGAGTGGTTGGCGGCCAACAACCCCGCGCTGCCTCCGTCGTCGACGGCGGACGAGTACTGGGCCGGTCAGGCGGCGTGGCATCAGACGCTCTACGACGCCGGGTTCTTCGGCCTGTCGTGGCCGACGTCGGTCGGCGGGCACGGGCTGCCGAGCGTCTACGACGTGATCCTCGACGCGGAGCTCATCACCGCCAGTGCGCCGCCCCGGCCGAGTGTCGGCTACCTGGTGCAAGGGCTGCTCGAGCACGGCAGCGAGGCGGTGCAACAGCGCTTCTTGCCCGGGCTCGTCAGCGGCCGCGAGCGCTGGTGCCAGGGCTTCAGCGAGCCCGACGCCGGCTCGGACCTCGCCTCGCTGCGGACGAAGGCGGTGCCCTACGGCTCTGAGTACGTGATCACGGGCCACAAGGTGTGGACCAGCTACTCGGACGCGGCGGACTGGTGCCTCGTGCTGGCCCGGACCGACCCCGATGCGCCGAAGCACCGCGGCATCTCGGCGTTCGCCGTGCCGATGGAGCAGGACGCCATCACGCAGCGGCCGCTCAAGATGATCAACGGGATCACCCGGGAGTTCGGCGAGGTGATCTTCGACTGCGCCCGGGTCGACGCCGCCAACATGATCGGCGCTCCCGGGGAGGGGTGGCGCCTGGCCATGACCGTGGTCAGCCACGAACGCGAGCCGGGAGAGCTCGGCTACGTCGCCCGCTACGGCAAGCTCGTCAACGAAATGGTGCACGAGGTGGAGGTAGCGCCGGCCGCGTTCGGCCCCGAGCAACGCCGCGACCTCGCCTGGGCGGTCGTCGAGGCGGAGATGCTGCGCTGTCACGTGAGCCGGCGGCTGTCCGACCGGCTCGACGGCATCGAGCACGGGCCCGAGGGCTCCGTCGACAAGCTCTTGATGACCGAGGTCGAGCAGGCGGTCGGTCACGCCGCCGTGTCGGTCGGGGGGAGTGCGGCCGCGGGCGGCGACGACACGTGGCTGCGCGTCTACCTCTACAGCCGCGCGCAGAGCGTCATGGGCGGCACCTCCCAGATCCAACGAAACCTCATCGCCAATCGAATCCTGGAGTTGCCCACGTCATGAAGATCTACGACCTGCCCGACGAGATCTTGGTCGAGGCCGACGGCCCGATCCGGATCGTCACGCTGAACCGCCCCGACCGGCTCAACGCCACCAACCACGTCCTCCACGCCGGGCTGGCCGCGCTGTTCCCGCAGCTGGACGCGGACGAGGAGGCCAGGGTGGCCGTGCTCACGGGCTCGGGGCGTGCCTTCTCGGCCGGCGGGGACTTCGAGTACATCGACGAGCTGTCGCGCGACCGGGACCTGCGGAGCCTGACGCTCGTGCACGGACGCCAGATCGTCACGGGGATGGTGGGGTGCCGGCTGCCGATCATCGCCGCCGTGAACGGTCCGGCGGTCGGGCTCGGCTGTTCCCTCGTCGCGTTGTCCGACATCGTCTACATGGCGGAGAGTGCGCACCTGGCCGACCCGCACGTCGCCCTCGGGCTGGTGGCGGCCGACGGGGGACCGGTGGTGTGGCCGTTGCTCACGAGCCTGCAGCTGGCCAAGGAGTACGCGCTGACGGGGGAGAAGATCCCGGCGCAGCGGGCGGCCGAGATCGGCCTGGTCAACCACGTGGTGGCCGACGATCAGGTGCTCACACATGCGATGGAGTGCGCCCGCCGGATCGCCCGTCTGCCCCAGGGCGCGGTCGAGGACACCAAGCGGGTGCTCAATATCCAGATGGAGCGGGCCGTCCTGGCCGTGCTCGACTACGCGTTGGCGGCGGAGGACCGGTCCTTCACGACGCCGGAGCTACGGGCCAACGTCGACCGCATGCTCAAGCGCTCGTCGGAGGGCTCCGCCGGGTAGAGCCGCCGGCGCACGGTGACGACCGCACCCTTGTGCGGCATCAAAGTGACGTGGCGCACCCGGGCGCGCTCGGGTGGGCGGGTCGTCGGGGCCAGCTCGACGCGGCGCAGGACTTCGCCGACCACGACGCGCATCTCGGTCAGGGCGAACGCGGCACCGAGGCAGCGCCGCCCGCCGCCGCCGAACGGGATCCAGACGTTGGGGTCGGGCCGCTGGCCGACGAAGCGCTCCGGGCGGAACTCCGACGGCTCGGGGTAGAGCCGCGGGTCGCGCATCACGAGGTACACGGCGGGGTCCACGAAGGTGCCCGCGGGCAGCGTGAGCGCCCGTTCGCCCTCGCCGATCGTGATGTCCTTCGTGACCTTGCGCGTGATGTCGGGTACGACCGGCCGGATGCGCAGGCTCTCGGTGATGACGGCGTCGAGGTAGGCGTCGTCGCCCTCCTGCGCCGCCCGCACGGTCGCTTCCAGGACGGCCGGGTTCCGGACGAGTCGTTCGAAGGTCCACGCCAGCCCGGTGGCGGTCGTCTCGTGGCCGGCGAGCAGGAGCGTGACGAGCTGGTCGCGGATCTCGGAGGTGGTCATCGCGGTGTCGTCGTCCTCGCGGTGGCGCACGAGCATGGCGAGCACGTCGGTGCGCGAGTCGAGGCCCGGGTCGGTGCGGGCGCGCTCGATTTCGCTGCGCAGCATCTCGTCGGCCCGCTCCTGCAGCGCCCGGTAGCGCGTCCACGGCCAGACGTTGGCGAGGGCCGGGAAGGCGAACGGGGCCAGGCGGAGCGTGTCGAGGTCCACGAGGTCGGCCAGGGTCGTGCGGATGCGTTCGTGGCGCTCGGGGTCGCTCTCCCTGGCCACACCGAGCACGGCGTGCAGGATCACGTCCATGGTGATGGCGCGCGTGTGCGGCAGCAGCGCGAAGTCCGTGCCGACGGGCCACGACTCGATGTCCTCGGCGGCCAGGCGCGCCATGAGCGGGACGAGCTCGGCGATGGAGCCGCCGTGGAACGGGCCGCTGAGGCGACGCCGCTGCCGCAGATGCGTCTCGCCGTCGGTGCAGAGCACGGACGACGGCCCGAGGACGCGGCCGAGGAACGGTGCGTTCGCCGCGCCGGCGAGCAGGACGGTGGAGTCGTCGCCGTGGAACACGGCGCGGATGTCCTCGGGGTCGACGAGGTAGACGAACGTGCCGAAGCGACGCCCGAGGTTGACCGTGAAGCGGTCCCCGTACCGCTTGTGGCACGACTCGAGGAACTGGGGGAGGCGGCCGATCGACATCGCCTGCACGAAGCCCGGCGACTTCGGGCCCGGGGGAAGCGTACGTTCCATGCTGGCGGAGTATACGCTTGTATAAGACATTTGTATAGAGGAGGCCCGGGGATGGGGCACAAGGAGGAGCTGTTGGCGGCGGCCCGGCGGTGCCTGGTCACCCGGGGCTACGCCAAGACGACAGCGCGCGACCTGGTGGCCGAGTCCGGCACCAACCTGGCGTCGATCGGGTATCACTTCGGCTCGAAGGACGCCCTGCTGGCGCAGGCGCTCGACGACGCCTTCATCGAGTACACGGACAACGTGGTGGCGCTCGCCGGCGCGCTCGACCCCGAGTCGACCGACCCGCACCAGGCGGTGTCCACGGCCTGGCTCGCCATGACGGACCTGACCGACGAGTTCCGGCCGTTGCTCGTGGCGTTCGTCGAGGCGCTGGCGCAGGCCGAGCGGAGCGACCCACTCCGCGCCCGGCTCGCCGCGGGCTACGAGGAGATGCGCCGGCGCATCATCGAGGCGATCCTCGTCATGGTCCCGGACCTCCCCCGCGACATCGCCCGCGCCGTGGCGTCGTTCTTCGTCGCCATGTCCGACGGCTACCTCGTGCAGTGGCTGCTCGACCCCGCGGCGACGCCGAGCGGCGCCGAGCTCCTCGAAGGGGCGCGCCTGGCAATGACGGTCTGACCGGCCGTGCCGTCAGGCGCGTGCGGCCGTATTGCCGTCGTTCTCGATCCCGGCCAGCCAGTCGCCCAGCGCCTCGCCGGCGCTGAGCACGTGCGCCTCCATGACGCGCCGCGCCTCGGCGGCGTCGCCGCCCGCCATCGCATCGAGCAGCTCGGCGTGTTCGCGGCGGCTGCGCTTGGCCTGCTCGGGGAAGAGCTCGAAGTAGTTGCCCGGCACGACCCGTTGGGCCTGGCGCACGTACGTCAGGAGGCGCGACGAGCGCGCCGCCAGGTTGATGGCGCGGTGGAACCGGCGGTTCGCGGCGACCACGTCGTCGGCGTCGTCGATCGCCGCGGCGAGCGCCCGCAGGTCGCGCAGCTCGTCGGGCGTGATGCGCCCGGTCGCCATCTCGGCTCCCTTGCCCGCGAGCGCGGCGAGGATGGCGAAGTTGTCGACCGCGTCCTCCGGCGTGATGCCGACCACGGCGATGCCACTGCGCGGGGCGATGGCGACGAGGCCCTCGTAGGACAACTCGAGCAACGCCTCGCGCACCGGGGTGCGGCTGATGCCGAACTCCGCGGTCAGCTCGTCGAGGTCGAGGCGGTCGCCCGGATGCAGGCGCCCGGTGAGGATCCGGTCGCGCAGTTCGCTGGCCGCCTGGGCCCGGACAGTCGTGGTGAGGAGTTTGATATCTGAAATACTACATATTAAGTTCGGAGCGGACAATCCGTAAGAGAGAGGACGCCCCATGGCGAAGACGAAGCGGCGGATGGCCCTGGTCGGCTTCATGCAGGCGGGCAACGCCACCGTCTACGCCGGGTCCTGGCGCCACCCGGCCACCGAGCACGGGTTCCTCACCGCCGGGTACTACGAGAAGCTGGCGCGCACGCTCGAGCAGGGCTGCTTCGACCTCATGTTCTTCGACGACCGCCTGGCCATGCCCGGGATCTACGGCGGCTCCGTCGCCGAGGCCGTGCGGACGGGCGCCCGCCCGGTGAAGCTCGACCTGAGCATCGTCCTCGGGATCTGCGCCGCCGTCACGGACCGCATCGGGCTCGGCGCGACGTACTCGACGACGTATTACACGCCGTTCCACGTCGCCCGGACGTTCGCCACGCTCGACCACGTGTCGGGCGGGCGCGCCGCCTGGAACGTCGTCACGTCGGTGAACGACAGCGAGGCGCAAAATTATGGCCTGAAGGAGGCGATCCCGCACGACGCCCGCTACGACCGGGCCGACGAGTTCCTCGAGGCGACGACCGGTTTGTGGGACACCTGGGAGGACGACGCGCTGGTGCTCGACCGCACGACGCCGCTGTTCGCCGACCCGGCCAAGGTGCACGAGCTGAACCACGAGGGGGAGTGGTTCGACGTACGCGGCCCGCTGACCGTGCCGCGTGGCCCGCAGGGGCGGCCGGTGCTGCTCCAGGCCGGGTCGTCGGGGCGCGGCCGGGAGTTCGCGGCCCGCTGGGCCGAGCTGATCTTCACCGGCGACCCCGGCATCGACATCGCGCGCTCGCACTACAAGGACCAGAAGGAGAAGATCGGCGAGCGGGGCCGCGACCCCGACACGGTGAAGATGCTCCCTATGGCATACACGGTCGTCGGCGAGTCCAAGGCGCACGCCGAGGAGCGCGAGGCGATGTTCCTCAACGACCTGGTCGACCCGATGGCGTCGCTGACGCTGCTCTCCGAGCTGATGAACTACGACTTCGCCGGGCTCGATCTCGACGCGCCGATCACCGACGAGCTCATCGAGTCGGTCTCGGGCATCCGGGGGCTGGTGCAGAACATCAAGACGCACATCGGGGGCGACACGGTGACGCTCGGCGACCTGGCGGGGCACCGGGCCACGCTGCTGCAGGGCCCGCGCTTCGTCGGCACCGGCCCGGACATCGCGGACCAGATGGAGGCGTGGTTCGACAGCGGCGCCTGCGACGGCTTCGTCGTCGCCGCCACGCACAGCCCCGGCGCCTACGAGGACGTGGTGCGCCTCGTCGTCCCGGAGCTGCAGCGCCGTGGCGTGTTCCGCGACCACTACGAGGGCACGACGCTGCGCGAGCACCTCGGGCTCGCACGCCCGGCGGCGGCGGCGCGTGCCTGACCCGGCCCCGGACCTCCCGCTCCGGGGCATCCGCGTCATCGACGCGGCCACGCTGGCGGCCGGGCCCATGGTCGCCACGATGCTCGGTGAGTTCGGGGCCGACGTGATCAAGGTCGAGCAGCCGGGGATCGGCGACCCGCTGCGCACCTGGGGCGACCAGAAGGACGGCGTCGGCCTGTTCTGGAAGAGCATGAGCCGCAACAAGCAGTGCGTGACGCTCGACCTCCGGGTTGCCGACGGCCAGAAGCTGTTCCACCGGCTGCTCGACGTGACCGACGTCTTCGTGGTGAACAACCGGCCGAGTGCGCTCGCCAAGTGGGGCCTCGACTACGAGTCGGTGCACGCCGCGCACCCCCGGGTCGTGATGCTGCACGTGAGCGGGTACGGCCTGGGCGGCCCCAAGAGCGACCGGCCGGGCTTCGGCACCCTCGCCGAGGCGATGAGCGGGTTCGCCCACGTGACCGGGCAGCCCGACGGCCCCCCGACGTTGCCCCCGTTCTTCCTGGCCGACGGCGTGGCGTCGCAGTCGGCGACGGCCGCCGTGATGCTGGCGCTCTACCACCGCGACGTGCACGGGGCCGACGGGCAGCTGATCGACGTCAACCTGATCGAACCGCTGGCCCGGCTCATCGAGACCTCGACGTTGGCCTACAGCCACCTGGGCAAGGTCCCCGGCCGCGTCGGCAACCTGCTGCCCGCCAGCGCGCCACGCAACGCGTACCGCACGAGCGACGACAAGTGGGTGGCGATCTCGAGCGCATCGCCGAACATCGCGTTGCGCGTGTTCCGGGCCATCGACCGCCCCGAGATGGCGGACGACCCGCGCTACGCCGACCCGGTCGAGCGCCAGGCGCGGGCCGTCGAGATCGATGCGCTCGTGGCCGAGTGGATCGCGGCGCGCACGATGGCGGAGGTCATGGACACGTTCGAGCGGGCGGAGGTGGCGGCGGCACCGGTCTACGACGCGCCGCAACTGCTGGCCGACGAGCACCTGCGGGCGCGGGGCTCCTTCGTGCGGATCGAGGACCCCGACCTCGGTGCGATGACCGTGCAGGCGCCGGTGGTGCGCTTCAGCGAGACGCCGGGGATCATCGAGCACCTCGGGCGGGGCCTCGGAGCGGACAACGACACGGTCTACGGTGGCTTGCTCGGCCTGGACGCCGTGCGCCTGGCCGAGTTGCGTGCGGCCGGGACGATCTGAGCCGGAGAAGAGGACAGGAGGGAGCAGTGCCTGCACCCCGGGCCCGTCGTTCGGAGCTGGCTACGCCGGCCAGCAGCGAGCGCATGTGCGAGAAGGCGCCCACGTCGGGCGCGGACCTCGTGTTCCTCGACCTCGAGGACGCCTGCGCGCCCTCCGCGAAGGAGGCCGCGCGCGCGATCGCGGTCGGGGCGCTGACGGGCCTCGACTGGGGTCGCACGGTGCGGGCGGTCCGGATCAACGGCATCGACACGCCGTGGTGCCACGGGGACATCATCGAGATCGTCACCGGCGCGCGGGACTGCGTGGACGTGCTGATCGTGCCGAAGGTGCGGACGGCGCGCGACGTGTGGTGGGTCGACGTGCTGCTCCGCCAACTCGAGGCGAAGCTCGGGTTGCGCAGGCGCATCGGCCTCGAGGTCTTGATCGAGGACGCCGAAGGGCTGGCCCGCGCGCTCGAGATCGCACAGTCGAGTGACCGGCTCGAGGCGCTGATCTTCGGCGCGGGCGACCTCTCGGCGTCGCTCCAGGCGCGGGTCGACGGGAATTTCGAGCCCGTGGTCGAGTACCCCGGCGACTTCTGGCACTACGCCCGGGCCCAGGTGCTCACCGCGGCGCGGGCGGGGTCCCTCGACGCGATCGACGCGCCGTACCCGGACTACGGCGACGCCGCCGGCTACCGGCGCTCGGCGACGGCGGCCAGCGCGCTCGGCTTCGACGGCAAATGGGCCATCCATCCCAGCCAGGTGCCGGTCGCCAACGAGGTCTTCTCGCCCACGCCCGCCGAGGTGGCCGAGGCCACCGCCGCGATCGCGGCGTACCGGGAGGCGGAGGCCGGGGGCGTCGGGGCGATCGGGCGCGACGGCCGGCTGGTCGACGCGGCGCACATGCGCCTGGCGGCGAACACGCTGCACAAGGCGCAGATCGCCGGCGTCGACGGGGTGGGCCCAGAGCCCTGAACCTCCCGGGAGGGCGTCGAGCGCCCTGCGGAAACGCCCTTCTCATCTGCTGAGAGGCATGCTATCTTCTAGGGGTCACCGACCGCTGCGACGAGAGGACCCGCCCATGGCACGTTGGCCGAAGCCACCGGAGGGCAGCTGGACAGAGCACTACCAGCTCGGCACCGAGCCCATCTCCTACGAGGACTCGATCTCACCGGAGTTCTACGAGGTCGAGCGCGAGGCGGTCTTCAAGCGCGCCTGGTTGAACGTGGGCCGGGTGGAGCAGCTCCCGCGCAAGGGGAGCTACTTCACCAAGGAGCTCGCGGTGGCCCGGACGTCGGTGGTGATCGTGCGCGGGACCGACGACGAGGTGCGGGCGTTCTACAACGTCTGTCGGCACCGGGGCAACAAGTTGGTGTGGAGCGACTTCCCCAAGGAGGAGACGAAGGGCGTCAGCCGCCAGTTCGTCTGCAAGTACCACGGTTGGCGGTACGACCTCGACGGCGCGTGCTCGTTCGTGCAGCAGGAGCAAGAGTTCTTCGACCTCGACAAGGCCGACTACGGGCTGGTCCCGCTGCACTGCGAGATCTGGTCCGGGTTCATCTTCGTGAACCTCGCCAAGGAGCCCGAGCAGAGCCTGATCGAGTTCCTGGGCCCCGACGTGACCAAGTTGGAGCACTACCCGTTCGGTGAGCTGACGGAGCGCTGGTTCTACCGCGGCACGGTCAACGCCAACTGGAAGCTCTACATGGACGCCTTCCAGGAGTTCTACCACGCACCGATCCTGCACGCGAAGCAGACGCCGCCCGACTGGTCGGCCGCGGCGCAGCAGAACGGGTTCGAGGCGCCGGCGTACCTCATCTCGGGCCTGCACCGCCTCGTCAGCACGGCGGGCGTGCACCCGTGGAACCTGCCCGACAACATGCTCAAGCCGATGGAGCGGATCACGCGCAGCGGCCTCTTCGGGCCGTGGGACCTGCCAGACCTCGAGTACGACCAGAAGGCCGCCGGGATCAACCCGGCCGGGTGCGACCCGTGGGGCCTCGACTCGTGGCAGCTCTTCCCCAACTTCACGATCCTCGTGTGGGGCCAAGAGTGGTACCTCACGTACCACTACTGGCCGACGGGCCACAACACGCACGTCTTCGAGGGCACGCTGTACTTCGTGCCGGCGAAGACGCCGCGCGAGCGCGTGGCGCACGAGCTGGCTGCGGTCTCCTTCAAGGAGTACGGGCTCCAGGACGCGAACACGCTCGAGGCCACTCAGTCCATGCTCGAATCGCGGGTCGTCGAACGGTTCCCGCTGAACGACCAAGAGGTCCTCTGCCGGCACCTGCACAAGGTGGTGGCGGATTGGGTCGACGACTACAAGAAGCTCGAAGAG
>DATDIE010000001.1:0-26714 GCA_036521235.1 Acidimicrobiales bacterium | reverse complement strand
AGTGCACCGATGCCGCCGGCCACGGCGGCGCACACCCGCTCGGCGGCGGCCCGGCCGGGCGCGCCGGTCGCGGCGTTCGCGTTGCCCGACGTCACCACGACGCCGGCCGCCTTGCCCTTGGAGGCGGCGAGGTGGGTGCGGCTGACCTGGACGGGCGCCGCGGTCGCCAAGTTCGACGTGAACACGCCGCCGCACGGGACGGCCTGACCGTCGGCGGTCGCGACAACGGCGACGTCGAGCGCGTCGTTGGCCTTGATGCCGGCGGAGCCCCCGGCGGCCACGAACCCCTTCGGTGCGGTGATGCTCATGGGTACAGCCCTGCGATGGGCAGACCGGCCGTCTCGGGGAGGCCGAGCGCGGCGTTGGCGCACTGGATGGCCTGTCCCGAGGCGCCCTTGACGAGGTTGTCCAACGCGCACAGGGCGAGCACCCAGCCCGTGCGCGGGTCGACGCGGGCGGTCACGAGCGCCACGTTCGATCCCGACGTCGCCTTGGTCGACGGCGGGTCGTCGGTGACGACGACGAAGGGCTCGGCGTCGTAGGCGTCGTGCAGCGCGCCCATCACGTCCGTCGTCGTCAGCGTGCCGGTCGGCCTGGCGTAACAGGTGGCGAGGATGCCGCGCGTCATCGGTGCCAGGTGCGGCGTGAAGAGGACCTGCGCGCCGAGGATCTGCTCGATTTCGGGAGTATGGCGGTGCGTCAGCAGGCCGTACGCCGTGAAGTCCTCGTCGACGGTGCCGAAGTGGAGGTTCTCCTTCGGCCCACGACCGGCGCCCGAGACGCCGGAGGCGGCGTCGACGATGATGCCAGCCGGCTCGATCAGCTCGTGGCGGAGCAGAGGTGCCAGCGCCAGTCCGGCCGACGTCGGGTAGCACCCGGCGGCGGCGATGAGCGTCGCGCCGTGCAGGTCGTGGCGGAAAAGCTCGGGCAACCCGAAGACGGCCTCGGACAGGAGCTGCGGCGCGGCGTGCTCCTCGCCGTACCACTGCGGGTAGAGGGCAGGGTCCTTCAGCCGGAAGTCCGCCGCCAGGTCGACGATGCAGCCAACCCGGGAGCGCAGCTCGGGCACGAACTTCTGCGACTCCCCGTGCGGCAGGGCGCTGAACACGACCCCGAGCCCGTCGAAGACCGCCGGATCGGTGTCCTCATAGATCAGGCCGGGGTAGGCGGCCTGGAGGGAGGGCGTGTGCCCGCCGACGGGCAGCCCGGCGTGGGAATGGGCGGTGGCCACCCCCACCTCGAACTGCGGATGAGCGCTGAGCAGGCGTAACAGCTCTGCCCCGGTATAGCCCGATGCCCCGGCGATGCCGACCTTCATCGCATCAGTATACATAGTTCTGCATATTCATGCGGAATGGAGGCGAGGGGCGATGGGGCGGTGCCATTCGGTCGAACGGGTCACGACCCTGAAGCCGAGGTCGGCGTTCACGGCGATCATGGGACCGTTCTCCTCCGCGTTCTCGGTCTTGATGCAGCGGACTCCGGGGTGCCACCCCTGCACGGCGAAGAGGTTGGCCAGCTTCATGGCGAAGCCGAGCCCGTGGCCGCGGTGCTCGCGCATGACCAGCGTGTCGTGCTGGTAGGCCGACTCGGGCGCGCCGAGCGGGACGGCGACCTCGGTGTAGCCGACCAGCCGGCCGCTGGCGTCGTCGCGCGCGGCGGTGATGACTTTGGCGCGGTTCTGCGAGGCCAACAGCGCCTCGAGGGCCCGCACGCGGGCGTGGTCCCAGACCTCCTCGTCCAGCTCCGCCTCCCCCGTGGGCACGTCGGTGGACATGCGGCGGCCGAGCTCGCAGCGGTCATCGAGATCCTCGTCGGGCCAGCGGTCGGCGAACGTCAGCAGGGAGTACCCCGCCGGCGTCGCCCGCGGGTCGTGGCGCAGCGCGTCGGCGCGCATGGCATCGAGGGGCAGGTCGATCCTGCGGCCGACCATGACGAGTGCCACGGTGAAGCCGAGGTGGCGCGCGAAGGGTGCCGCCGGATCGACGTAGTCGGCACGCAGCGGCGTCAGGTCCTTGCCGACGAGCTGGGTGCGGCCCGCGGCGGCCGCCATGCCCTCGGCCGCTTCGACGAGCGCGGTGCCGACCCCATGGCGCCGTTGCTCGGGCAGGACCCGCAGCTCGAGACGGGCCAGGTGGAGGTTCTCCCGGCGGGGCAGCTCGAAGCCCACGATGCCGGCGACGGCGCCGTTGCGACGCGCCACCAGCGGCCGGCGTTCGAACGGCCCGTCGTCGTCGAGCGCCATGGCGTGCAGCTCTTCGTACTGCCAACCCGGGCCTTCGGGGTTGCGCTCGAAGTCGATGGCGTGCCAGACGGCGAACCACTCGTCGAAGGCGCTCTTGTCCCGGGGGTCGATCGCTTCGATCTCGACCTCGGCCGGTGACCCGCTCATGGGGACGACGGACGGAGATGCTTCTGCCAGAACGCGCCCTCGCTGACGACCTCGAAGCCCATCAATTCGTTCACCGCGATCATCGGCGCGTTGACCGACGCGTTGCCCGTCTGCACGAGGCGGACGTCGGGCGCCCGCTCGGCGAGGAAGTCGAGGTTGGCCAGCTTGACGGCGAGGCCGAGCCGGTGACCCCGGTGATCGGGGTGCACGACGGTGATCATCTGCCACGACTGGGCCGGCGTGTCGTCCGCCAACAGGAGCTCCGTCATGGCGACCAACCTTCCCGACGCCAGGTGTTGGGCGACCGCGGCGAGCTTGTACGCGCCCCGAGCCGAGAGAAGCTCGGCGTTCTCGCGGAGGCGTTCCTCGTCCCAGGTCTCCGCCTGTCGCTCGCCGTCGCCGGCGGGCTCGTCGGTGGACATGACGCGCAGGAGGTTGCACTCGTCGTCGAGGAACTCCGCCGGCCACGGCGCCTCGAACGCCAGCGTGCGGTAGTTCGCGGCGTCGGGCGCGCTGGCGACGACCTCACGGAGATCGTCCCGCAGGGACTTCTCCATCGGCACACGGAGCTGGCGCAGGTTGCCGGACAGGGTCGCGTCGAATCCCATCTTGCGCGCGAAGGGCCGCGACGGATGGTCGGTGGCCATCGACAACGGGATGTCGACGATGGTGTTGAGCGAACGCCGGCCATCGGCCAGGGCGCGTTCGGCCATCTTCTCGACGAGGGCGGCCCCCGCACCCCGGCGGCGGTGGTCGGGGTGGACGGCCAGCATGATCTCCGTGCTGTGCGGGTTCTCGAGGAGCGGGAACTCCATGAGGCCCACGCCCAGAACCGGCCCGGTGCCGTCCCGTGCGGCCAACAGCTCCCATCGGCGGCTCCTGCCCTTGAACCGTGCGAAGGCGCGGAAGTCCGGCAGCGTGAAGCCGCTGAGTCCGGGCCACTGCTGGGCGTCCGAAGCGACGAAGACCGCGGCGAACTCGGCCAGCGCGTCCTCGTCGGCGGGATCCACCGTCCGTACCTCCATGCGGCCACCTTGCCACGGGCGCGCCGGGGCGTGCGCCGTGCCGCGGATCGGCCGGGTCAGCGCAGGACGGCCTCGAACTCCTCTTCGACGGCGGCGATGCACTGCGCACGCAGCGCGCCGACCTCCTCGTCGGTGAGCGTCCGCTCGGGCGAGCAGAACCGCAGCCGGTAGGCCAGGCTCCGCGCCCCTTCGGGCATGCCGGCGCCGCGGTAGACGTCGAACAGCCGAACCGACTCGAGCAGGTCGCCGGCCGCGGCCCGGAGAGTGTCCGCCACGACATCGGTCGCATAGCGGTCGTCCACGACGAAGGCCAGGTCGATGTCGGACGACGGGAACCGGCTGACGGCGCCGCCGGCCACGATGCGGCGCGGCACGAGGACCTCGTCGAAGAGGAGCCCGAGGTCGACCTCGAGCCACCCGATGCGCCGGGCTGCGGTGGCGTTGCCCGTCGTGCGGGTCAGACCGAACCTCTCGGCGACGACGGGATCGACCTCCCCCACCGCGCCGATGACCAGGCCGCTGCCGGCGACGTCGTCGCTCGGGCCGTCACCGTCGGCGGCGGCCGCGGGCACCACGAGGTGCGCCGAGCGCGTGGGGTGCAGGCCCGGCAACGGCGAGAGCGCACCGCCGGGAGGAATCAGGCGGACGCGGTCGAGACGGAAGGCGTCGGCCAGCACGTGCCACGCGGCGACGGCTTGGCGGGCGTCGTCCTCATCTTGGGCGAAGACCGCCGAGAGCAGCTCCCGCTCGCCGGGGAGCTCCGCCGTCTCGAGCCCGCCCGCACCGGCGCGCTCGACGATGCGCGGCGCGCCGTCGCTCGGATGCGAGAACACCACGCCGACCTCGAAGAGCCGCACGTCGGGCTGGCGGCGGCTGGCGTTGTAGGACAACGCGCCGAGCAGTCCCGGCAAGAGACTGCGGCGCAGATAGGGCTTCTCCGCGTCGATCGGGTTGGCGGCGCGCACCGCGGTCCCGGTCAGCCCGGCGTTCTCGTCCTCGGCGGCCGAGACGAAGCTGTCGGTCCAGCCCTCCGAGACGCCGAGGCCGCAGAGCACGTCCTTGGCCAGGCGGCGCGACCGCTGCAGCGCGGTGAGTCCGCCCGGCTGGGGCCAGGTCGGGGTGTGGCGCGGCACGTTCGAGTAGCCGAAGGTCCGGGCGATCTCCTCGATCACGTCGTCCACGCCGAAGGGCTCGGGGCGGATGTCGGGGCGGTTGGTCGGCACCTCGATCTGGAGGCGGTCACTCCCCTCTTCCAGCACGGCGAACCCGATGGGCTCGATCAGTTGGGCGATCTTTGCCGCGCTGAGCTCGACGCCGATCTGGCGGTGCACCCGGGCGACCGGCACCGAGACCACGAAGGGCTCGGGCACCTGACCGCGGACGTCGAGCATCCCGTCGGCCACCCGGAGGCCCGGCACGCTCTCGCGCAGCAGCTCGCAGAAGCGGTTGACCGACGGCTCGATGCCCCAGGGGTCGCAACCCCGCTCGAAGCGCGCCGACGCCTCCGTGCGCAGGCCGAGGCGTCGCGACGTGCGGGCGATCGCCATGGGCGTGAAGTACGCGGCCTCGAGCAGCACCTCGGTGGTCGTGTCCGAGATCTCCGACGACGCCCCGCCCATGATGCCGCCGACGCCGACGGGCGTCCTTTCGGCATCGCAGATGAGGCAGTCGGCCCCGGTGTCGCCCAGGCTCCGGCCCGGGACGCCGACGGTGCGCTCGGTCCCGTCGAGCATGACGAGCTTCTCGCCGGGTTCGGCCCGGCGCACCAGGAGCCCGCGGCCGGGCAGCAGCGCGAGGTCGTAGGGGTGGGTGGGCTGGCCGAGCTCGAGCATCACGTAGTTCGACGCATCGACCACGTTGTTGATGGGGCGCATCCCGGCCATGAGCAGGCGCCGGGCGATCCACCGGGGCGAGGGTCCCACCGTCACTTGGTCGAGCACCGTGACCGTGAGGCGCGGGCACAGGTCCGGCGACTCCACCGCGGCGCTGGCGGCCGACTCGACGGGACGCCCACCGGCCGGCGGGTCGGGCGGCTCGGGCTCGGCGAAGGGCAGGCCGAAGCGGGCGGCCAGGTCGCGGGCGATGCCCGACATCGACCAGGCATCCGGGCGGTTGCCCTCCACCGTGATGTCGAAGACCACGTCGGGCTCGAGCCCGAGCACCTCGGTCAGCGGCGCGCCGGGTTCACCGGGCGCCTCTTCGCCGAGGACCAGCAGCCCGGCACCGTCGTCGGAGAGGCCGAGCTCCTTGCCCGAACAGAGCATCCCGTTGGAGACGATGCCGCGGAACGGGCGGGCGGTGATCTCGAAGCCGCCCGGCAGGATGGCACCGACGGGTGCGAGCGGGACGCGGTCGCCGACGTCGAAGTTCCACGCGCCGCAGACGATCTCGAGCGGCTCGGCGCCGGCGTCGACGGTGACGAGCCGGATCTTGTCCGCGCCCTTGATCGGCTCGATCTTCCGCACCTGTGCCACCACGACATCGCCCAGGCCCTCGCCGACGTGCTCGATCGCCTCGACGACGAGGCCGAGATCGTCGAGCGCGGCGCGCAGCGCCCCGACGTCGTCGGGGAAGGGGGCAAAGTCACGGAGCCAGCTCAGCGGGGCGCGCACGGTGGTCGGGAGGATCTTTCCGTTTGTCGGTGTGGTCAGGTCAGAACTGCGAGAGGAAGCGGATGTCGTTCTCCACGAACGAGCGCATGTCGGGCACCCCGTGACGCATCTGCGCCAGGCGGTCGATGCCGAAGCCAAAGGCGAAGCCCGACCACTCGGCGGGGTCGATCCCGACCGCGAGGAAGACGGCGGGGTCGACCATGCCGCAGCCCCCGAGCTCGATCCAGCCGGTGTGCGAGCACGTGCGGCAGCCCTCACCCAGGCAGATGGTGCACGTGATCTCGAACTCGGCGGACGGTTCGGTGAAGGGGAAATAGGCCGGGCGCAGACGTGACTGCATGCCTGGGCCGAAGTACGCCTCGGTGAAGAGCTGGATCGTGCCGGCGAGGTCGCCGAAGGTGATGTCGCGGTCCACCACCAGGCCCTCGATCTGGTTGAAGACCGGGAGGTGCCGGGCGTCGGGCGTGTCGAGCCGGTAGCACTTGCCCGGCATGACCGCGTGGATCGGCAGCGTCGCGTCGCGCACCGCCGCCTCCATCAGGTGGATCTGCACCGGGGAGGTGTGCGTGCGTAGCAGCACCGTCTCGGGCTCGCCGACCTCGAGGTAGATGGTGTCGTACATGTCGCGCGCCGGGTGCGACGGCGGGATGTTGAGCGCCTCGAAGTTGTACCAGTCCGACTCGGCCTCGGGGCCCTCGGCGACGGTGAAGCCCATGCCGACGAACACGTCCTCGAGCTCGGCCCGCGCCTGGCTCACGAGGTGGAGATGGCCGCGGGCGGGCGACGACAGCACGGCGGTAGGGATGACCTCGGTCAGGTCGAGACGGTCCGCCCGCAGGGCTTCGGCGCGCTCGGCCTCCGCCAGCTCGTCGCGGCGGGCGGCCAGCTGCGCCTCGAGGCGGGTGCGTACCTCGTTCAGCCGCCGGCCCGCCTCCTTGCGCTCCTCGGGGCTCAGCGCTCCGAGCGTGCGGTGGGCCCGGGTGAGCACGGAACGCTTGCCCAACAGCTCGGTCTCCACCTCGGCGAGCGCATCGGTGGACGCCGCGGCCGCGATCGCCCGCTCGCCGTCGCCGGCGATGCCTTCGATGTCGAGCTCCACGTTGTCGGTCACCATGTCGATTCGTCTCCGGTCCCCGGAATGCTACGCGCCGCGGCACCACCGCCCCGACGCTGGCGGAAGGCCTCGAACGCCACGACGGCGCTCGCCACGCCCACGTTGAGCGACTCGGCCCGGCCGGCCATCGGGATGACGACGGCGCCGTCGAGGACGGCGGACAGCGCGGGATCGAGCCCCGCCGACTCGTTGCCGAAGAACACCGCGGTCGGGACGGACCAGTCGAGCGCGGCGTAGTCCTCGCCCTCGCGCACGACGCTGGCGAGCGTGCGGAAGCCTCCGGCGGCGAGCGCCGCAGCGGTCGCGGCGGGATCGTGCTGCACGGCGAAGGGGACGTGGAAGAGCGAGCCGGCCGAGGCCCGAACCGTCTTGGGGTTGTAGGGGTCGACCGAGTCCGCCGCGAAGACGACCGCCCGTGCCCCCGAGGCGTCGGCCGCCCGCAGCACGGTGCCGGCGTTGCCCGGGTCGCGCACGTCGACCAGCACCAGGACGAGGGCGCCGGGGTCGGCCGGCGGCGTGGGTGTGGTGGTCACCGGGTCGCCGAGCATGGGCAGCATCGGGAGCACGGCCAGCACCGGCTGGGGCGTGACCGTGTCGGCGACACGCTCGAGCACGCCGGGCCCGAGGGAGAAGACGCGGGCCCCCGCCGCGGTGGCGCGACGGCACACGTCCAAGGTGGCGGGGTCGGCGTCACCGGCCGGCGCCACGTAGACGGACTCGACCGGCACGCCCGCCTCGAGCGCGCAGCGCAGCAACTCGGCTCCCTCGGCGACGAAGGCGCGCTCGGTCCAGCGCGCCGAACGCTTCTGCAGCAGGCCGCGCAGCCGGCGGATCCGCCGGTGCGTGAAGGCCAGCCGTTGGGTCAGGAAGCGACCTCGGCGACGGGCGCCTGCGCCAGCGCGTCCTGCGCCGTGCTCACGAGTGCGGCGAAGGCGGCGGGCTCGCTCACCGCGAGGTCGGCGAGGACCTTGCGGTCGACCTCGACCCCGGCCAGGTGCAGGCCGTTGATGAGGCGGCTGTAGCTGATGCCGTTCTGGCGCGCCCCGGCGTTGATGCGCTGGATCCAGAGTTTGCGGAAGTCACCTTTGCGCGCCCGCCGGTCGCGGTAGGCGTACTGCATGGAGTGCATGAGCTGCTCGTTGGCAGCCCGGTAGGAACGACTCTTGTTTCCGTAGTACCCCTTCGCCTGTTCGAGTACGGCGCGGTGATGCTTACGGCCGTGGACGGACCGCTTCACTCTGGCCATGGGGGTGCTCCTCTCTTCGAGTTGTCTAAGTCGTCGCCATCGGCGCCGGTGGGGTCGGCCGGGGCGAGCGGTGGATTGGGTGGAAAGGTGGTGGGTGGGGTGAGGCGCTCAGATACCGAGCATCCGGCGCGTCGCCCGCTCGTCCGCCTTGGCGATGTCGCCCTCGCGCCCGAGGCGGCGGACGCGCACGCTCGACTTCTTCTCGAGCAGGTGCGAGCGGAAGGCCTTGCGGCGGCGCAACCGACCGCTGCCGGTCACCTTGATCCGCTTGGCGGCACCCCGGTCCGTCTTCATCTTCGGCATGGCGTCATCCCTCTTCGGTAGACGCCGCGACTTCGCTGACTGCACCCGCATCCCCGACCGGAGCACTGCCGTTGGCGCCCGCCTCGGCCTGGGCAGAGGGACTCTCTGTGGCCGGCGCGGTGCCCTTCTCGGCGCGCTGCTGGTTCGAGGCCCTCGACTGGGCGGCCTGGCGGGCCCGCTTGTCGGGGGCGAGCACCATGATCATGTTGCGGTTGTCGAGCTTCGGCTCGGCCTCGACCTTGGCGATGCCCTCCATCTGCTCGGCGATGCGATCCAAGATCCGCTTGCCGTGCTCGGGGTGGTACACCTCGCGGCCCCGGAACATGATCGTGATCTTGACCTTGTGCCCTTCGTTCAGGAACTTGGCCACCTGACGGGTCTTGGTGTCGAAGTCGCCGGGCCCGATTTTCGGCCGGTACTTCATCTCCTTGATCCCGACGTGGACCGTCTTGCGCCTGCTCTCCTTGGCCCGCTGGGCCTCGTCGAACTTGAACTTGCCGAAGTCCATGATCCGGCAGACGGGAGGGTTGGCCATGGGGGCCACCTCGACGAGGTCGAGGTCGAGGTCCTTCGCTATCGCTAGGGCCTCGGGCAGTGGCTTGATGCCGAGC
The DNA here is from genome assembly GCA_036521235.1 of Acidimicrobiales bacterium. Classification (GTDB taxonomy): domain Bacteria; phylum Actinomycetota; class Acidimicrobiia; order Acidimicrobiales; family RAAP-2; genus Bog-473. Next base: position 17,411 of record DATDIE010000001.1, on the reverse strand, counting down.
TGCACACCGTCAGGGTCCACGAGCCGGACTTCACGGGCACGGATTCGGTCGTTGATCCGATGCTCTGTTGTGGTTTCAGCGACGATGCGGCATCACACCTCTCACTCGGGCCCGCGGTCCTTCCGTGGGCCAATCGGTGGAGCGGAGCCGACCCGCGGGCAGCGCCCGCGCCGGAGACGTTCGACCTGGCGCACAGGTGCTCACGAAGAAGGCGAGGAGGTGGCCAGGTGGAGGCACTCGGAGAGGAGGCCCCGCTTCCATGTAGTCAAGGCACATACAGTACCAGCATGAGCAGCATCTGGACACCGTCGGGTGAGCATTTCCCCAAGGAGGAGGGGGCAAGCGCCGCCGAACAGCCCCTCTCCGGCCCCGGCGACACCGACGTCACCGAACCGTCACCGGCCGAGGCCGAGGCGGAGGTCGCGGCCATGCGGGCCCAGCTGGCCCACACGCCCGCCGACATCGTGGTGGCCAACCACTGCTACGGCCTCTTCGAGCTCGCCGCCATCTACCTCTCCCAGAACCCACCGGCGCTGCTCCAGGCCCGGCTGCCCATCGACGCGCTCGGCTATCTGCTCGACGGGCTGAAGGGGCGCCTGGGCGAGGCCGAGCCGGCCCTGGTCGATTCGCTCTCGCAGTTGCGCCTGGCGTACGTCAGCCTCGAGGGGGCCGAGCGGACGGACTCGGAGAACTCGGCGAACGCCGGGAAGGACGGGCCGGCGTAGCCGTCCCGATCCTGCGCCGTGCTCAGGCGGTGCGGGCCCGCTCGGCGGCGGCCGCCAGTCCCTGGACGCACTCCCCGATGAACGCGCCCAGCTGGCGGCGGTACACCCCGCCGGTGCCGGGCACCTTGGCCGTGAACGTCGAATGCCATTTGATGGTCGTGCCGCCGGTCTCGGTGGGCCTGAGGGTGATCACGGCCTTGTAGTCGCGGACGGCGAGGCCTGCCTCGAGGACGTACGCGAACGCCTCGCCCGGTCGCCGCTCGACCACCCGCTCGGTGCTCTTGTGCCTGCCCGTCGTGAAGACACGGAGCGCCCCGAGCCCCTCGGGCATGGCGTCCCCCGGCTCGACGAGCTCGAAAGAGCTGATGGGCGACCACTGCGGCCACGTGGCGCCGTCGGCCAGCAGCTCGTAGACGGTGGCCGGGTCACCCGCGGTCGTCGCCGTCCGGTCGATCACCTGTTGCGCCATGGCGCGCCTCCCTTCGTGCTGCGAACGAATGTACCATTTGGTACATGGAGGCCCAAATCGCCCGCGGGGCGGCGGGAAAGCAGCGGCTGCTCGACGCGGTGATCGAGCACTTCAGCGCCGACGGGCTGGCGGACCAGAGCCTGCGGCGGATCGCCGAGGCCGTCGGCTCCAGCCACCGCATGCTCCTGTACCACTTCGGCTCCAAGGACGGCCTGCTGCTCGAGGTGGCCCAGGCGGTCGAGGTGCGCACGCAGCAACAGCTGGCCGATGTGGGGATGGTGGCCGGCGAACGGACCGAGGAGGTCGTCCGCCGGATGTGGGCCTACGTCGCCGACCCCGAGCTCGCCGCATCCGAACGACTCTTCTTCGCCCTCTACGGCCGCGCCCTCCAGGGCGACCCCGCGGTGGCGCCGCTGCTGATGGGCGACATCGAGCACTGGGTCGAGGCCAACGACGTGCTGTTAGAGGGGGCCGGTGCCGGTGCCGCCGGCGTGCCGCGGGAGGTGGTCCGTGCGAACGCCCGCCTCGGGCTGGCGGTCGTGCGCGGGCTCCTACTCGACCTGTTGGCGACGGGCGACCGGGCGGGCGTCGACGCGGCGCTCGATGTCTTCGCCCGCCGCTACGCCGGCTCGTGGTGGGAGGACTAGGGCGGCAGGCTCAGGATCCCGCGGGCCTCGTTGCGGCCGCGGTGGCCCGGGGCCACGTCGAAGACCACCGGCGTTCCCACGTCGATGCGCCGGCTCCCGTCCGCGATCGCGGTGGCGTGGAAGTCGTAGGACGAGCCGTCGTCGTCGACCACGGTGCCGAGGCCACTGGCCGGGTCGAACGAGGCGACGCGCCCGAGGTGCGGCCCGGCGACGCCGACGGGGGCGGCCACGTCAGTGGACGATCTTGGAGAGCGGCAGCTCCAAGATGTCCGTCGCCCCGTGGTCGCGCAGCGCAGGGATCAGGACGTTGATCTCGGACTTGGGCGCCACCGTCTCGAGCGCGAAGGCGCCTCCCCCGGAGAGCTCCGAGATCGTCGGGGCGCGCATGGAGGGCAGGACGGTGAGAACCGCATCGAGGTTCTCGGCCGAGACGTTCAGCTTCACCAGCACCTTGCCCCGGGCCTCGAGGGTGCCCTGGAGAAGCGTGAGGATCTGCTGCATGGCGTGGCGCTTCTCGGGGTCGTCGGCCGCCTTGGGGTTGGCGATGAGCTCGGTGTGCGACACGAGCAGCGTCTCGATCACCTTGAGGCCCGCCGCGCGCAGCGCACTGCCCGTCTCGGTCATGTCGACGACCGCATCGGCGATGTCGGGCACCTTCGCCTCGGTGGCGCCGTAGGAGAGCGCGAGCTCTGCGTCGACGCCGTGCGCCTCGAGGGCGCGGCGGGTCAGCTCGGGGTACTCGGTGCTCACGCGCAGTCGCTCCGGGCGTCCTTTCACCGACGCCGCGAGGTCGGCCAGGGTTTGCACGGGAGAGTCGGCCCCGACGGCGAGCACCACCCGGGCGGGCCGCGACGTGTTCTTCGAGTACGACAGCTGGCCGAGCGAGACCACCTCGCTCCCCCGCTCCTCGATCCAGTCCCGGCCGGTGATGCCGAGGTCGAACAACCCGTCGGCGACGTACACCGGGATCTCCTGGGGACGCAGGATGCGGACCTCGTCGATGCGCGGGTCGTCGATGGTGGCGCGGTAGGCCACGTCCGAGGCGCGGTTCACGGCCAGGTCGGCGTCCTCGAACAGCTGCATGGTGGCGCGTTCGAGCGAGCCTTTGGGCAAGACCAGGCGGAGCATGGCATAGATCTTACGAAACATGCATCGAAACCTGGTTTCGTGGCGGCAATCGAGCCGATTTCCCTTGACGTTGGTCGTATATGCCCATAACGTCCGGGTCAATTGGCGAACGTCTTTCCGGTGCAGCGTGGCTCAGCCGTCGCGCAGCGCGGTCTCAATGCGTGCAGTGGTTCGGGTTCTAGAGGGCGACCGGTCGGCCGCAGGAGGCAGTGGAGGACATGGGACGACTCGTACGGACGTCATTCGGCGCCGCGGCAGCTCTGGCGCTGTCGGCCGGGATCTTGCCGCTGCTCGGCGAAGGGGTCGCCCACGCCGCGGCCCAAGACCCGCAGGGGACCATCTATGTGGCGGACTACGAAGCCAACGCCGTTGACGTCTTCGCGCCGGGCTCCACCGGCAACGTCGCGCCGGAGCGCGTCATCTCCGGCCCGAACACGGGGTTGTCCCTGCCCGGCGACGTCAAGGTGAACGCGGTCGGTGACATGTTCGTCGCCAACCTCGAGGGCCAGTCCATCGTCGAATTCGCGCCCGGCGCCACGGGCAATGCCACGCCGATCAACACGATCAGCGGCTCGAACACCACGTTCGCAGACCCGGACGACATCTCGCTAGCGCCTGACGGGACGCTGTACGTGGGCAACGACGGCGGCCCGATCATCCAGGTCTTCGCACCGGGCGCCTCGGGCGACGCCACCCCGATCCGGACGATCACCGGCTCGAACACGGGGCTGGGCGACGACGTCGACGGCGTCGGGGTCGACGCGACGGGCACGCTCTACGCCGCCAACACGGAGGGCAGCTCGATCGCCGTCTTCGCCCCCGGCGCCAACGGCAACGTTGCGCCCGAATACACCATCGCCGGATCGAACACCGGCCTCGAAGGGCCCAACGACGTGGTCGTCGGATTCAGCGGCAAGCTCTACGTCTCCAACCACTCGGGGAACTTCAACTCGGTCGAGGTCTTCAATCCCGGCGCGCACGACAACGCGACGCCGGCGCAGAACATCACGCCGAGCGGGACCACGTACCTCGACGACCTCGGCCTGGACTCCGATGGGAACATCTACGTCACGGACTTCGGCGCCGCCCAGGTCCCGGTGTTCGCGGCAGATGCGGACGGCGCGGCCTCGCCGATCGCCAACCTGAGCGGCTCGAGCACGACGTTCGAGGCTCCAGAAGGGGTGTTCATTGCCGGACCGCCCGCGTCGACGTCGGCCACGGTCACCACCGCGGTGTCGGCGCCCGAGATCGGACTGACAGACCCCACCACCGACACGGCCACCGTCGCCGGGGGGACGAGCCCGACCGGATCCCTGGTCTTCAAGCTCTTCGGCGCCGGTGACTCGACCTGCAGCGCCGCGCCGGCCTACATCTCGCCGCCGCAGAACGTCAGTGGGGACGGCCAGTACCCGTCGCCCTCGTTCGTCCCGACGCAGGAGGGCTCCTACTCCTGGCAGGCGCTCTACAGCGGCGACTCGAACAACGCTGCGGTCACCACGGCCTGCGGTGATCCGGCCGAGACGGTGACGGTGGGGCCGTTCAACCCCAACGGCTATCGCCTGGTAGCCAACGAGGGCGGGATCTTCGACTTCGGGCTGAACTTCCACGGGTCGCTCGCCAACAACCACCTCAACGCCCCGATCGTCGGGATCGCCAACTCGCCGGGCTACGACGGCTACCTGATGGCGGGCGGCGACGGTGGGGTCTTCGCGCTCGGTGGGGCGAACTTCTACGGCTCGCTCGGGGGCCAGAAGCTCCCCTCGCCAATCTCGGCCATCGCGGCGCCACCGGCGGAGAACGGGTACTGGCTCGTCGCCCAGAACGGCAAAATCTACAACTTCGGCGCCGCACCGGCGCTGCCCGCGGTGTCGGTGCCCTCGGGGGCGCACATCGTCGGCATGGCCTCTACCCAGGACGGCGGCGGCGGCTGGCTGACCGACAACCTGGGCGACGTCTACGCCGAGGGTGACGCCCTCTACGTGGGCGGACTGGGTGGGGTGCACCTCAACGCCCCGATCGTCGGGATCGCCGCGGCGGCGTCGGGCCAGGGTTACGTGCTCGCCGCGTCTGATGGTGGCGCCTTCAACTACGGGACCCAGCACTTCTTCGGCTCGGTGCCCGGATCCTTGGCGGCCGGCCAGAAGCTCAACGCCCCGATTGTCGGGATCGCGGTGACGCATTCGGGCAACGGCTACTGGTTCGTCGGCTCCGACGGTGGGGTCTTCAACTACGGCGACGCCCCGTTCTTGGGCTCGATCTACACCGCCATCGGCAACCACCCGCTGAACGGTCCGATCGTCGGGATCCAGCACCTCGGGTCGGCCGCCGGCTGAGCCGCGCCGCGTCGGCCACGCCTCCGGAACGAAGGGGCGGGCCGGCGCGACCAACGGAGCATCGGTCGCTCGTTGGGGCAAGCTGGGGTCGTGCCGCCTCCCTACGACGTCTTCAACTTCTTGAACCTCCTCGGGATCGAGCTCTCACCCCTCGACACCGACCACTACCCCATCGCCCGGCTGACGGTGCGCCACGACCTCATCGCGGGCACGGGCTACCTGTGGGCGCCCGTCGTCATCACGCTGGCCGACGCGCTGTGCGCGTTCGGCGTCAACCACCACTGGCCTGAGGGGGCCAAGACCTTCACCACGATCGATTGCTCGACCAACTTCATCTCGAGCGCTCGGGAAGGCGACCTGGTGATGGCGACCGCGTCGCCCTTGCACACGGGCCGCACGACGCAGGTGTGGGACGCCAAGGTCACCAACGAGACGTCGGAGAAACTGATGGCGACGTACCGCTGTACGCAGCTGATCCTGTATTAGGCGCTCCGGGCACCCAAACGGGGTCGCGGGGCTCGACCCCACCGTGCCTTCCCGTCAGTTCGCAGAGGGCACGGGCCGCGATGACGATTCCTCGAGGAACTCGTCGTCTTCGGGGCCCGTTGGCTCTTCAGGAGCAGAACGACCCTGCAGCAGGCGCCTCTGCCAGCGGTCGGGGTCGAAGCGAGCGGGAGCGGTGGACTGTACGAACTCCGCGACAAGCCGCGCGAATCGCTCCGGGTCGACGTGGTGCGGGAAGTGCCCGGCCTCGTCGAAGATCTCAAGTCGGCTCCCTGGGAGCGGGCGTGCGCCAAGCGGCTGTGCCCCAACGGGATGATCGCGTCGTGGCGACCCCACACGATCAACGTCGGCATCCCCTCCGCGAGGTAGGCGCGGTCCAACATGGTGATGACCTGGCCTCGCCAATCGACGCCCGAGCGGAGGGTGCGAAGGATGGCTCGGCGAGCCTGGGTGTCGGGCAGGGCGTCGAAGACGGCAAGGATCTCGACCGCGTCGCGTCCGAGCGCCGTGTCGAAGATGCGCAGCAAGCCGGCGCCGGCCCGACTCACTGCACGCACTGGCGGCAACCCCAAGAAGGGCATCAGGACCTCAGCACCGGGTACCGCGGCGAAACGCAGAAGCGGGCTGACCGTACGCCCGACGCCCCCGCTGCCGACGAGAACGAGACGTTCGCAGCGCTCGGGGAACTGGTAGGCGAATTGCGCGGCGACGCCGCCCCCGAGCGAGTGCCCGACGACGGTCACTCGATCCACTCCGAGCACCGAGACAAGGTCCCGCATGCCGTTGGCAAAGCCGGCGATCGTGTAGTCGGCCCGCGGCTTCTCGGAGCGCCCATGGCCCAAGAGGTCGGGCGCGATGACCGTGTGGTTGCGGGCGAGTTCGTCGAAGACGGGCCGCCAGGTGTCCGAGCTGTCGCCGATGCCGTGGACGAGCAGTAACGCCGGGCCCGTACCTGCCGGGACATACGCCCGCCGGTACCCGTGCACGGTGACGTAACGGATGCGAAAGGGGCCTTCGCGGCGCACTCCGGGCCGGAAACGAATCCCGGCCGGATCGACGCTCCCCGCTACGGCACAGGGCGGAGCGGTGACCGTCTCCACGTCACGTTTCGCCGACGAGTCGTCCATGCAGGGCCCTGGCCTCACGCGTGCTCCCCGCGAGCGGGTGGTCCGCCCACCCACGACACGGTACGGAGCGCGCGTGTCGACGCGGTGTCCTCGATGTAAACACTGGATGAACCACGCTGCAGCGGCCACCCAACGATGAAGACCCGGCGCCCTCCTTGAAGAGCGACGAGGGCCGGCGGAGCGGTTGCTCCCGCTAGCTCGCCACCCCCACGATCGGTGCGTTGAGCTTCGTGCCACCCGTCGAGCCGTCGAACGGCAGGCCGTTGGTGCCCGTCGGGAAGGCGAAGACGCCACCGTCGGAGCCCGAGAGGTAGTAGCCGCCCTGGACGACGGTCATCCCGATGATCGGCTTGTTCAGTGTGATCGAACCCGTCGAGCCGTAGAACGGCGGACCCGAGGGCCCGGTCGGGAAGGCGAAGATCCCGCCGTCGGAGGCGACGAGGTAGTACTGCCCCGACGTCGTGGCGCCGATGCCGACGACCGGCTTGTTCAGCTTCGTGCCGCCGGTCGAGCCCAAGAAGGGCGCGTTGGGGCCGTAGTTGAAGACGCCGCCATCGGAGGCCACGATCCAGTAGCCGATACCGTTGGGTGACGAGGCGATGCCGACCACCGGCTTGTTGAGCGGGAGGCTGCCGGCCGAGCCGAAGAACTGCGCATCGCCGAATGCGAAGACACCGCCGTCGGACGCCACGAGCCAGTAGCCACCGCCGTCGGGCGTCACCGCCATGCCGACGACCGGCTTGTTGAGCGGCTTGCCGCCCATGGAGCCGTAGAACTGGGCGGAGCCGTAGGCGAAGACCCCGCCGTCGGAGGCGACGAGGTAGTAGCCGTCACCGGCGGCCATGATCCCCATGCCGACGATGGGCGCGTTGAGGTGCGTGCCGCCCAGCGAGCCCAAGAAGGGGGCGCCGGTGCCGTAGTTGAAGACGCCGCCGTCGGAGGCCACGAAGCGGTAGCCGGAGCGGGCCATGGGCGACATCGTGTTGTACGCGAACGAGGCGGAGGCGTTCGAGGCGTAGCCGACCGACATGCACGCCCAATCGGAGATACAGCTGACCCCCTGCTGGCCGGCCGCGGGTGACGCAGTGGCGTAGTCCGCCGGGGTCGCCATGGCCCAGGCGGTGCCGTTCCACGTGAAGGCCTCGTTCTGGTACGTGTCGGTGTTCGCACTGTTCGTGTAGTACGACCCCACCGCCGCACACGACGTCGCGGCGACGCAGCTGACGCCGTACATGAAATTGCCCAGCCCGGGGCCTCCGAAGTTCGAGCTCGGCGTCACCGACCAGCTCGACCCGTTCCAGATCTCCATGAGGGTGATGTAGCTGTTGTCTTGGGTCACGCTGTTGGTGTTGGGCGTGTAGCCGGAACCGGTGGCGGCACAGAATCCTGGTCCGGTGCACGAGACGGACGTCAAGTAGTTTTCCGGCGCCGCGGTGGGCGCCGACGAGCTGGGAGCCGCGACCCAGGCACTGCCGTTCCAATTCTCCATGAGAACGGTGTCCGTCGACCCGACTTCGTAGTCGCCGACCCCGGCGCAGAAGGTCGTCGAGCTGCACGACACGCCGCTCAGCTGACCGTCGTTCTGGTTCCCAGCTGCGACATCCGACCAGGCGGAACCGTTCCACTGCTGGGTCAACGGCGTGTAACCGCTGCCGGAGGCCTGCCACCCGGTGGCGAAGCAGAACGTGAGGCTAGTGCACGACACCGACTCGAGGACGCTCGAGCCGGTCCCGGGAGCGGCGATCGTCTGCACGGTCCAGGAGGAGCCGTTCCACGTCTCGGCGAAGTTCGTGCTCGTGTTGCTGGACCCGACGTAGAATTCGCCCACCGCCTCGCAGAACGTCGTGGTGACGCACGAGACGCCGTCGAGATAAGCGGATGACGCGCTGGCCGGCGTGGCCATGGCGACCTCGTTCCACGCCGTGCCGTTCCATTCCTCGCCGAACGCGAGGCTGTTCGTGTCGCCGTTCCCGACGCTCATGCAGAACGTCGAGGTGGCGCACGACACGGCTTCGTTGGAGTAGCTGTCGCTCGACGTGGAATCGTGGGTCGTCGTCGGCTGCCAGGAGGATGCGAGCACGGTCGGCGGCGACGTGAGGCCGTGGGGCCGTGCCGCCGGCGTGGCGGACCCGCCCGGCACGGTCGGTGGCGACGTGACGGCGTGCGGCTGTGTCGTCGAGGCGGCCGGACCGCCCGGCACGGTCGGCGGCGTCGTGGGAGGTCGGGGCTGCGCCGCCGAGGCGGCCGGACCGGTCAGCGTCAGTCCGAGCGCGACCACTGCACACGCCCCCGCCCCCGCCACCGACGTCCGCATAAGCGCCCGAGTGATCTTGTGCATCGCTGAACCTCCCGGCCCTCAGGCCCCTCCGTACGACGACTCAGGGGTGACGCTAACGGGTCGCGTGGCCCTGCTCAAGGACCCTTGTCATCCGCGAGTGCGTGGCGCAACGTCGCCGAGGACCGCAACCGGCGCTACGAAAGAGGGCCGCTGCGCAGCAACCGCACCATCTCGATGCCGGTGAGCGCAGCTTCTCTCCCCTTGTTCGTCTCGTCGGGCTCCGAACGCTCGAGCGCCTGTTTGAGCGTGTCCGTCGTCAAGACGCCGAAGACGACCGGCACGCCGGTGTCGAGTTGGACCCGCTGGATCCCGGATGCGCACTCCCCCGCCACGAAGTCGTAGTGGCCGGTGTCGCCGCGAATCACGGCGCCGAGGCAGAGCACCGCATCCACCTTGCCGGCCTGCGCGAAGGCCCGAGCCACCAGCGGCAACTCGAAGGCGCCGGGCGCCCAGGCGACCGTGACGTCGCGCCGGGCCGTGCCGACCTCGGTCAGCGCCTCAAGGGCGCCGTTGAGGAGCCGCAGCGTGATCCCGCCGTTGAACAGCGCCCCAGCGATGCCGACCCTGAGGCCGGTCCCGTTGTGCTCGCCGCGCAGCTGCGTGCCGACCTGGGCCGCAACGTCGTCAAAGGCGCCCTCGGGCAAGGTAACGAGGTCGGAGCCGGCCATCAGCGACTCGGGTGAGGTGTCGGGAGGGTCACGCCCTCACTGTGTCACAGGACGTCGTCGAGGCCGTGCAGCATGTGGCCCATCCGCTCGCGCTTGGTCCGCAGGTAGGCGATGTTCTCGGGGTTGGCCGACGTCTGCAGAGAGACGCGCTCGGTGATGTCGAGCCCGAAGCCCTCGAGGCCGCCGTACTTCACCGGGTTGTTCGTCATGAGGCGCATCGTTGTGACGCCGAGGTCGACGAGCATCTGGGCGCCGATGCCGTACTCGCGGCTGTCGACGGGCAGGCCCTGCTGGAGGTTGGCGTCGACCGTGTCGTGACCTTGTTCCTGGAGTTGGTAGGCGCGGATCTTGTGCCCGAGTCCGATGCCGCGTCCCTCGTGGCCGCGCAGGTAGATGAGGACGCCGCGGCCCTCCTGCTCGATCATGTCCATGGCGGCATGGAGCTGGGGGCCGCAGTCGCACCGCAACGAGCCGAACACGTCGCCGGTCAGGCACTCGGAGTGCACCCGCACGAGCACGTCCTCTGAGCCCGCCACATCGCCCATGACGAGCGCGAGATGCTGCTCGTTGTCGAGCACCGACTCGTACACCAGAGCACGGAACTCGCGTCCCTCGGCCGGGATGCGCGCCTCGGAGACCAGGCGGACCAGCTTCTCGTTCTGACGGCGGTACCGGATGAGGTCGGCGATGGAGATGAACGGGAGGTCGTGCTTCTTGGCGAAGGCCTCGAGGTCGGGCAGACGGGCCATCTCCGACTTGTCCTCGGTCACGATCTCGCACAGCACGCCCGCGGGCGACAGCCCGGCCGACCGGCTGAGGTCGACCGTGGCCTCGGTGTGCCCGGCGCGCTTGAGGACTCCGCCCGTCCGGTAGCGCAGCGGGAAGATGTGGCCCGGCCGGTTCAGGTCGTTCGGACGGGTGCTCGGGTCGATGAGCGAGGCGATCGTGGTGGCCCGGTCCGCCGCGGAGATGCCGGTCGTGGTGCCGTGCCGGTAGTCCACGCTGACGGTGAACGCGGTGCGCTGGGCCTCGGTGTTCGCCGTGACCATCAGCGGCAGGTCGAGCAGGTCGGCGCGCTCGGGCAACAGCGGGACGCAGATCACGCCCGACGTGTGGGCCAGGAAGAACGCGATCTTCTCCGGCGTGGCCGCCTCGGCCGCCATGACGAGGTCCCCCTCGTTCTCCCGGTCCTCGTCGTCCACCACGACAACCATGCCGAGCCTGCCGATGGCCTCGATGGCCTCTTCAACGGGCGAGAACCCCATCAGGCGGCCACCTCGACCCGAAGGTCCTCACCGAGCTGCGCAACCGACACCATTCGTCCTCTCCACACGTCTCCAATTGTGCCAGCGCCTGGCCCCGCGAAAAGCGGGCGGGCATCGTCACCGCCGAAAAGCACGGGCGCGAGGTAGATCACGTAGCGATCCACCAGGCCTGCAGCCTGAAAGTCGTGCGCCACGGAGGCCCCCCCTTCGACCAAGAGCTGGAGCACGCCGCGGTTCCCCAGATCGTCCAGCACGGCTCTCAGATCGCCCTCGAGCTCGAGGGCCGGGAGCACCTTTGCCCCCTCGGGCGCCTTGCCCAGGACGACGCGCAGGGGCTGGCTGTCTCGGGGCACGTCCTCCAGCCGGACGGTCAGCTCGGGGTCGTCGGCCCGCACGGTCCCCGCACCGACCAGCACGGCATCGGAATGGGCCCGCAGACGGTGTGCGTCGCGGCGGGCGGCCTCGCCGGTGATCCAACGGCTCGTCCCGTCGGGGGCGGCCGTGCGGCCGTCGAGGCTGGCCGCCATCTTCAAGACGACCCAGGGCTGGCCGGTACTCCGGTGTTTGAGATACGGCGCCAGCTGCTCGGCCACTTCGTCCGCCACCACACCCTCGGTGACCTCGATGCCGGCCGCCCGAAGTGCGGCGACGCCGCGCCCGGCGACCCGCTGGTCGGGGTCCTCGATGCCGATGACGACGCGCGCCACGCCGGCCTCGATGATGGCGTTGGTGCACGGCGGTGTCCGACCCTGGTGGGCGCAGGGTTCCAGCGTGACGTAGAGGGTGGCGCCGCGAGCCGCCTCCCCCGCCAATGCGAGGGCCATGGCCTCGGCGTGGGGGCCGCCCGGCGGCGCGGTCGCGCCTTCGAAGAACGCCACGACATCGCTGCTGGCGGTCGCGGGGACGATCACGGAGCCCACCCAGGGGTTCGGCGCGGTGCTCGTGCGGACCGTGGCCGCCAGCGCCATCGCCCGGCGCATGTGCTCCACATCATCCATGGTCACGTCCTCGTCTGGGTCGGCGTCCCGGCCCCGGGTGCTGAGCGCAATTATAGAACACGTTCCAGTTTTTGTCGAGATGCGCTGGTCAGAGGGCCTTCGGTGTGGGCTCGAGCAGTGCGATCAGCCCTGTGACGTCCGGAAGGATCGCCGTGTGAGGCGCCACGAGGAGCGTCTGCTCGTCGTGGGCACCGCTGAGGACGCCGATCACGGCCCCGGCGCCCGCCGCCGTCCCGGCCTCGAGATCGCTGACCGTGTCCCCGACCACGACGACGTGGGCCGGGTCGTCGATCCCGAGGCGCGCCATGGCGCCCAGGACCAGGTCCGGCGCCGGCCGGCCACGCCCGACGTCGGCCGGGGAGAGAGCGAGGTCGACCTCGTCGTGCCATCCCAACGCGTCGAGCAGGGCGTCGCGCGTGGACGGCGCGAAGCCGGTCGTGAGGCAGACCTTGACCCCGCCGGCGCGCAGATCCCGCAGCACGGCCAGCGCGCCGGAGATGGGCTCGACTTGCCCGGAGGCGACGATGGCCTCGTACGTCGAGGCGAACGCCGCCGTGGCCCGCTGCGCCGGGTCCGGATCGAGCAGGGAGGCGAAGACGTCGGCCTTGGACCAGCCCATGGTCTCGCGCACGAAGCGATGGGCGGCTTCGTACTGCGGCGTTCCCCCCGAGACCCCGACGGCGGCCAGCGCTTGGTCGAACGCCGACTCGACGGCGCCGTCGTCGCGCACGGTGGTCCCGGCCATGTCGAGGCAGACCAGCGCGAAGCGCCCGATCACGCGCCCACGCCGATCGCCGCGAGCGTGTCCTGGGCGATGGCCGGGGAACACGTCATGCCGCGGCCGCCGGGCCCGGTGACGAGCCAGACGCCGTCGTCGATCTGCTCGCGCAGGCAGACGGCACCGTCGGTGCATTCGGCGTACACGCCTTCCCAGCGGCGCCTGATCGCCGGGGGCTCGGCACCGAGGATCCGCCCGGCGCGGGCCATGAGCTCGTGGGTGGGGTCCTCGGTGAGCGCGAAGTCGAAGGGCTCGTCGTAGGCGTGTGTGTCGCCGATCGTCAGGCCGCCGTCGGGACGTTGCACCAGGAGAAGCTGCAGCCGGTGCGCCGCCCCGACGTCGTTCTGCGCCCCCAGCTCGTGCCGCGGCGCGTGCTCGTAGGCCGGGTAGTAGCGCAGCGAGTCCGCGTCGGCGAGCGAGGTGGTGAGGCACGAGGAGAAGGGGTGCGTCTCGAACATCTGCAGCCGGACCCGCCGCAGGCGGCCGGCCAGAGGCGCAGCGGCCGGGAGGTGGTCGTAGGCCGCGCCGGTTGCGAGGACGACGAGGTCACCCTCCCAGCGGGTCCCCGACGTGTCGACGACGGTGCGCGGCGCGGTGACGCTGATCCGCCGGCTCGGGTGGAAGCGGTAACGGTCGCCGGACGTCGCGCCGAGATAGCCCCGCAGGGCGTCGGGGGCGCGACGGGGCTCCACGACGGCGTCGAGCTCGCACTGGAGCGCGCCGGTCACGTCGCCACGGACGGCGGGATTGCGGTCGCGTACCTCGTCGGGCTCGAGGAAGGTGATGGTGCGGGCCGCGGCGTCGGGGTGACGTGCGAACGCCTCCATCACCGAGCGCTCGGGCGCCGTGGTCGCCACCGTCAGCGAGCCCGTCGGCCGGAATCCGACGTCGGGGACGAGCGCGCTCACCTGTTCCCACCGCGCCCGGGCGCGCCGGGCGACCTGCAGCTCGTGACCGCTCCGACGGCCGCTCACCCAGACGAGGCCGAAGTTCCGCACGGACGCGCCGACGGGCGTCGCGTCGGCGTCGAGATGATCCACGCTGAAGCCCGCGCCGAGGAGCTCGAGGGCGTGCCACGTCCCGATGATGCCGGCGCCGACAACGACAGCCCTGGGCGTGGACGGCGTCACGTCCAGGTGTGCGCCGTGCGTCCGATGGCGCTGCGAATCTCCTCGGCGGCTTCCCACGGTCGGTCGTGCCCGAAGACGGCGCTGCCGGCGACGAACACGTTGGCCCCGGCCCGGGCCGCGATCGGGGCGGTCTCGGGGTCGATGCCGCCGTCCACTTCGATGTCGAGCGACAGCGCGTCCGCTTCGACCGCGGCGCGGACCTGTGTCACCTTGCCCATCACGTCGGCGATGAAGCTCTGCCCGCCGAAACCGGGGAACACGGTCATGCACAGGACGAGATCGACCAGTGACAGGTACGGCTCGACGGCCTCGAACGGCGTGTCGGGGTTCAGCGCCAGCCCGGCGCGCAACCCGAGGCCCCGCATCTGCGTGATGAGCTCGTCGGTGTCGCCGATCTCGACGTGCACCGTGCAGCCGTCGGCTCCGGCTCGTGCGAAGTCGGAGAGATAGCGCCCCGGCTCGGTCATCATCAGGTGGCAGTCGAAGTAGAGCGGGGTGTGGCGACGCAGCGACGCCACGACGGGCGGGCCGATCGTGACGTTGGGAACGAAGTGCCCGTCCATGACGTCGACGTGCAGCCAGTCCGCGGCGGGCGCCACCTCCCCCACCTGTTCGGCCAACATGCCGAAGTCGGCGGACAGCACGGAGGGGGCGATGCGCACGTCGCCGAATCGTCCCGCGTCGCGGGCGTCGGTGGAGGCGTCTCCCATCACGGATCGCGGTCCCCGCTCAGCTGAAGCGGGCCCAGCAGAGGATTCGGCGGAACCCGTAGAAGTACGGCTCCCGCTCCCCCAGTTCTTCGATCAGCCGCTCGCGGTAGCGCTCGATGAATTCGTCGAAGAGCTCGGGGCTCAGGCGCTTGCGGTACGGCGTGAGCAGCGTCCCCATGACCCATTCGACGACCTCACCGGTCGACTCCAGCTCGTGGCCGTAGACCTCCATCCGCACGACCTGGTCCTTCGCCCCCAGCTCGTAGAGGAGATCGGCGTACAGCTCGGGGGAGAGGACGAAGCGGCCCCGGTCTTCGGGGACGTCGCCGTCCAGCGCGTCGATGAACGGCGACTCGTTGGCCACGGCGTGCGCCAGGACGTGGGACGGGTGCCGGAAATTGGACGGCACCTGGAAGGCGAGCTGCCCGTCGGCGGCCAGGGCCGTGCGCATCCGTGCCAGCAGGTTGAGATGGTCGTCGATCCACTGCAGTGATGCGTTGGCGAAGACCAAGTCGACGCCCTCGTCGAGCCAGGTCGCGATGTCGCCCGGCACGAACGAAAGGCCGGCGACGTCACCGTGGGCAGCCTGGGCCCGGGTCAGCATGGCGGGCGAGGAGTCAACGCCGACCGTCTCCTTCGCTTCCATCTCCTGGTGCAAGATCTTGGTGAGGTTGCCGGTCCCACAGCCGAGGTCCACCGCGCGGCCGCCGGGCACCGGGTGACACAGCATCAGCAGATCGTCGAACGGCTGCTGACGTTCCGAGCGGAACCGCTCGTATTGGTCGGGGTTCCACCCGTCGATCGGCGTCACGGTCACTGCTCTCATGTTTAGTCCGTCCCGAGACGCTCACTCGCCGCGGGCCGGATACCGCGGAGCCACGCTTCAGCTGACATGGGGGAACGGCTCTCGGGCTGGACCCGTCGCAGCTCGAGAAACCCCTCCCCCGTCGCGACCATGGCGCCGTGCAAGGTGCCCGGTGGGACGGATCCCTCCAGCGGCGGATCATCGCGGGCGGGGTCCACCACGCTCACCTCGAGCACACCCAGGCGCTTCCCGCGGAACGTCGTCCACGCGTGTTCGAGTCGGACCACCCGGTGCAGTTGCACCGCCGAGCGGCTCCAGTCGAGATGGAGGTCCTCCTTGGTGATCTTCTGCGCGACCGTGACCTCTCCGTGCTGAGGCTGAGCCGGCGGCAGGCTTGCGAGGCCGTCCCTCAATTCCTCCACCAGGAGATCGCACGCGACGTCGACGAGTTCGACCCGCAGATCGGACAGCGTGATCTCGTCGTCGATCGGCACCACGCGCTCGGCATAGACATCGCCGGTATCGAGCCCCGCCGCGACCTGCATGAGGCAGACGCCGGTCTCCGCGTCGCCGGCGAGGATCGCCCGCTCGACCGGCGCCGCACCCCTCCAGCGGGGCAGCAGCGAGAAGTGGACGTTGACCATCGGCAGTTGTTCGAGGATGGCGGCGGGGATGATGCGACCGAACGCCACCACGACGGCGAGCTCGGCGTTGAGGGCCGCCAGGTCCTTCATGTCGTCGCTCACCGGGATGCCCAGCTCGAGGGCCGCCTGCTTGACGGGGCTCGGAGTCGTCTCCCCGCCCCGGCCCCGCCGGCGGTCCGGTCGCGTGACGCACAGCACGACCTCGTGGCCGGCCTCGACGAGCGAGCGGAGCGGGCGCACCGCCATGTGCGGCGTGCCGAGGTACGCGATGCGGGCCACGGGAGTCACCGTAGGACAGGCGGCGACGCGCGGGCCGGAGCCCCGACGGTGCGGCTAGCGCGAGAAGAGGCTCGTGAGCCCGTCGGGATCCGACGGCGCCAAGTCGAGCGTGCGACTGCGGAGGATCTTGAGCGCTTCCTTGCGCTGGTCCTCGTCGAGCCGCTCGACGAGCAGGATGCCGTCGAGATGGTCCAGCTCGTGTTGGAAGACCCGGCCCTCCAGTTCGGTGGCCTCCAGGGAGATCTCGTTACCGTCGAGGTCGAGGCCGACGAGATGCACGGCGTTGGGGCGCACGATCTCCCAGCTGAGGCCGGGGATGGACAGGCAACCCTCGTCGTAGGCCCACTCACCGTCGCTCTCCACGATGCGCGGGTTGATGACCGTCTGGGGCCCGTCGCCGATGTCGTAGACGAAGATGCGCCGCTGCACGCCGACCTGGTTGGCCGCCAGGCCGGTCCCGGGCGCGGCGTACATGGTCTCGAGCATGGACTCGACCAGGCTCGCCACCGAGCCGTCGATCTCGTCGACCTCGCGGGTGCGCTCCTTCAGCACGGGGTCGCCGTACTGGCGGATGGTCAGCTCGGGCATCCCGTCATTCTACCGGCGACGAATTCCGACCCGGGCCGCGGCGCCGGCTCAGAGGGCCTCCGGGTCGACCTCGACACGCAGGCCACGCCCGGACGGCCGCGCCACGCTCGCCAGGAGGTCGCAGAGCCGCTGATGCTCGGGCGCCTGGACCAGGAACCTCGCCTCTTCGAGCGGTGTCACCGTGACGAGCGGGTCGTCCGCTGCGGCCACCAGCTCCTCGGCGTAGGAGGGGGCCAGGGTTCCCGAGACCAACGCCAGCGCGGAAAAGGGCGGGA